>DASVWT010000261.1:0-16321 GCA_036393055.1 Steroidobacteraceae bacterium
ACGAATTGCACGTTGCGCCGCTCGGGTCCCAGCAATGAAAGCAACACGAGCGCAACGGCGACTACTCCACAGACCACCGTCAGGGCAAAAGAGTAGTTCGGATGCCCGCTGCTGGCGTATGCGGCGGCGATGCTCGCCTGCAGGGTTGCATTGAAGGAAGCCAGAAGGTTGCCCAGCTGGTAGACCACGCCGGGAAAAGTCGCGCGCATGCCCTCGGGTGATAGCTCGTTCAGATGCACGGGCACGACGCCCCAGGCGCCCTGCACCATGAATTGCATTGCGAACGCCGCGATCGCCAGGGCCACCGGAGTCGTCGAATACGCCCAGAATGGCAATACGATGAGCGACAGGACTGCCGCCAGGGCGATGGCCCGACGGCGGCCCAGCCGGCTGGAGAGGGAGCCGAAAAGTATCCCGCCCAGAATCGCGCCTACGTTGTAGAAGACCGCGATCCCGGAGATCGTGCCCGCGGAGAATCCGCGCTGCGCGCTCAGCATCGTCGGATACAGATCCTGTGTGCCGTGGCTGAAGAAGTTGAAACAGCCCATCAGCACGATCGCATAGAGTGCGAGCATCCAATGCCCCCTCAGACCGGAGATCAGGCTGCGCCTTGCCGGCTGTGCGCGCCCAGCCGACCAGGTCCGTGATTCCGGCACTTTGCTGAAGATGAAAAGGACCAGGAGAGCCGGCGCCGCTCCCACGATGAACATGCCGCGCCAGCCAATGTGGTCGAACAGCAGCCCGAACACGATCGCGGCCAGCAGGTACCCACAGGGATATCCCGCCTGCAGGATTCCGGACACCAGGCCGCGGGACCTGACCGGTACGGTCTCGAAGGCGAGCGAGGCACCGATGCCCCATTCGCCGCCCATCGCCACCCCATAAAGCGCCCGCAACACGATGAATACCCGCAGCGAGGGCGCGAACGCGGTCGCGAGCTCCATGGCCGAATAGAGAAGGATGCTGGCCATGAGCGCCGGCCGGCGGCCGTAACGGTCGCCGAAGCGGCCGAAGAGAAATGCTCCCACGGGCCGCATCGCCAAAGTAAGGCTGATCCCGAGCGTCACTTCTGTGATGCTGGAATGGAAATCGCTGGCGAGGTGGCGGAGCACGAACACCACGAGAAAAAAATCGAATGCATCCAGCATCCAGCCGAGAAAGCTGGCGATGACGACGCTGCGGTGTTCCGCGTTCCAGACCTCGCTCGATGTCACGCCGCTCGACCCCACTCTTCGCAGTGCCCGATTTGCCCCCAAGCGTAATCCATCGCGCCGTGCGGTTGCCTAACAAAATATAGCGATGGACGGAACTCGCGACTATCCCGGTAGGGGGGCTCGGCGCCCTGGGCCTCTCTGTCCCTGAGCCTGCCGGATGGATGGGGGCCGGATAGAGCGTGGCTGACCATGCGAGAATGTGGAGAGATCTCCTCGCCGCAAACGCGGGCAAGCAAGGCTGCGATACGCCCGGCGCGCCCCGGAATAGACCAGCTAGCTCAGCGACTCCGGCAAAAACCGGATTTGCACCGCCGCGTCCAGTGAGCCGGCCAGTGCCGTGGCGATCGTGCAGGCTCCGCAAAGCATCGCACCGATCAGCACCTTCTTGCGCCCGATCCGATCGGAAAGGGTTCCCAGGCCGAACGATCCGAGCGCGAGTCCCGCGAGGGCGGCGGGTGAAAACACCGCCACGCTCGCCATCGGAATTGGCTCGGTTACGTTTATCTGCGGCATCGGCGCTCGATGTTCGCCATAATTACCTGTTCGCCGCGCACCTGGAGAGTGCGGAATCCCAGGTGTATCTAGCTAGTATAAGGGGAACTTCCAAGCATGAACCGGCGCTCCTTCCTCCATTCCACCGCCGCAGCGGCGGTCGGCTCTCTCGCGGCAACATCGGCGCTGGCACGTCAAGCGAGCGATCCTCCGGGCACGACGCCTCCGCCGCGCAACTGGAACGATCCGGCATCGGTGGTGTACCCCGACCCGGCCATCCAGGCATTCGATCCAAGGTTCAATAAATACGTCATCGGCACTACCGAGATTCGCCGTCTTTGGACGAGCGCCGAATGGACCGAAGGACCGGTGTACTTCGGCGACATGCATAGCGTCATTTTCAGTGACGTACCGAACAATCGCATGATGCGATACGACGAGGTGACGGGTGAGACCACCCTCTTTCGCTACCCCTCGAACGAGGCAAATGGCAACACGCGCGACCGGCAGGGCAGGCTGGTGACCTGCGAGCAGCGAACGCGCCGCATCACGCGTACCGAGTACGACGGCAGCCTCACGGTCCTGGCTGACCGTTACGAAGGCCGGCGGCTCAATTCGCCCAACGGAGTGGTCGTCAA
Source organism: Steroidobacteraceae bacterium (assembly GCA_036393055.1). Lineage (GTDB taxonomy): Bacteria > Pseudomonadota > Gammaproteobacteria > Steroidobacterales > Steroidobacteraceae > 13-2-20CM-66-19. The sequence continues at coordinate 2,345 of DASVWT010000261.1, forward strand.
ATCCGACGGTACCGTGTGGTTCACGGATCCAACCTACGGCATTCTGGGCGATCACGAGGGCTGGCGGACCAAACCGGAGCTGCCGGGCAACCTCTATCGGCTCGACCCGAAAACCGGTGCGTTGCACATCGCGGCAGGTGGCTTCCGTCAGCCAAACGCCGTCTGCTTCTCTCCCGATGAGAAGACCCTCTACGTCTCCGACACCGGTGGCCCCCCATCGAACATCCAGGCATTCGACGTCGATCCCCAGGGAAAGCTGACTCATCGCCGCGTATTCCACGATTTCGCCGACACTCACGGCGGCCTCGGCGATGACATTCGCGTCGATGAGGACGGCAATCTCTGGTGCGCCGGCGGCTGGTCACCCGATAAGAATTTCAACGGGGTCAGCGTCTTCGCTCCCGACGGCACACCGATCGGGCGCATCATCCTGCCGGAGGTGGCCGCGAACCTCTGCTTCGGCGGCTACCAGCACAACCGCAGCCGGCTCTATATCTGCGCCAGTACCTCCCTGTATGCCGTCTATGTAAACGTCCGAGGGCTGGGCGTCTGAGCTTCAGAGCGTCAGGTCCCGGTGGTCGTAGTGGCCGAGCCGGCTAGCGATCGGCGGCAACCGCATCCGCGACTTCCTCCGCGATCGCCAGCGCCGCCGTGAGGCCCGGCGATTCGATTCCGTAGAGGTTGACCAGTCCGCGCACACCGTGTGCCTGCGGCCCCTGGATGAGGAAGTCTGCCGCGGCAGCGCCGGGGCCGCTCAGCTTGGGGCGAATGCCGGCATATCCCGGCTGCAACGCACCGTCCGGCAGGCCGGGCCAATAGCTGCGGATCGCGCGGTAGAAGTGCTCCGCACGCGCCGGATCGACGGTGTAATCCAACTTCTCGACCCACTCCACGTCAGGCCCGAATCTCGCCTGGCCGGCGAGATCGAGCGTGAGATGCACGCCGAGACCGCCGGGCTCTGGAATGGGGTAGATCAGGAGGCGAAACGGCGCCCTTCCCTGCAGGACGTAATAGTTGCCCTTGGCGTAGGCGGTTGGAGGGATGCTCTCTACCGGAACGCCTTCGATGCTGCGAGCCACTTCCTGCGCGCTCAGCCCCGCGCTGTTGACGACGACCCGCGCCGCAAGCTCGATGCGGTCATCCGAGCCCGCCTCGAGGCGGATTCCTTCGGAGCTGCAGCATCCGCCTTTCACAGGCGCCCGGAATGCCACTGTGCCGCCGGCTTCCTCGAAATCTCCCTGCAAGGCGAGCATGAAGCCGTGGCTGTCGATGATGCCCGTGGAAGGTGAGAACAGCGCGGCCACACAGCTCAGCGCCGGCTCCATGCCGGTCGCTTCGGCGGCGGTCAGCCACCGCAAGTCGTCCACTCCGTTGGCCCGCGCGGCCGCCTCGATCTTCTGCAGCGCTTTCACTTGCTCGCGGTCGGCGGCTACGATCAGCTTGCCGCACCGCCGATGCTCGACCCTCCGGGCCGCGCAATAGGGATAAAGAAGCTGCTTGCCCGCAACGCAGAGCCGGGCCTTGGCCGAGTCTCGCGGATAATGGATCCCGGCATGGATGACCTCGCTGTTGCGCGAGCTGGTGCCCGTGCCGATCGCGTCTTCGGCCTCGAGGACGAGGACCTCGCGGCCGCGGATCGCCAGGGCCCGCGCGACCGCAAGGCCGACGACGCCCGCGCCGATGACGACGCAATCGACTTTCTCCGACATGTTACCGCCCGTGTGGTACATCGACATGATACCCGCCTCCGGTCGATAGGCCAGCCTGGAGGTCGTCCTCGCCGATCAGGCGATCGGTAAGGAACACGCCGAGGCTTCCTCTGCAATGGTGGATGCGGCCCGGGCCAGTGCAAGCCGCTGGATCGGCATGGCGGAATTCGAATGGCATTGGTGGGTGCCCGCTCATCGTATTTCTCGTCGCCCTGCTCGGGGTTGTACAGGTCACCGAGTTCGCGCTCACCAACAATGCCCTCATCAAGGATGCCGCGGCAAGCGGTGAAGCCACCTCCATCGGCATGCTCGATGGCCCCGGCGGAGCTCATCGGCTGGCTGGACGGAGCTATGCCCCAGCGCCGTGACATGGAAGCCCCCCGTCAGGAGACCTCCGCCGACCCGGCGCGGGGTGTTGCCTGAACTGACGGCGCCTGTCTCCAACTCCAGACAGAATTGGCCCACCGGCCGCGCCGGAGCTAAGGTAGCCATGGACCCTGCACCCGCAGGTGAGGAGGAGGCGCCATGGTGAGACGTCCACTCAGGGGTAGCGAGCGTAACCCGCTGCCGAATTCCGTTGCATTGGGACCTGCGGATCCCGACGAGCGGTTGGAGGTAAGCGTCATCGTCCGCGCCGCAGGTCGGCAAGCCCTGCAGGAGCGCTTGCAGGAGTTGGCGAAAGGCTCCGGCCGAAAGGCTCATCTCTCCCGGGCGGAATTTGCCCGGCGCCACGGCGCCGGCCGGGCAGACCTCGACTCCGTGCGGGACTTCGCCGAAGCGCACGGACTCACCGTCGTGCAGGAGCATCCCGCGCGCCGCACCCTCGTGTTGACCGGCACCGTCGCGCAATTCAACGATGCTTTCGGCTTGGAGCTGCAGCATTACTCCCATCCAGGCGGAACCTACCGCGGCAGGACCGGGCCTGTGCACATCCCCGCGGAGTTGGACGGCATCGTGGAGGCCGTCCTCGGCCTCGACAATCGTCCGCAGGCGCGGACGCACTTTCGCATCAAGACGGCCGGGGCGAAGCGGCACTCGCGCCCGGCTCGCGCCGGGGCGCAATCGTTCACGCCGGTGCAGCTCTCCGCGCTCTACGACTTCCCTCGAGGCGACGGCAAGGGCGAATGCATCGCTCTCATCGAGCTCGGCGGCGGTTACCGTCCGCAGGACATCCAGGCATACTTTACCGGGCTCGGCCTCTCGCCGCCCGCGGTGACCCCAGTCTCCGTCGATCACGGCGCGAACCAGCCCACCGGCGATCCGAACGGTGCGGATGGCGAGGTGATGCTGGACATCGAGGTGGCCGGCGCCATCGCCCCCGCCGCCGCCATTGCCGTCTACTTCGCTCCCAACACCGATGCCGGCTTCCTGGATGCCGTGACTACCGCCATTCACGACGATGCCCGCAAGCCTTCGGTGATCTCTATCAGCTGGGGCGGCCCGGAGTCGAGCTGGACACAACAGGCGATGTCCGCAATGGACCAGGCGTTTCAGGCTGCCGCCGCGATGGGGATCACGGTCTGCGTCGCCGCTGGCGACAGCGGGTCGGATGATGGGGTTGGTGATGGCGGCAACCATGTCGATTTCCCTGCCTCCAGCGTGCATGCGCTCGCCTGCGGAGGCACCAGTCTGCAGGCGACCGCCACGGCAATCGTGAAGGAGGTCGTCTGGAACGACGGCAATCCCGCCAGCGGTGCGGGAGGAGGCGGTGTCAGTGCGGTATTTGCCTTGCCGGTCTGGCAGAGGGGCCTCGACACTACTGACGCGGAAGGCAATCGCAGTCCTCTGGTGAAGCGCGGGGTTCCCGACGTATCCGCCGATGCAGATCCGCAAACCGGCTATGACGTGTTGATTGATGGGAGGAAGGCCGTGATCGGCGGAACGAGCGCAGTGGCGCCGCTATGGGCCGGGCTGATCGCGCGCATCAACGGCGCAACCGGACACGCCGCCGGCTTCGTGAATCCCGCTCTTTATGGCCAACTCTCCGCCCTGCGCGACATCACGCAGGGCAACAACGGCGGCTTCGCCGCATCCCGCGGATGGGATGCCTGCACCGGCCTCGGTAGCCCCGACGGCGCGAAGGTGGCGGGCATCGCGGGCCTCTGATTCCCTGCTGATGCAAAGCTGAGCGGTAGCGCCGCTGCGGGCGATGCTGTCGCGGTCGGGGCCGCTGGCGGGCTGCCCATGCGGCTGGCGGGCCGTCGGTTCATGACCGGTTCAAGACCTGACCCGTAGGATGCGGAGCCATGTGCTTTGGATGCAACGAATGCTTCTTTCTCCTGAGGGATCTTCAGGATTCTTCACAGAGCGGTGCAGCTCAGCTCCGCCCCCCTTCGCGTAAAATCCTTGGCCGTTGTCACCGCTACCGTCATCGGTGGGCTGGCACCGGCGTTCTCAATACCGTCGTTGCGCTGGAGCGACCCTAGATAATGGATAAGCCCCTGATGCGAACCTTCGAGAATTCACCGACCATCTCGGGCTCCGCCGGCGCCATCGCGGCGGCGCCGCCGGCCAACATGATGCGGCCGTCGGGGCAGCCGGACGAGTGGTGGTCCTACGCCGTGTACGCCCTCGTCGGCGTCTGCTGTGTCATTCTGGGCTACTACCAGTTCCACGCCATCGTGCTGCGCATCCTGGCGATCGCGGTGAAGGACAGCGGCGTCCGCGTGCTGGCTTATCCCAGCCTCTTCTGGCTGGGGCTCGGCTTCCTCCTCATCGTCATCCGCACGATCTTCTGGATCCTCTACCGTCCGGCGGCGTCCGCGACGCGCGAGAGCGCGCCGAGCCTCACAGTCATCATTCCCGCCTACAACGAAGGCGCGATGGTGTTGCAGTCGATCGAGTCCGCGGCCAAGGCGGACTACCCGCACGATCGGCTGGAGATCCTCGTCATCGACGACGGCAGCAAGGACGACACCTGGAGTTATATCTCACAGGCGGCGGAGCGTTATCCGGGCCTCGTGACAGCGCTTCGCCAGGACCGCAACCGCGGCAAGCGCGAAGCGCTCGCGCTGGGCTTCAGCCGCGCCCGCGGAGAGGTTCTGGTCACCATCGATTCCGACAGCGTGATCGAGCGCGGTGCGCTGCTTGCCCTGGCCGGTCCCTTCCGCGACCCCAAGGTCGGCGCGGTGGCGGGCAGGGTGGAGGTGTACAACCGCGCGCACGGCATCATCCCGCAGATGCTGCATGTCCGCTACATGCTGTCCTTCGACATGCTGCGCGCCACGGAGTCCGTGTACCGCAACGTCTACTGCTGTCCGGGCGCACTCACCGGCCTCAGGGCCTCGGGCGTCCGCCAGGTGCTCGAGCGCTGGAAGACCCAGGAGTTCCTCGGTTCCCGCTGCACCTTCGGCGAGGACCGGGCCATGACCAACTATCTGCTCGACAGCGGTTTTGACACGGTCTATCAGCGCACCGCGGTGGTGCATACCCTGGTGCCGATCAAGTACGTGAAGCTCTGCAAGATGTTGCTGCGGTGGGACCGCTCCTACGTGCGCGAGGAGCTCCGCTTCACCCGCATCGTGTGGAAGCGCCCCTGGCCCACGTGCCTCATGGCGCTTTTCGACCGTGCGGTCACCAACCTCCGCTATCCGGCATCCTACTCCAGCCTGGGCCTCCTGCCGCTGCTCGTGATGCGCGATCCTGCCATCACCGTGCCCATGATGACGACCATGGGCGCGATGTCGCTCTTCAGCGTGCTCTACTTCCTGCGCAGCGAGCGCTCGATGAGTTTCCTGTACGGTGTGCTGTACACCTACTATTCGGCGATCGCGCTCTTCTGGATATTCCCGTACGCGGTGGCCACCGTCCGCTCGCGCAAGTGGATGACACGCTGAGCAGGCTCAGAAGCGTTCGCCGTCAGCCTCCGGTGCAACTCCCAGCTGCAGCTCACTGAGCCGGTCGGGCCCGGCCACCACATCAAGTGCGACGATCCTGCCGCTGGCCAGGGTGGGTATCAGAGCCAGCAGCAGCCGGCCTTGCGGCGCCACCACGATTCCGATCTCACCATTGACCAGCGCGATGCGTGCGGCCTGTGCGCGGCCGCAGAAGAGCTTCGCCACCTCCGCGGCCCCGCGGATCTCCTGCCTCGGACCGCCTAGCTTTGCGGCGAGATCCGGCCGGAACACGACCTGAGGATCGAGCAGCGACAGGAGCCTGTCAAAATCGCCATCGCGCGAGGCCGCGAGAAAGGCACTGACCACTTCGCGCTGGCGCGCGAGAGTCTCGCGGGGTACCTGGGTCTCGCCTCGCAGACGTCGGCGCGCCCGGCTTGCCAACTGGCGCGCCGCCTCGGACGAGCGCCCGACGATGGCCGCGACATCCTCGAAGGCGACCCCGAAGAGGTCGTGCAGCACGAAGGCGACGCGCTCGGCCGGCTCGAGGGACTCCAGGACGACGAGCATCGCGAGGCCCACGGAGTCGGCGAGCATGGCCTCCTGCTCCGGGTCCGCCGGCGCGCTCGGCGCCACGATGCTGCCGCCATTCTCCGAGTCTCTGGCGCTCTCAAGGGCAGAAGCGCCCGGCTGCGGCGGATGATGCTCCCGGCGCGCCTTGCGCCCGCGCAGCGTATCGAGGCAAACCCTGGCCACCGTCGTCGTCAGCCATCCGCCGAGATTGTCGATGCCGGCCGCTCCGGCACGGTGCAGCCGCAACCATGCCTCTTGCACGGCATCATCTGCCTCGCTCAGGCTCCCCAGCATGCGATACGCCACTGCGCGCAGGTGCGCGCGGTGAGACTCGAACTGCCCGGCCAGCCAATCGTCATCGCTCACGTCACATTCTCTCCTCCCCATTCGTCAAGGGGATGACGTCTCGGACTGCGCGGATGTGACAGTGGCTCGGCGAGACCGCGATACCTCACCCCTATCGACTGGAGAACCAGCATGCAAGCCCGTATGAACCTCGCGACAGCTCTTCCCGAAGCGACGCCGGCCATCAAGTCCATGATCTCCGCTGCGTGGAAAGCGGGCGTCCCGCCGAAGACCCTGCACCTCGTCCACATGCGCATCAGCCAGATCAACGGCTGCGCGGTGTGCCTGGACGGCGGCGCGAAGCATGCCAGACAGCACGGCGAGTCCGACGAGCGTCTCTTTGCTGTCGCAGGCTGGCGCGATGCTCCATATTATAGTGAAGCTGAGCGCGCAGCCCTCGCTTTGGCCGAATCCGTCACCCGGCTGGCCGATCGGGAAGATCCAGTGCCTGACCCGGTGTGGAAGGAAGCCGCGCGCCACTTCGACAAGAAGGAGCTCTCCGGCCTGCTCCTCTGGATAGCCACGACAAACGTCTTCAATCGTCTGAATGTCGCCACCCGACAAGTGGCCGGCTCCCAGAAGTGGGATTGATCGGTGGCGCCTGGCCGACGCAGTCGTTTTGTCCGCGTAACTGTCGCCCCAATTGAGACTCCGTGGGGTACGGACATGTTGGACGTTAGCACCATCAAGCACCGGATAAACCTGGAGCTTCGCTCGCTCGGGATCTCCATTCCGATGGAGGAGATGTACGGTGATGCCCTCGCCCGAGCGGCTGGCAGCCAGGTTGGAACGCGCTTTCGCGGAGCGCTTCAGCCGACGTAATCCACGTCGATGCCCAGTTGGGCGCGCAGCTCCTGCCGCCCTCTGGGCAACACCTCGACGGCCCGCGTCTTGCGGCCGCGGCGCAGCCAGCCGGAGGCGCAGAGCGCACCCATCAGCTCGACCGCTAGCGGCCCAGCCAAGTGGTGCTGCCGCTCCGTCCAGTCGAGGCACTGCCGCGCCAGTCCGCCGCGCGAGGGCTTGATGCCGAGCAGGTCCACACCGACGCGTGCCAGCCATTCCGAGCCCGCCGGTGTCACCTCCAGCACCTTGCCCCGGGCAGGGCGCAGGTATTCGCGCTCCTCGAGCGCGCGAGCCAGCGCCACGCCCACCTGGCCGGCGAGGTGGTCATAACAGCTGCGGCAGAAACGCAGACGCTGCGCCTCGGGGCTCAGCGCTCGCCGTCGGATCTGCGGCTCGGGTCGGATGGCGGCCAGGTGCTCCAGCGCCTGCGCCACGTGAGAGCCAGCCAGCCGGTAATAGCGGTGTCTCCCTTCGATCTCCAGCGCAACCAGGCCACCCGCCAGAAGTTTCGCCAGGTGAGAGCTGGCGGTCTGCGCGGTTACCCGTGCCGCATAAGCCAGCTCCCCGGCGGGTAGGGCGCGCCCGCCGAGCAGTGCCGTCAGCATCATGGCGCGTGCCGGATCCGCCAGCAGGAATGCCGTGCCGGAGAAGCCGGGAAGCTCGGGGTGTCCTCGCTCTACCACAGCTTCAAGGTACCACCCCTAAGGCACGGAAGCTTCGATAGCCGTCGAAACGTTATCGACGCAGCGGCAGGTAGGCTTGGTTCAACGCTGGCGGACGCGGCGGGGTTCGCGTCCGAACGTTGCGGGCGGACAGGCGAGCTCACCCTACCGTTTACCCGACGCGAATAGGAGTCAGCCTTGGACACTACTGTGCAAAGGAACGGAACACAGCGAGTCGGAGTGAGTCATTTTCCGGCACTGCTCACGCTGTGCCTGGCCGTGCTCGTTGCGCAGATCGATACCGCGGTCGTCAATCTAGGCACGCACCGGATCGGCGCCTACTTCCACGCGGGCGTGGGCGCGTTGCAGTGGGTTGTAGACGCCTACAACCTCACCTACGCCGTGCTGCTGCTCACCGGTGGGCTGCTGGCCGACCTGCTAGGCCGCCGTATGGTCTTCATGGCCGGTGCCGCCGTCTTCACCGCGGCCTCGCTCCTTGCCGCGTTCTCGCCGTCGATCGGCATCCTGATCGGAGCGCGCGCGGCGGCTGGGGTCGGCGCCGCGCTCCTGATCCCCGCTTCTCTGGCGATAGTCCGGGTCATCTGGCGAGATGGCCGCGAGCGCGGCAGGGCGCTCGGCATCTGGGCGGCCTGCAACGGCGTGGCGCTCGCCATCGGACCGACGCTCGGCGGGGTGCTGATTCAGCACTTCGGCTGGCGCAGCATTTTCCTGGTCGTGGTGCCGGTCAGTCTCGCTGCAGTCGTGCTCGCGCCGCTCACTCTGCCGGAATCGTCCGACCCGCACGGCCGCAGCTTCGATACGCGCGGTCAGACTCTCGGCGCCATCGGGCTCGGCGCCATGGCGTTCGCTGCCATCGAGGCGCACGGTGATCTCTGGCCCGCGCTCGCAATGTGCGGGGTAGCGATCGCCTGCATCGTGCTCTTCATTCTTACGGAGAGGGATGTCGGAAAGGCCGCGCTCGTTCCACTCGAGCTGTTTTCGTCCAAGAGGTTCAGCGCCGCCTGCGTGGCCACTACCGCCATGACTTTCGGTATGTACGGTGTCATCTTCCTGCTGCCGCTGACCTGGCAGAGCGCGCGCAGCCTCGGGGCGACGGCGGCGGGCATCGCACTGATCCCCATGGCGCTGGTCTTCGTCATCGTCTCGCCGTTCTCAGGCAAGCTGACAGAGCGCTTCGGCGTCCGCGTCACCACTGCCGGCGGCGTCGCCATCATCGGCATCGGCCTTCTGCTGATCGGCGCCACCGCCCGTCAGCCGTCCCTGGTCTTGGCAGAGCTGGGACTGGCTCTGACCGGGATTGGTATGGGATTGGCGACGGGCCCTTTGATGGGCGAAGCCGTAGGCGCGGTGCACGCCGCCCGATCAGGCACCGCGTCAGCCCTGATCAACGTTGCGCGGATGGTCGGCGCCACGATCGGTGTCGCAGCGCTCGGCGCGGTCTATGCGGGATATCACGGCGGAGCGGAGGGCCTGCGCTTCGCCATGATCGCAGGGGGCCTCGCCCAGCTATCGGGTGCCGGCTACAGTTGGATCACGACCGCATGAGCGCGGGCACACGATGCGCCCGCTGCCAGCGCTTCAAACGAGCGTGGCCACGGTGGACTCGACCCACTCCTGGATCTCGCGGTTGACCTCGCGGACGTCGCGGTTTCCGGGTGATACTGGCTCGCCGATCACGACACGGATGGTGCCCGGCTTCTTGAGCAGGCCGCGGCGCGGCCAGAAAAGGCCCGCATTGTGCGCCACCGGCACGATGAGCTTGCCCGCCTCGGCCGCGAGCAGAGTGCCGCTGACACCGTAGCGGCGCGTCTCCCCCCGCGGCATCCGGGTGCCTTCGGGGAACACCATCACCCAATCGCCCTCGGCGAGCCGCTCCCGGCCCTGTGCGACCACCTGCGAGACGGCCGAGTGGCCCGACTTGCGGTCGATGGCGATGGCGTGCAGCTGGCGGATGCCCCATCCCACAACCGGGATCCACAGCAGCTCCCGCTTCAACACCCACACCTGCCGCGGAAACACCACGTTCATCGCGAGCGTTTCCCACGAAGAGGAGTGCTTCCACAACGCGATGTGATTTCCCTCGGGCAGACGCTCGGTCCCCTCCACCCGGAAGTCCAGCCTGCAGGTCCACTTCAGCGCCTTGAGCAGCACCCACGCCCAGAGCCGCGCCAGCATGAACCGGTGCCGGAACGGCAGCAGCAGGCAGGCGAGCACGAAGAAGATGGAATAGCAGAACGTCCAGACGAACAGGAATGTCGTGAAGACGATCGAGCCGATGAGCTGCATTGCGGGCTCGCCGCTCAGCCCGGCAGTCGGGAGAGATCCGCGATGCCGGCGAACAGCTCGCGCATCTGCGCGAGCAGCGCCAAACGATTGGCGCGCAGCTTCGGATCCTCGTCCATCACCATCACCTGGTCGAAGAAGGCATCCACCGCCGGGCGAAGCTGCGCCAGCAGCTCGAGCGAGCCGGTGTAATCCTTGTGCGCCGCGGCGGCCGACACGGCCTCGCGCCGCTCGCGCATCGCCTCGTACAGTTGCCGCTCGGCCGGTGCCGCCAGCGCCTCGGCGTCCACGCTCGTGGGCGCGCTCTCACCGGCTTTGCGCAGGATGTTGGCGACACGCTTGTTGGCCGCCGCGAGACTGGCCGCGTCGGGCAACGCGAGAAAGCTGCTGAGTGCCCGCAGCCGGGAATCGAAATCGAGCGGCGATACCGGCCGCGTCGCCAGCACGGCATCGAACATCTCCGTGGTGATGGCCGCCCCTTCGAGGTAATAGGTGCGCAGCCTCTCGAGCACATAGTCATAGACTTCGGACGCGACGCCATCGGCCGCGATTGCCGGGGGGGCCTTGCCGGCTGCAGCCGCGGCCTTGGCGATATCCTCGCGCACCAGCTCCACGGCATGAGCCAACAGGCGGGCCACGTCGACCTCGATCTGCTTTTCGATCAGGATCCTGACCACGCCGATGGCCGCCCGTCGCAGTCCGAACGGATCCTTCGTGCCCGTGGGCTTCTCGCCGATGGCGAATATGCCGGCGAGCGTGTCGAGCTTGTCGGCCAGAGCCAGGGTGGTGCCGGTCTCGGACGCGGGCAGCTCATCGCCGGCACTGCGCGGCTGGTAATGCTCGCGGATCGCGGTGGCGACCTCGGTATCCTCCCCGTCGGCGAGGGCATAGTAGGTGCCCATGATTCCCTGCAGCTCCGGGAACTCACCCACCATCGCGCTGAGAAGGTCACACTTGCAGAGCTCTGCCGCGCGCCGCGCGTGCACGAGCACGTTGGAGTTGCCTGCCGCGCCGGGCGCGCGGGCCTGCGCGATCTGCACGGCCAGTGCACCGACACGCCGCGCCTTGTCGTCGAGCGACCCGAGCTTCGCCTGGAAGGTGACTTTCTTGAGGCCATCGGTGAGCGCGGCGAGAGGGGACTTGCGGTCCTACTCCCAGAAGAACGCCGCGTCGGCCAGCCGCGGCCGCACGACACGCTCGTTGCCCTCCACCACCTTGGCCGGATCGCGGCTCTCGATGTTGGCTACCGCGATGAAGCAGGGGAGGAGCTTCCCGTCCGAGCCCTCGACCGGGAAGTAACGCTGGTGATCCTCCAGGGTGGAGATCAGCACCTCGCGCGGCAGCGACAGGAAACGTTCCTCGAACCGGCCGGCGAGCGGCACCGGCCACTCCACCAGCGCGGTGACCTCATCGAGCAGGGCATCGCTCGCCAACGCCCGTCCGCCGAGGCCGGCCGCGACGGCCGTGACGTGCTCGCGAACCAAAGAGCGGCGCGTCTCGAAGCCCGCGATGACGTAACCTCGCTCGCGCAGCGCCCGCTCGTAGGCGCCCGGGCTCGACAGCCGCAGCGGCTTCGGCGCGTGGAATCGATGGCCGCGCGTGAGATTGCCCGATGCCGTATCGAGGAGGGTCGCGGCAATGACGTCCTTGCCATAGAGCATCGCGATCCAGTGAACGGGCCGGACGAACTGCGCCTCACCCGCGCCCCAGCGCATTCGCCGGGGAATCGGCAGGGCATCGAGCGCGCTCTGGACCAGGCCGGGCAGGAGCTCCACGGTGGTGGCGCCCGTCCTGATACCGACGTAATAAAGGAATGAGCCCTTGCCTTCATCGCGGCGTTGCAACTCCTCCACGGCGGCCTTGTTGCTCGCCGCGAATGCCTGCGCAGCCCGGGTCGGCAGGCCCTCCGCGTCGAACGCCGCACTCACCGGCGGCCCGCGCCGCTCGATCTTCTGATCCGGCTGGTTTGCCGCGAGACGGCGGACCAGGACTGCGAGCCGCCGCGGGGTCGCGAACGACTTGATCTCGCCATGCTTCAGGCCCGCCTTCGTCAGCCCCGACGCGAGATCCCCGGCAAACGCCTGCTCCAGTGCACGCAGCGCTTTCGGCGGTAATTCCTCCGTGCCGATCTCCACCAGAAAGTCGCGCTTCTCGCCGGTCATGTCGCGGCCTTTCCCGCGAGCATCGGAAATCCCAACGCCTTGCGACTCTCGAAGTACGCCCGCGCCACGCCACCGGCGAGCGCGCGCATGCGCAGGATGTAGCGCTGCCGCTCCGTGACCGAGATCGCGCGCCGCGCATCGAGTAGATTGAAACTGTGTGACGCCTTCAACACCTGCTCATAGGCCGGCAACGCCAGCCCCGCCTCGAGCAGCTGCCTGCAGATGCGCTCGTGCTCGTCGAAATGCCGAAAGAGCGTCGCGACATCCGCCAGCTCGAAGTCGTACCGCGACTGCTCGACCTCGTTCTGGTGGAACACGTCCCCATAGGTCACACGGCCCAGCGGTCCGTCCGTCCAGACGATGTCGTAGATGCTCTCCACTCCCTGCAGGTACATGGCGAGCCTCTCGAGACCATAGGTGATCTCACCCGTCACCGGACGGCAGTCGAGCCCCCCCACCTGTTGGAAGTAGGTGAACTGGGTGATTTCCATGCCGTTCAGCCACACCTCCCAGCCGAGTCCCCATGCGCCGAGGGTGGGCGACTCCCAATTGTCCTCGACGAAGCGTACGTCGTGCACCAGCGGGTCGAAGCCGAGCGCGCGCAGGCTCCCGAGATACAGCTCCAGGATGTCGAGCGGCGATGGCTTGATGACCACCTGGAACTGGTAGTAGTGCTGCAGCCGGAAGGGATTCTCGCCATAACGGCCGTCGGCCGGCCGGCGCGAGGGCTGCACGTAGGCTGCGCTCCAGGGCTCAGGCCCGATGGACCTCAGGAACGTGGCCGTGTGGAACGTCCCGGCCCCCACTTCCATGTCGTAGGGTTGCAGCACGACGCAGCCGCGCTCCGACCAATATCGCTGCAACGCGAAGATCAGCTCCTGGAAGGTGCGGGGCGCCGTGCCGGTTCTCATGGATGGATGGGCTACAAAAGAGCCGGCGAGTATAGCCCGTGGAAACCGCCCCAGCGGTGCCCTGGCGGTATGCACCAAAAGAAGACGCTTCCGCACCACATTGGTGCGACAATATTGATTCACGCACTGATGTGGTGCGTCAATGCGGCCATCAGGCTGCTAAGCCATTGATTACATGGGACCTGCAAAGCTGGCACAGAGCCTGCACTGTCACAGCGCTCCGCCTACTGCTCCGGGTGACCGCCCCAGGTCCTCGAGATCGCACGGTGCGAGTCCCTTTTTTCCGGAGGAGATATGACACCGACCGATGTGCTGAAGCTGATCAAAGAAAAAGACATCAAGTTCGCGGACCTGAGATTCACCGACACGCGCGGCAAGGAGCAGCACGTGACCATTCCGGCGCGCCTCGTCGATGAGGAGCTGTTCCGCGACGGCAAGATGTTCGACGGCTCCTCCATCGGCGGATGGAAGGGTATCAACGAGTCCGACATGATCCTCATGCCGGAGGCGAACACGGCCATCATCGATCCGTTCTTCGAGGACGCGACGATCAACATCCGTTGCGATGTCATCGAGCCGGCGACCATGCAGGGTTACGAGCGCGATCCGCGCTCCCTCGCGAAGCGCGCCGAGGC
>DASVWT010000262.1:0-5871 GCA_036393055.1 Steroidobacteraceae bacterium
TCGATCGGATCCGGCCGCGCCAGGAAATAGCCCTGGGCGTAATCGACACCGATCCGGCCGAGCTCATCCAGCACGGCCTGCGATTCGACACACTCCGCCACCGTCTCGATGCCGAGCGCCCGCCCGACCTTGCAGATCGCCTCGACCATGCTGCGGTCCACCGGATCGTCGGCGACGTGGCTGATGAACTGGCCGTCGATCTTCAGGTAGTCCACCGGCAGGGTCTTCAGGTACATGAAGGAGGAGAGCCCGGTGCCGAAGTCATCGAGGGCGAACTTGCAGCCGCGCGCCTTGAGCTCGCGCATGACGAAGGTCGCATTGGAGAGGTTGGTGACCGCCGCGGTCTCGGTGATCTCGAAGCACAGCGCCTGCGCCAGGACCGCATCGCCCACCTGCTGCAGCACCCAGTCGATGAAGGACTGCTCGTTGAGCGAGGTGCCCGAGAGGTTGACGGCGAGCAGCGGCAGCCTCGCCCCGGCGAGCTCGCGCGCCTGCCGGGTCTCGGGCGAGTCGAGGTCTGGGCCGTGCCACTGGCCTTCCATGGCGGCAGGGCCCCCGGCCCGCGCATCCTGCGCGGGCGCTCGCCGGAGCGAGGACACGTTAAGTGTCCTCGCTGAAAGGCACCGGCTCGCCCATTCTTTCAACCGCTCGATGGCCCGCTGCACCACCCACCGGTCGATCACCGACATGACGTTGTAGCGCTCGGCCGCCGGGATGAATTCCCCCGGAGAGACCAGGCGCCCATCGTCATCGCGCAGCCGCACCGTCAGCTCGTGAAATCCCAGGGCGCCGGCCCGCGCGATGGGCCGGATCGGCTGGAAGAACAGCTCCAGCCGGTTCTCCTCCGCCGCGCGCGTCACCCGCGCGACCCAGTGCATCTCGCGGTGGCGCGGGTGGGAGATGCCGTCCGACTCGTAGAGGTGCACGCGATTTCGGCCCTCGTCCTTGGCCGCATAGCACGCGATGTCGGCAGCGCTCATCACGTTCGCGACGCTCTCCGTCTCTGCCGTGATCTGAACGACGCCAACACTGGCGCCGACGGACAGCGTCGTCGCGCCCCATACAAAGCGGTAGTCGCGGATGGCCTGCCGGACGCCATCGGCGATCCGAGTCGACTGCTCCACGGTGCAGCCCTCGAGCAGCACCCCGAACTCATCACCGCCCAGCCTCGCGATGGTATCTGAGGCTCTCACCCGCGCCTGCAGCAGGCCGGTGACATCCCGCAGCAACCGGTCGCCCGCCTGGTGGCCGCAGGTGTCGTTCACGACCTTGAACTGGTCGAGGTCGATGTAGAGGAGCGCGAAAGTGCCCTCGCCCCGCTGGGCGCTCAGCACCGCCGCGTGCAGGCGGTTGTCGAACTCACGGCGGTTGATGAGGCCGGTCAGGGCATCGTGGCTCGCCTGGTAGGAGAGCGCCCGCTTCAGGCGCCGCTCCTTGGTGACATCATGGAACACGATCACCGCACCGATGACCCGCCCCTGGCGATCGCAGATCGGTGCCGCCGACTCCTGGATGGCCACCTCGTGGCCGGAACGGGTGACGAGCACGGAATGATCGGCCGGGGCGACCACTTCGCTGCCGCCCAGCACGCACAACAACGGGTTCTCGATCGGCTCGCGGGTGATCTCGTTGACGAGGCTCAGCACCTCACCGATCGGGCGGCCGCGCGCCTCCTCGAGCGTCCAGGCCGTCAGGCTCTCCGCGACGGGGTTGATGTACTCGATGCGGCCGTCGGCATCCGTGCTGATGACAGCGTCGCCGATCGACTGGAGCGTCACTTGCGCCCGCTCCTTTTCGGCGAACACCGCCTGCTCGGCGCGCTTGCGCTCGCTGATGTCGGCAATCGTGCCCTCGTAATGCGTGATCCGGTTGGCCGCATCGCGCACCGCGCGCGAGTTCTCGAGAATGACGACCTGCTCCCCATCGCGCCGACGCATCAAAAACTCCGCGTTGCGGATCTCCCCCTCCGACTCCACTCGCCGAATGAACTCGGCGCGATCTGCCGGGTTCCAGTAGAGCGTTGCAACGCTTGGCAGGGCATACAGTTCCTCGGCACTGCCGTAGCCCAGGATGGCGACGAACGCGGGGTTCACCGAACGCAGCCGTCCGTCCCGGCCGCTCTGATACACACCCTCGATGATGGTCTCGAACAAGCCACGGTACTTGGCTTCGCTCGCGCGCAGGGCTTCCTCGGCGAGCCGGCGCGCAATGGCGATACCGGCAAGCTGCGCCGCGTGGTCCATGATGCGCAGTTCCCGTTGACCCGGAAGGCCCGACGTCGAGTGGTAGACGCCGAGAGCCCCGAGGAGTCTGCCGTCGGTCGCCTTGATGGGGGTCGACCAGGCGGCGCGCAGGCCGGCCGCAAGCGCCTGCTCGCGCGGCCCTTCCCAGAAAGGATCGGTGGCGATGTCCGCCACCAGCACCTGCCTGCCGAGGTAGGCCGAGGCAGCGCAGGAGCCGTTGCGGATATCGACCGCGCAACTCCCGAGCACGGCGCGCAGCGCCTCGGGAAGCTTGGGAGAAACGAGGTATGAGAACGCCTGCCCATCCCCCGCCAGCACTGAGATGGAGCACAGCGTGCCCACCCCGACGGACTCGATGAAGCGGGTTATGGACGAAAGGATCTCCGCGAGCGGCGCTGTGCCGGTGAGCTGCTCGAGCACGGCGCGTGCGGCGACCGCGACACGCTCCGTGAGCTCCGATTCTCGGGCGCGGTGCGCGAGGTCCGCAGCCTCATCGGCCATCAGCCGCATCGACTGCACGATGCCGCGCCGCTCGGCATCCATCGCCTCGAACTGCACACCCACGAGCCGCAGCAGCACCCCGAGATCCGGCACCTCCCCTCCCGACCGCAGTGTCGCCTCCTTGAGAATGCCTTGGACCTGCGGATGCAGGTCGACCTGCACCGCCAGCCCGGGCTCCGCTCGCACCAGCGTTGTGGTCGCCGTCGTGCTCGACTGCGTTTCCTCAGTCGGCAGGGCTGTCTGGGCCGTCGGCATGAGCATGCTGCTAGGGGTGGTTGGCCGCCGTTTGTGCTGGACCCTCGCCCACGATCACCGGGACGGTGAAGGGCCACACCACCGACTCACTGGCGTCGTTGGCGGCGGACACCACGGCGACGGCGGCGGTCAGGGTGAAAAGACCCGCCTTCACCGGCCGGACGGTCACCGACCCGAAGATCGGCACGCCGACCGGCGGCTTGATGGCGGCGAGGTCCGGACCGTGGCTGACGACCTTCAGGCCATGGATGGCCCCGAACACGATGCGCACCGTCTCGAGGCCCGCCGTGTGCGGGATCAGAGCGTAATCGACCTCATCGTCCTCACCGACCTGCGGCCGGTCGCGGATCGAGAACCGCAGCTCGATGGGCGCCAGGGAGCTGCTCGAGCCGACCGCCTCCACCATGCCCGCCAGCACCTGAGCGGCCGGATCCACCGCCTGGGCTGCGTGGACCTTGGGCGCCGGCGCGTGACCTGCGTGGGCGGGGCTGGAGCCGCCGAAATAGCCGCAGCCGGCCAGCAGGCCGAGCGCGCCCCATAGGCTCCCCCATCGCATGGCGGCGATTGTTCTTCGCATCCGCATCCGCTTGGATTCCCGCAAACAGCGACCGAACGTTACTCGGCGCATCCATGCGCCTCGGCCCCTTCGGGCCCGCCCGGCCGAGCCGGGCGTTAAAAATCCGCTCCCACGGATTTTTTGACAATAGCGCGAGCGGCGTAACCTGGCACGCGAATCGGCGAGTTTTCGTGAATTCCGGCTCACCCGGCGAGGAGCGGAGGCTCATCGACCGCGGCCAGCTGTTCCCTGAGGTCGTTGAGGTACCCCTCCCAGTAACGCGCCTCGCCGAACCAGGGGAAGGCCCGCGGGAAGGCGGGGTCGGGCCAGCGGTGGCACACCCAGGCGGCATGGTGCAGCATGCGCAGGCTGCGCAGCGGCTCGATGAGCCGCAGCTCCAGGAAATCGAAATCGGCGAACTGCTGGTAGCCCCTGAGCAGCGCCGCCCATTGAGCCTGCTGGTCGGCGGGCGGCCCGGAGAGCAGCATCCAGAGATCCTGGATGCGCGGCCCCATGGCGCAATCGTCCAGATCGACGAAGATCGGGCCATGCTCATTCCACAGGAGGTTACCCAGGTGGCAATCGCCGTGCAGGCGCAGCCGTCCGACCGGCCCGACCTCCTCATAGATGCGCACGATGCGCTCGAGGAGGTGCCCGCTGACGCTCTCGTATGGCGCCTGTAAGCCCTCCGGCAGCAGGTCCGATCTCAGGACCATGGCGCGGGCCTCGACACCCAGACGCTCGACGCCGACCTCAGGGCGACGCTCGAAAGGCCGTCGGGCGCCGACCTGGTGCAGCCGGGCGAGCGCGCGGCCGAGCAGTTCCCGGGCCTCGGGCGCATCGAGCTCCGGCGCCGCTCCGCGCAGGTACGGAAAGGCGGCGAAGCGGAACTCGCGATGGCGGAACAGAGTCTGTCCCGAGATCGCCACCGGAGCTGCCACCGGTAGCTCCGCAGCGGCAAGCTCGGCGGTGAAGCGGTGCTCCTCGAGGATCTGCGCATCGCTCCAGCGCGCCGGGCGATAGAACTTGAGAACCAGCATCCCCTCGGCGCCGCCCAGCTGGTACACGCGGTTCTCGTAGCTGTTCAGGGCAAAGAGCCGCCCGTCCGGATCCAGGCCCACGGAGCTTGCTGCATCGAGCACCCGGTCGGGCCCCAGTCCGGCAAAGGGGGTATCGTCCTCGACCATTTTGTTTATCATCGCCGGCAACTTTGGCTCTCACCCAGGCCCCCATTCTGCATGAAACAGGCCACCATTCTCGTCACAGGCGGCGCCGGCTACATCGGCAGCCATGTCGTGCTCCAGCTTCGCGCGCGCGGCGAGCGGGTGGTGGTGCTGGATGATCTGTCCCGGGGCTTCCGCCAGGCCGTGCTCGACACCCCGCTCATCGTCGGCCAGGTGGGCGACCGGGATACCGTGCTCAAGGTGCTGCGCGAGCACGGCGTCGAGACGGTGATGCACTTTGCGGCCTACACCATCGTGCCGGAGTCGGTGCGGGAGCCGCTGAAGTACTACGGCAACAACACCTGCTCGACGCGCTCGCTGCTGCAATGCTGCCTCGAGAGCGGGGTGAAGCAGCTCGTCTTCTCCTCCACGGCGGCCGTGTATGGGATTCCGGGGGACGGGGTTGCGGCGGAGAGCAGCCCCACCGCGCCTATCAACCCGTACGGCACTTCGAAGCTGATGTCGGAATGGATGCTGCGCGACGTATCCGCGGCGTCCGATTTCAGGCATGTGGCATTGCGTTATTTCAACGTCGCAGGCTCCGACTCCCAATGCCGCGTCGGCCAGGCGACACCCAAGGCAACGCTGCTGGTGAAGGTGGCGTGCGAGGCAGCGGTCGGCAAACGCCAGAATGTCTCGATCTTCGGCACCGACTACCCGACACCCGACGGCACCGGCGTGCGCGACTATATCCATGTCGAGGACCTGGCGACGGCGCACTTGAATGCGCTCGATTACCTCCGCTCCGGCGGTTCCTCCACCGTGCTGAACGTGGGCTACGGCCACGGATACAGCGTGCGTGAGGTCCTGCAAAGCGTCGAGAAGGTGTCGGGCGAGCGCCTGAAGGTCATCGAGGAGCCCCGCCGGGCCGGCGACCCGCCCGCCCTGGTGGCGCGCGCCGACCGGATCCGCCAGGTGCTCGGCTGGAAGCCGCGCCTCGACGACCTCGACACCATCGTGCGCACTTCCCTGGCGTGGGAGAGGCGACTGCTGCGCGAGCCTTGGGCGTAGAATACCCAAGAATGCAGTGGGTCCGTCCCAAGTCCCTGAGCGGCCTGATGCTCTTCGGGCTGGGGCTTCTCGCCCTGCCGCT
>DASVWT010000263.1:0-3214 GCA_036393055.1 Steroidobacteraceae bacterium
GGGCAGGACATCCGCGAGGTGACCCAGGAAAGCCTGCGCGGCGCCATCGGCCTGATCCCGCAGGATACCAATCTCTTTCACCGCAGCCTCCTCGAGAACATCCGTTACGGACGGCCGGATGCGACGGACGAAGAGGTGATCGAGGCGGCCAAGCGGGCCCATGCTCACGAGTTCATCGTCGAGCTCGAGCAGGGCTATGAGACGCTCGTCGGCGAGCGCGGCATCAAGATCTCCGGTGGTCAGCGCCAGCGCATTGCCATCGCGCGGGCGATCCTGCGCGATGCGCCCATCCTGCTGCTCGATGAGGCGACGAGCGCCCTAGACAGCCACAGCGAGCAGATGATCCAGCAGGCCATGAAGGAGGCGATGACCGGCAAGACGGTGATCGCGATCGCTCACCGGCTGAGCACCGTGATGGACATGGATCGTCTCATCGTGCTCGACCGCGGCGTCATCGTCGCCGATGGATCGCACGCGGAGTTGCTGCTGCAGGGCGGACTCTATGCGGAGCTCTGGCGCAAGCAGTCGGGAGGATTCAACCCGGTGGCGCGTGCGCAGGAGAGGGGGCATGCGCCGGATGAAGAGCTCTCCGAAGTGACGGCGCTGCGCTCATCACCTGCGGCCTGAGCGCCATGCAGGCTATCCCGATCGCGACGGATTCTCCCGCCTGAGCAGATGAAGATGGCCGTCGGGGTCGCGGATCAGCTCATCCCGATCGGCTGCCCAGACTATCCGCGTGGCGGCGACGTCATTCGCCCGAAGCGGACCCGTGACACCACGGCCTACGGGCTTGCGATATCCCAACAGCTCCAGATGTGGAGTGTCCTGGCGCGGCAGCATCGGGACGACATCGACTTCGGCTTCCGGCAGACCGTCGAGGATCATCTGTGTTGGACCTTGATTCAGCGTCTGCCCTCGCGCTGACAGCCCCAGTGCTTCGTAGAACCGGCGGCCGGCGCTGGCATCGGAGACGCTTATCGCCGAATGATCGATGCCGAGCAGGCGGGTGCCGGTCCAGCTGCGTCCGCTCGCATCCGCAAACTGCAGCAGCTCGAGCGGGTGTCCATCGGGGTCGCGGAATTTGACGGCAGCGGCAACTCCCGTCTCGGGAGGCAGCAGCACCGGTCCGCTCGTGGAGATGGGTATTGCGCCCAAGGCCTGCACGCGCTTCCACGCAATGTCCGCATCGTCGGTCACGATCGCGAAGTGCTGGAAGCAGAGGTCGGCGGCCGTGGTGCCGGCCGGATAGGGCTGCCCTGGAGCATCGAAGCAGTCGAGGTCGACCCGCTGGCCGCCGAGGTGAAGCGGCAGGCGGCTGCCGCCGCGCTTCAGCCCCAACAGGGCGATCTCGTCGTCGCCGATCGCCTCACGATCGCCGACGCCAAAGCCGAGCTCCGAATAGAACCGCGCGAGCCGTTCCACGTCCGTCGTGGTGAGGCGCAAGGCGGTAATCGCTGACAGCTGCGGGGTCATGGCCGTACACACCCACGGACGTTGGTATGGATCGCCATCAACCGGTGCGAGGCGCAGATGAACAGCCGCGAGCGGTTGCGGCCGCCGAAGGCGAGATTCGAAACCAGGCTCGGCGTCAGGATCTTGCCCAGCAGTTTGCCTTCCGGGCTGATGCAGTGGACGCCATCTGCCGCGCTCGACCAGACGTTGCCCTGCTCATCGACCCGAAACCCGTCGGCGAAGCCTTGTGCAACCTTGTGGAAGCACTCGCCGCCCGAGAGACGCCCGTCCTCGTGCACGTTGAAGCGGCGGATGTACTGCCGTGGCTCGGGATCGAACTGGCTGCCGGTCTCGGCGACATAGAGCAGGCGCTCGTCGGGGGAGAAAGCCAGCCCGTTGGGCCCCTCGAAATCGTCCGCCGCCACGGTAAGCTCGCCAGTCGCGGGCTCCAGGCGATAAAGGGCGGGCGGCAGCTCGGAAGCCTGCTTGCCGCCCTCGTAATCGGTACTGATGCCGTAGAGCGGATCGCTGAACCAGATCGTACCGTCGGACTTGCAGACGATATCGTTGGGAGAGTTCAGGCGCTTTCCGCGATGGCGGCTGGCGAGGAGCGTCACCGTGCCGTCGAGCTCCGTGCGGGTGATGCAGCGGTCGTGATGCGAGCAGCTGATGAGCCGCCCCTGCCGGTCGCGGGCATGCCCATTGGCGAAGCCGGATGGGCGGCGAAATAGGCTCACGCCGCCGTCCTCGGTCCAGCGCAGGATGCGGTCGTTTGGAATATCGCTGACATAGAGACAATCATGGTCGGCGAACCACACCGGTCCTTCGAGCCAGCGGTAGCCCTCGCCCAGTGTCTCGAGCGGAGCGTTGGGAAGCACCATGGAGCGAAATCGCTCGTCGTGAATCTCGATGTCTCGCATGATGCTTCAGGCAATGTGACAGGGGTCGCGGGAGGGATCGATGTGAAGCTGCACCGTCATGAGCACCGCGGGCTCATTGCCTATGGTTCCGGAGCGGTGTCCCTTCCTGCCCTCGCGCTGCGCGCAGCCCTGATCCTCGCCGAAGGAGAATTCGCCTGGCCCCTGCTCGATGCGGGTGCCATCCATGCTCTCGATCCACCAGCGGCCCGAAAGCACCACGATCCACTGCGGCGCCGGATTCTCGTGCCAGTCGCCGACCCAGCCCACCGGCTGCACGGTGAAGACCACTGTCGAGGGGCAGGTACCCTGCCTGTCATTCCACTGCGGATCGGCCGGCCCGACGCGCTGCAGTTGATATTGCGTCAGATGGCATCGCCGCTGGTGGCTGATGCCGTCACTGTCCACCCAGAGATGCCAGTAGGGCACGGAAGGCGGAGTCGGACAGGGCTCTTCTCGATGCTGGCGCTCGGGATCGCTCATGGATTCTCCGGGGAGGAGGCATAGGGATGACTGGAAGCCAGAGGATGCGAGAGGAACGGCCGCAGGCCCGAGCCGTTGGTGCCGATCACGATCAGGAGGAAGCCGGCACCGAGGGACAGATTCTTGAGGAAGTCCCAGAAGAGAGTGCGCCCTTGGCTGTCACCGGCGGCCCAGAAGTCGCCAGGCGCCCAGAACCGCTTGTAGAGAACGGCGGTCGCCGCACAGTAGGCGGCCATCACCAGCGCCGCCATCCGGTCGGCAACACCGGTCACGACGCCGAGCGACATGATGATTTCGATGGCGAGTCCGCACATGAGCACGACCACGGCGAGCGGGCGGGGCTTGAAGACCTGCTGCGCCTG
>DASVWT010000264.1:0-2990 GCA_036393055.1 Steroidobacteraceae bacterium
GACGACGTTGCGCAGGTGCGTGAATTGGGCGGTCGAGTGGGGAATGCCCATCGCCTCGACGAAGTGGCTCTGAAAGCGCGGCTCGACGGCGGTCTCGACCTTCTCGACCTTGCGCACCAGCTCCTCGATCGTGCTGCGCGCACCGAAGTCGAGCAGCGCGATGCGCGCTCCCGTGCCCGCCGCATTGCCCGCGGAGGAGACCTGCGGCAGGTCGCAGTCGGGAATCATCCCGAGCACCATGGCGTATTTGACGTCGATGTGCGAGCCGAAGGCACCCGCCAGCCGGATGCGATCGACGTGGTCGGTGCCGAAGCGGTCCATCAACAATCTGATGCCGGCGTAGAGGGCTGCCTTGGCGAGTTGGATGGCGCGTACGTCGTTCTGCGTCACCGTGAGCGTTTGCGCGCCCTGATACACGACGTAACCAAACGTGCGGCCTTGAGGCACGACCCGCGGGCTGCGCGCGGCAAGCTCCCCATCGACCACGCCGTCCTGGCTGATGATGCCCGCCAGGTACATCTCGGCGATGACCTCGATGATGCCCGAGCCGCAGATTCCGGTGACGCCGGTGGCCTGGACGGCTTCCTGGAAGCCCGGCTGGTCCGACCACAGCTCGGAGCCGATGACTTTGAATCTCGCCTCGAGAGTCACTGGATCGATGCGCACCCGCTCGATCGCTCCCGGGGCCGCACGCTGGCCGCAGCTGATCTGCGCGCCTTCGAATGCCGGGCCCGTGGGGCTCGAGCAGGCGAGCAGGCGTTCCCGGTTGCCCAACACGATCTCGGCATTGGTACCGACATCGACCAGCAGCGTCACGGCCTCGCCGAGGTCGGGACGCTCGGCCAGGATCATTCCGGCCGCATCGGCACCGACATGACCGGCGACACAAGGCAGTGTGTACGCCCGCGCGCCGCGGTGCAGGTGCAGGCCGATCTCCGTGGCCCAAAATTCCAATGCCTCATCGGTCGCCAGCGCGAAAGGCGCGCCGCCGAGCTCCACCGGGTCGATGCCGAGCAGCAGGTGATGCATGATCGGGTTGCCGACCAGCGTCACCTCGAGAATGTTGTCGGTGTGTGCCTTCGCCTGGCGGGCAACATCCGCGGCGAGCCGGTTCAACGCCTCACGCACCGCGGCGGTCATCTGCTGCGCCCCGCCCGGATTCATCATGGAATAGGAGACGCGGCTCATCAGATCCTCGCCGAAGCGGATCTGCGGGTTCATGACGCCGCTCGAGGCGAGCACTTCGCCGGTCTCCAGGTTGCAGAGATGGGCGGCAATGGTAGTGGAGCCGATGTCGACGGCGAGTCCGAGGGCCAGCTCGTGAAAGCCCGGCCAGACGCCTATGATCCGCTCGCCGCCGTGCACGGCGACCGTCACCTTCCAGTCCCCCTTGCGCAGCGCCGGCTGCAGCCGCTGCAGCATGTGCAGGTCGCAGGTGAGGCCGGTGAGCTGCCATTCGCGCCGCAGGGCTTCCTCCAGACGCTGCAGGTCGCCCGCGGGATCGTGCATGTCGGGCTCGCGCACCTCGACGTAGTGCAGGCGCGCCACCGGATCGAGTGTGATGGCTCGTGCTTCCGCATCCTTGCGGATGACCTGCCGGTGCACCTGGCTGGTCGGCGGCACGTCCACGACCAGGTCGCCCTGGATGCGCGCCTGACAGGAGAGGCGGTGGCCGGCCGGCAGGGGCCGGCGGCTGCTGGGATTTTGCTCCGCGACGGTGGGTGCCGACAGGTTTTCCGGCCGGGAGACGACGCCGTGTTTGGCGAAGTCGCCTTCCATTACCAGTACTTCACAGCGTCCGCAGATGCCACGGCCACCACATACGGAGTCGACGTCGACCCCCAGCGAGCGCGCGGCTTGCAGGAGTGGTGTACCGAGCGGGAAGCGTCCGCGCTTTCCCGAGGGCGTGAAGACGACGAGCGCGTCCGGCTCAGCTGACACGGCGACGATGACCTCCCTCTCGCCGTCCGCGGGCGGCGCCTTCGGCGGGGGCCGCTCCCGCGGGTCCCTGCGCCGGCGGCGCCTCACGGAATCTGCGGATCCAACGCATGCAGTCCGGATCGTGGCCCATCATGACGTCCGCGCCCATGACGGCACGGACGATCTCGGTGTGCAGAGGATTCATGATCGCGGAGGTCATGCCGGCGCCCATGGCCGAGATCAGGAACGCCCCGGTGATGCCCTCGCGCGCCGGCAGCCCGAAGCTGATGTTGGAGGCCCCGCAGGTGGTGTTCACCTTCAATTCGCTGCGCAGGCGCCGCAAGAGGTGCATGACCTGCACGCAAGCCTTGTTGATGGCGCCGATCGGCATCACGAGCGGGTCGACCACGACGTCGGATGCCGGAATGCCGTGATCGGCCGCGCGGTGCACGATCTTCTTCGCCACCTCGAAGCGCACATCCGGGTCTTCCGAGATCCCGGTCTCGTCATTGGAGATGGCCACCACCGCTGCGCCATACTTCTTCACCAGCGGCAGAACCGACTCCAGACGCTCTTCCTCGCCGGTCACGGAATTGACGAGCGGCTTGCCCTTGTAGACCGCAAGCCCCGCAGCCAGAGCGGCGACGATGGAGGAGTCGATGGAGAGCGGTACGTCCGTCACCGACTGCACGAGCTGGACGGCTTTCGCCAGTATCGCCGGCTCGTCGGCGAGCGGGATGCCGGCGTTGACATCGAGCATGTGTGCGCCGGCCGCCACCTGCGCCCGGGCGTCGGCCTCGACCCGGGTGAAGTCGCCGCTGCCCATCTCCGCCGCGAGAATTTTCCGCCCGGTCGGATTGATTCGCTCGCCGATCATGACGAACGGGCGGTCGAAGCCGATCACGACTTCGCGGGTGGCAGAGCTGATGATGGTGTCGGTCATGAAGCGAGCCTGTTGGGGTTGCGTTGCGGGTCGCGGCCGGGGTACCACGGGACGCGCCCGCTCAGCACGCCGGAGCGATCGATGATCTCGGGGACGCTGTCTTCCTGGCGATAGGCCATCAGGTGAA
>DASVWT010000265.1:0-7182 GCA_036393055.1 Steroidobacteraceae bacterium
GACTTCCTTCACGTCGCGCGAGTAGGTCTCGGCGTTCATCGCGACCATGAGGTCGATGGAGCCGGAGCGGGCGAGGTGGCCGTCGCGGGAGATGCGGATCTCGTACCAGGTGGGCAGGCCCTGGATGTTGGAGGGGAAGTAGTTCTTGCCCATCACGGGGATGCCGCTGCGGAAGATGGACTTCATCAGCAGAGTGTTGGCGCTGGCGGAGCCCGTACCATTCACCGTGGCTATTTTGATCGTGAAGTCGTTGACTCTGTTCGTACTCACGGTATGGGTTCAGGCGAGCTTGGGCTTGCGGGCGTCCATCGTCCTGCGGGCTTCATCCTCGGCGTGCGGCCAGTGGACGTTGGATTTCTGCATGTCCCAGGCGGCGGTCGGGCAACGCTCGGCGCAGAGGCCGCAGTGCACGCAGAGGTCCTCGTCCTTCACCATCACGCGAGCTGTCTGCGGCAGCGGGCCGGAGACATAGAGGGGTTGGGTGAGGTTCTTCGCGGGGACCTTGAGGCGGCCGCGCAGCTCCTGCTCTGGTCCGTTGGCGGTGATGGTGAGGCAGTCGACGGGGCAGATGTCGAGGCAGGCGTCGCACTCGATGCAGAGCTTGGCGGTGAAGACGGTCTGCACGTCGCAGTTGAGGCAGCGCTGCACTTCCTGGGCGGCCTGCTCGGCGGTGAAGCCGAGCTCGACCTCGATGTTGAGCTTCTTGAAGCGCTCCTTGAGGGAGACGTGCGGCATCAAGCGCCGCTCGACCGGGGCGTAATCGTTGGAGTACGACCACTCGTGCATGCCCATCTTGCGGCTCTGCAGGTTCACGCCGGGGGGCAGGCGCTCGGTGACGGGCTCGCCCTGACAATGTTTGTGGATGGAGATGGCGGCCTGGTGGCCGTGCTCCACCGCCCAGATGATGTTCTTCGGGCCGAAGGCGGCATCACCGCCGAAGAAGACGCCGGGCCGTGTCGACTGGTGGGTGACGGGGTCAACCTTGGGCACGTGCCACTTGTCGAGCTCGATGCCGAGGTCGCTCTCGATCCAGGGGAAGGCGTTCTCCTGGCCGATGGCGAGGATGACGTCGTCGGCGGGGATGAATTCCTCGCCGGTCACCCGCTCTGCGGTGATGCGTCCACGCGCATCCAGCTCGTACTCCATGCAGTCGAAGGTCATTCCCACGAGACGTCCGCCCTCCAGACGGAAGGCCTTCGGCGAGCGGTTGACGACGATCTCGACGCTTTCCTCCTCGGCATCCTCGAGCTCCCATTCGGAGGCCTTGAAGAAGCCGCGCGGCTTGCGTGCCATCACCTTCACGTGCCTGGCGCCGAGCCGCAGGCTGGTGCGGCAACAGTCCATCGCGGTGTTGCCGACACCGATGATGAGGACGCGCTCCCCGATGCGGTCGATGTGGCCGAAAGCGACGGACTCCAGCCAGGCGATGCCGATGTGCACGTTGGCAGCCGCTTCCGCACGGCCCGGGAGGCTGAGGTTCTTGCCTTTCGGCGCCCCGGAGCCGACGAATACGGCATCGAAGCCGCCGGTCTCGAGCAGCTGCCTCATGCTGTCGATGGGATGGCCCAGCCTGAGGTCGACGCCCATGTCCACGATCATCCGGATCTCCTCCTCGAGCACGCTCTGGGGCAGGCGGAAGGAGGGGATGTTGGTGCGCATCAGACCACCCGGCTCGCCATACTGCTCGAAGATGGTGACCTCGTAGCCGAGCGGCATCAGGTCGTTGGCGACCGTGAGTGAGGCACAGCCGGCGCCGATGCAGGCGATGCGCTTGCCGTTCTTGATCTTCGGTATGGGCGGCAGCTTGCCGTCGATGTCGTCGCGATGGTCCGCGGCCACCCGCTTCAGGCGGCAGATGGCGACGGGCTTGGCCTCGACCCGGCCGCGGCGGCAGGCCGGCTCGCACGGGCGGTCGCAGACGCGGCCCAGGATGCCGGGGAAAACGTTGGAGTGCCGGTTGACGAGGTATGCCTCGGTGAAGCGGCCCTGGGCGATCAGTCGGATGTACTCGGGGACATCGGTATGGGCCGGACAGGCCCACTGACAGTCGACCACGCGATGGTAGTAGTCGGGGTGGGAGGTATCTGTGGCTTCCACGATGTACCGCTGCTGGAGCAGGGACGTTCATAATAGTGCAATGGCACTCGACCCGCAGCCCATACAGATCAAGCTTCGCCGCGCCGCCCGCCTGCTGGAGGTCACCTTCGAGGACGGCAGCCGGTTCGAGCTGCCTTTCCAGTACCTGCGCGTCTATTCCCCTTCGGCGGAGGTCAAGGGCCACGGCCCCGGCCAGGAGACGCTGGTGCTCGGCAAGGAGGGGGTGGGCGTGCGCGCCGTGGAGCCGGTCGGCCAGTACGCCGTGAAGCTGGTCTTCGACGACGGCCACGACACCGGCCTCTACACCTGGAAGTATCTCTATGAGCTGGGCCGCGACCATGACGAAAAATGGGCGCGATACCTGGCGCGGGTCCAGGCGCTGAAGCCCTCCTGGCAAAAATAAAAGGCCGGGCGGTTTTTGACGCCGCCCGGCCCTTTAAGTTCAAGACCCCCTTACCGGGGGCGGATTCTGCGCACCATGTGGACCAAAAAGCAAGGCGATACAATGCGGGGCTCCCCCCGCGACCCGGCAAAGCGATGACCGACCCCCGATCCACCGATTTCGGCTACGAGCGCGTGCCCTGGCGCGAGAAGGCGCAGCGGGTGCGCGGGGTCTTCGACTCGGTCGCCCGCAACTACGACCTGATGAACGACCTGATGTCGGGGGGCGCCCACCGGCTGTGGAAGCGCTTCACCCTGTCGCTCACGGGGCTGCGGCCCGGGCAGCGGGCGCTCGATGTCGCCGGGGGCACCGGCGACCTTGCCGCGGGTCTCGCAGGACAGGTCGGCGAGCGGGGACTCGTCGTGCTCAGCGACATCAACTCCGCGATGCTGCACCGGGGGCGCGACCGCCTGACCGACCGGGGCGTCCTCGGCAATGTGCAGTTCGTTCAGGCGGATGCGGAGCGGCTGCCCTTCGCCGCCGATACTTTCGACTGCATCACCATCGGCTTCGGTCTGCGCAATGTCACCGACAAGGCTGCGGCGCTGGCCTCGATGCGGCGGGCGCTGAAGCCCGGCGGTCAGCTACTGATCCTGGAGTTCTCCCATCCGGTGGCACCGGGGCTCGGGCCGCTCTACGACGCGTACTCGTTTCGGGTGCTGCCGCTGCTTGGCCGCATCATCGCGAGGGACGAGGCGAGCTACCGCTACCTGGCGGAGTCCATCCGCATGCACCCGGGCCAGGAGGCACTGCTCGAGATGATGCGCGCGGCCGGGCTCGAGGGCTGCCGTTACCACAACCTTTCCGGTGGCATCGTCGCGGTGCATCGCGGCTACAAGTACTGACGGGCCAACCCATGCTGACCGCCACGATTCAAAACGTCCTCAACCGCGGGCTGCCGCGCTCGCCCCGCGCGCAGCAACTCTGCGCGGAGCTCGCCGGCCGGCGCATCGCCTTCGAGGCCCCCGCGATGGCGCGCCTGGTGCTGGAGTCCACGGGCAACTCCCTGCGGATCACCCGCGGGAGCCTCCCGGCGGATGCGGAGGTGATCGGCGGCCCCTTGAGCCTGCTCGCCCTCGGCAGCAGCGCCGCCGACGCGACGCTCTCGGGAGGGGAAGTCGAGGTGCGCGGCGATGCGGAGCTTGCGCAGAAGTTCCAGGAGCTGGCGCGGCTGCTCGCCCCCGACCCGGAGGAGGAGCTGTCGATCCTCCTCGGCGATGTGGCGGCGCATCGGCTGGGACGACTGGCGCGCGGCGCGTTGGGTTGGACCCGCAATGCGGCCGCGACACTGCTCCAGGACGTCGGCGAGTATTTCAGCCACGAGCGCGGTGATCTCGTATCCCGCGAGGAGGGGGAGCAGTTCCTGCGCGGCGTGGATGCCTTGCGCGAGGACGTCGACCGCCTCGATGCGCGCCTCGAGCTGCTCACGCAGCGGCTCGCGGCCAGGAGCCCGGCCGGACAGGCTCCCCGGTGATGCCGGTGTCGTTCCAGTGAAGCTGCGCGTCCTCGCGCGGCTCCTGCAGATCCAGCGGGTGCTGTTGAAATACGGCCTGCACGACTTCGTGCGGGCGACGCACCTGTATGCGCCGCTGCGGTTTCTTTTCTACCTCTCGCCCGACACCTGGCTCAATCCGCATCGCACCGCCAGCCCCGCGGTGCGGCTGCGGCTCGCCCTGGAGGAGCTCGGCCCGATCTTCGTGAAGTTCGGCCAGGCGGTCTCCACGCGCCGCGACCTTCTGCCGAAGGACGTCGCCGACGAGCTCGCGAAGCTGCAGGACCGGGTACCGCCGTTCCCCGGCACCGTGGCCCGCGCCATCGTCGAGAGCGCCTACGGCCGCCCGGTGTCGGAAGCGTTCTCGGAATTCGAGGAGACGCCACTTGCCGCGGCGTCCATCGCGCAGGTGCACGCCGCGCGGCTTCCGGACGGCAGGGAAGTGGTCGTGAAGGTGCTGCGCCCGGACATGCGGGAGTCGATCGAGCGCGACCTCGAGGTCCTCTACGCGGTGGCGGAGCTCGCGCAGACTTACTGGCGCGAGGGCCGGCGCCTGCGCCCGCGGGAGATCGTCGCGGAGTACGAGAAGACCGTTCTCGATGAGCTCGACCTGATGCGAGAGGCGGCCAATGCCTCGCAGCTGAAGCGCAACTTCGCCGGCTCCGACCTGCTCTACGTCCCGGAGGTCTACTGGGACTACTGCCGCCTGGACGTGATGGTGATGGAGCGCATCCGCGGCATTCCGATCTCCGACATGGAGCGGCTGCGCGCGGCCGGCACGGACATCAAGCTGCTCGCCGAGAACGGCGTACGCATCTTCTTCACCCAGGTGTTCCAGCACAACTTCTTCCATGCCGACATGCATCCGGGCAACATCTTCGTGTTGATCGAGGATCCGGCGCGGCCGCGCTACGCGGCCGTCGACTTCGGCATCGTCGGCACGCTCGATCCGCGCGACCAGCACTATCTCGCCGCCAACTTCCTCGCGGTCTTCGATCGGGACTACCGCCGCGTGGCGGAGCTGCACGTGGAGTCCGGATGGGTGCCCGCGGGCACGCGGGTGGATGAGATCGAATCGGCCGTGCGCACGGTGTGCGAGCCGATCTTCGACCGGCCGCTCGAGGACATCTCCTTTGCGACTCTCCTGGTGCGCCTGTTCGAGATCTCGCGCCGCTTCAATGTGGAGCTGCAACCGCAGCTCGTCCTGCTGCAGAAAACGCTGGTCAACGTCGAGGGCCTCGGCCGCGAGCTGTATCCGCAACTGGACGTCTGGCATACCGCGGCACCCATCCTGCGCCAATGGATGCGCGAGCGCATGAGCTTGCGCCAACTCCTGCGCAGCGTACGCATGCAGATGCCGGAGTTGATAGAGGTGGCGCGGGTCCTGCCCGGCATCCTGAAGAGCACGCTGCAAAGAGCAGAGGGCGGCATGCTGCGGATGCTGGTCGAGACGCCGGCCGTCGAGCTGCTGCACGCGGAGCTGCGCCGCGGCCACAGGCGGCGCGATGCGGTGATCCTCGGGGCCGCGGTGCTGCTCGGCGGCATTGCCTGGCTCGCTTTCGGTCACGCGGCCTGGCCCGGGTGGACACTCACCGCGGTTGGAGCCGGCTGGCTCCTGCTCGTCTATCGCCTGTTCTGACTGCGCCGGAAGGGCGGCAAACACACGCAGGGCAGCGCCAGGGCATGAGCTGCCCGGGGCGGTGCAGGGCGTCCCTCACCGCCCCCGAAGCTCACGCAGCCAGCGCGCCGGGTCGCCGCCGCGCTCCAGCAGCTCCACGAGCGCGGAGCCGATCACCACCCCGTCCACATGATCGCGCAGCAGCTCGAGCTGCTCGCGGCCGCGGACGCCGAAGCCCGCGCACACGGGCACAGGAGACCGGGAGCGCACGGAGTCCAGATAGCGCGTGACCTCCGGCGGAACGGCGACGTTCTTCCCGGTGGTCCCTGTCATCGTCACCGCATACACGAAGCCCTGGCTGCTCGCGCAGATCTGCTCGAGGCGGTCCGGCCGTGTCACCGGAGTCACCATCTGCACCAGTGCGAGGCCGTGCTCCTGGAATGCCGCGCGCAGCTCGGCGCTCTCGTCGAAGGGCAGATCCGGGACGATGAAGCCGGCGACCCCGGCCTGCGCGGCGGATGAGGCCAGCGCTTGCGGCCCGAGGGCAAGCAGCGGGTTCAGATAGCTCATGAGCAGCAGCGGCGTCTTGCCGCGCGGCATCGATTGCAGCTGCGCCAGGATCCAACGCAGGCTCACGCCCTGGGAGAGGGCCGCGTGGCTGGCGCGCTGGATGGTCACCCCGTCGGCCATGGGATCGGTGAAAGGCACCCCGATCTCGACGACGTCGGCGGCCGCGGCAATGGCCTGCAGGTGCTCCCTGAAGGCGTCGCGGCTGGGGAATCCCGCCGTGAGGTACGCGACCAGCGCCGTCTCGCCGCGTGCCTTGGCCGCCAGGATCGAGGCACTGATGGTCTCATGGGGGGTCATGGCTTCACCGCCAACAGGGTCTGTTGCAGTGTCGGCATGTCCTTGTCGCCACGCCCGGAGAGACAGACCAGCACCGTCCCGCCAGCGTGGCTGGCGGCCCAGCGTCGAGCGCCGGCTAACGCGTGGGCGCTCTCGAGCGCCGGCAGGATGCCTTCGCACTGGCAGAGCGCACGCACGGCGTCCAGCGCCTCAACGTCGGTAGCCGTCTCGTAGCGGGAGCGTCCCGCGGAGGCCAGCAGCGCGTGCTCGGGACCGATGCCGGGATAATCGAGGCCCGCCGAGACCGAATGCGTCTCCTGGATCTGGCCGTTCTCGTCCTGCAGCAGCATGGAGTACGTGCCGTGCAGCACTCCGGGGCGGCCGTAGGTGATGGTTGCGGAGTTCTCGCCGAGACCCGAGCCACGGCCGCCCGCTTCGATCCCGATCAGCTCCACCGTACGGTCCGGCACGAAGGGATGGAAAGCACCGATGGAGTTGGAGCCGCCGCCGACGCAGGCGATCACCGCATCGGGCAGAGCGCCGCTCCTCTCCACGATCTGCGCGCGCGCCTCGCGCCCGATGACCGACTGCAGCTCGCGCACGAGGTAGGGATAGGGATGGGGCCCCAGGGCCGAGCCCAGCAGGTAGTAGGTCTCGAGCGGATCCGACACCCAGTCGCGCAGCGCC
>DASVWT010000266.1:0-2970 GCA_036393055.1 Steroidobacteraceae bacterium
CTGCACCAGCTCCTCGCCGGCAGCGACGCCCGCGCCCAGAGCGAGTCCGGACGCGACGCTGCCCATGATCCCGGAGCCGCCGCCGGGCATGTAGCCGCCCGGATAGCCGCCGGGGCCATAACCCGGCGGGCCGTATCCGCCAGGGGGTATCCCGGGAGAGACGCTACCGGCGTACTGGCCAGGATACTGACCCGGATACTGGCGGTACCCCATGGCGGCGGCGCGGCGCCGCAGCACCAGCCAGAGGATCACGGCGGCGCCAATGAGTACCAGGAAGAGACCGAGATGCGATGAGTGCGCCCGGATAGTCCGCGGCGCGAGGATGCCTACGGGCTTCTGCCCGAGCTGCTGCTCGAGCTGCTGCACGGAGCGGGGATTGGCGAAAGGCAGCCCGGGCTCCAGGGATTGGGCGGTGCCGAGCTCCTGGCGGGCGAGGCCGTAGTTACCGGCGCGGGCGTCGACTTCCGCCGCCACGTAATGAGCCTTGCCACTCTGCGGATGGTCGCGTTCCACCTGGGCGATCATCTGCTGGGCCGCCGCCACATTGCCGCTGCGCAGCGCCTGATAGATCTGATCGGAGGTCGCATCGGCGGCGAGCGCCGGCAGGGTGCAGGCGAGGATCAGCAGCGCGCCGAGCGGCAGGGTGAATCGCTTGAGCATAGGGGGTGAAGCTCTCCTGAAAGTGCCCCCGGAGGTACCGCCGGGGTTCCGGCCCGAGTTGTGGGGACGTCTGGCGCGGCCACAAGGCTGGCAAGCGGCATTATCTCTCTGGGCCGGCTCCGACCGCCAGCGCAGCACCCCCCGTGGCTTCCTTGATGGACCAGGCTGGCCATCGCGCCTCCGGCCCGCGCTCTGGGCACCCGGACCTCGGCAGGTAGAGCCGTACCGTCGTGCCCTTCCCCGGCTCGCTGAAGATGCGGACGTGCCCGCCCGATTGCCGCGCGAACCCTGCGACCTGCGAGAGCCCGAGGCCGGTGCCCTGGCCTGGCTCCTTGGTGGTGAAGAACGGCTCGCATGCCCGTGCTGCGACCTCGGGCGGCATCCCCGTCCCGGTATCGGCGACCGCAATCATCACGTAAGCCGCCGAATCGAGCAGGGTGTTGGCCGTCTCGATGGTGAGACGGCCGGTCTGCGGGGTCGCATCGCGCGCGTTGATCGCGAGATTGAGCAGAGCGGTCTCGAGCTGTCCGGAATCGGCGGTGACGCTGCCCACTCCCCGTCCGAGTACGGTCTCGACGCCGATCCGATCGCCGAGAGAATGCCGCAGCAGCTCCGACACCTGCGCCACGAGGTCGTTGGGATCGATGGGCCGCGCCTCCACCGGCTGGCGCCGCGAGAAGGCGAGCAGCTGCCGGGTGAGTGCGGTGGCCCGATCGGCGCTGCGGCGGATCATCTCGAGATAACGGCCGCTGTCCGCCCCTGCCTCCTGCCGCTGCAGGATCTCCAGGGAATTGCGGATGACGTGCAGAAGGTTGTTGAAGTCATGGGCGACGCCCCCGGCGAGCAGGCCCAGCGCCTCCATCTTCTGCGCGTGCGCCAGGGCGGCTGCCTCCTCCGCGCTGCGGGGCTGCGGCGCCGCGCCCGGACGGCCCGCGGCCGCGGACGTGCCGCACTGCTCGCGGCGCACCGACGCGGCGGCCAGGGCCCCGCCCACGAGGCAGGCGAGCCCGCCCCCCGCAAGCGCGATGAGCGCTGCGGCGGCCACCTGCGATCGAGGATCGAGCGCCAGCCAGAGCACCGTGCCCTCCAGTGCCAGCGACGCCGACAGGATCAGCGCCAGACCAACACACAACCCAAGCTGCGGGCTGCGAGTGCTTCCGCTCATCGTCTTCATGACGCCTCCTACACGGGAGTCCGGGGTCAGGAGACATATCTCAACTCAAACGTGACCCAGATCGCAACCTGTCGGCCTTTGGAGTCAGCTGCGCACGCCATCATCCGGCGCCGGCCGGCAACTCGTGTGCGCCAACACGTATGACTTCCCGGTCTCCAGGTGCAGCAGGTCGCATTGCGAGCCGCGCAGCAGCAGCCGGAAATGCTGCGGGCGTCCGAGCTCGCGCCCATTGAGCGGCAGCCCGCGGGCATCGCGCGCCTGCGCACGCCCGACGATCAACGAAGCGCTGCGAGTCAGCGCATCGCCGGCGAGCCTCACCGGACCGCCCCCGAGCGCCCGGGAGACGGCGAGCTCCAGATCCGCACGGCTCGCCGCCGTGGGATGAGTGATCACCGCGGGAATGGCCGCCGTGCGGGGCCAGGCACTGCAAGCCGGCAGCAGCGCCAACGCGCCTGACACCGCCAACACCGTTACCCGCAACATCGACGCTCGCATCACCTTCGCAGGATACGCATCTGCCGCATCGGCGAGCGGGCGAAAATCCGCTCGAGCAGCTGTTTCTGCGTGAGCACCGCCGGCGCCGCATTGCCGGTGGGCGGCGGGGGACAGGTGGAGGGCTGCGGACTGGCGAGGTAAGCCAGTGCCGTCTTCAGGCGGGCCTCGTTCGGATTGCCGAGCGCATCGTTGAAATCGTCGGCGACCGCGCAGCCCGGCACCGGAGTGCCGGCCGCGGGGGTGGTATCCGCCGGGGAGAACCCATCGCCATAGCCGCCGAAGCCCTTGGCATTGACGCCCTGGAACTCGATGGAGAAGTAGGTCGTGCCGCAGTTGTCCTGCGGATAGAAGCCGTAGGGCTTGCCGCATGTGGTCGAGCCTATCTGATAGACCGTTACCCCGACGCCCTGCAGGCTGTTGATGATGGACTCGCTGGCCGAGCAAGTGTCCTGGCCGGTGATCACCGCCACCCGGGTCAGGTCGAGTGTCGGCAGCGGCTGGCCGGCCGTGGTCGAGAAGCCCTGGGTCGTGCTGTAGAAGGGCGTCGGAGTGATGGGCTGCCCGGTCACCGGGTTCGTGGTGGGATACTGCCCATTGAATTGCTGCAGCTCGAACGTCTCGCCGGCGGTCTGGCCGGGCCC
>DASVWT010000267.1:0-3013 GCA_036393055.1 Steroidobacteraceae bacterium
TCGATGTGGCGGCGGTCGGAGAGGAAGAGGATCAAGTGATCCCCCGACTGCACCAAGGTGTCGTGGTGCGCCATGATCACCTGCTCGCCGCGCACGACCGCACCTATGGAGGAGCCTTCCGGCAGAGGGATCTCGCAGACCGTCCTGCCGACGACGCGCGAGCTTTGCTCATCGCCCTGCGCGATGGCTTCGATCGCTTCGGCGGCTCCGCGGCGCAGGGAGTGCACGCGCACCACCTCGCCCCGGCGCACGTGCGCGAGCAGGGAGCCGATGGTGATGCTCTGGGGCGAGATGGCCACGTCGATGCTGCCGCTCTCGATCAGGTCGGCGTAGGAAGGCTTGTTGATCAGCGCCATGACCTTGTGCGCCCCCAGGCGCTTGGCGAGCATCGCCGACAGGATGTTGGCCTCCTCGGAGTTGGTGAGCGCCACGAACACGTCGGTGCTGTCGATGTTCTCCTCTATCAGCAGCTCCTCGTCGGCGGCATCGCCGGCGAGCACGATCGTATTCTCCAGCTGCTCCGACACCCGTCGCGCGCGGGGCGCATCGCGCTCGATGAGCTTCACCTGGCTGGTCTTCTCCAGCGAGCGGGCGAGCCGATAGCCGATGTTGCCGCCGCCCGCGATGAGCACGCGGCGCACGCGCGAGCTCTCCTTGCGCAGCTCGCCGATCATCCGCCGGATGTCCTCGCTCCCCGCGAGGAAGAAGACCTCATCGCCCTCTTCGATGACCGTGGCGCCCTCCGGCGGTATGCTGCGGCCGCGGCGGTAGATGGCCACCACCCGCGACTCCATGCGGGCGAGGTGCTCCGGCAGCTCCCGCAGGCAGTGGCCCACCAGCAGGCCGCCGCTCACGGCACGGACTCCCACCAGGCGGACCTTGCCGGCGGCAAAGTCGAGCACCTGCAGCGCGCCCGGGTGGCGGATCAGCCGCTCGATGTATTCCGTGACCAGCTGCTCCGGGCTGATGAGCACATCGACGGCGATCGCCTGCTCGCTGAAGAGCTCCGGCCGCTGGGTGTACTCGGCCGAGCGGATGCGCGCGATCTTGGTCGGCGTGCGGAACAGCGTGAACGCCACCTCGCACGCCATCATGTTGACCTCGTCGCTGTTGGTGAGCGCGACGATGATCTCGGCTTCCGCCGCGCCGGCTGCCTCGAGCACCGGCGGGTGGGCGGCGTTGCCGGCCACGGTGTGTATGTCGAGGCGATCCTGCAGGTCGCGCAGCACGTCCTCGTTGAGGTCGACCACGGTGACTTCGTTGGCTTCCTCCCGCGAGAGGTGCCGCGCCACGGTACGGCCGACCTGCCCGGCCCCGAGGATGAGGATCTTCATCCTATACGGGCTCTAGATTCGCGTATTGCGCCATCAGCCACTTGGTGCCCTGCTGCTCGAAGCTCACCTGTACCCTGGCGTGCACCCCGCTGCCTTCCACATTCAACACCACGCCCTCGCCGAACTTGCCGTGCCGCACTCGGGCGCCGAGGCGCATCCCGGGCGGCGGCGGATCCTCGGTGCGGAATCTGATGGGCGCAGGCTCCGGCTGCTCACGGCGCGCGCGGGCTGCCGTGACGGCCCGGCTGACGTGCAGGCGCGGTCGCACCTCGGCGACGATATCCCCCGGCACCTCCTTGATGAAGCGCGAGGGGGCGGGATGAGTGTCCATGCCGTGCAGGCGACGTTGCTCGGCGTAGGTCAGATACAGATGCTTCATCGCGCGTGTCATGCCGACGTAGCAGAGGCGGCGCTCCTCCTCCAAAGCCTCGAGATCGGTCATGCAGCGGTTGTGGGGAAATAGCCCTTCCTCCATGCCGCAGAGGAACACGTACTTGAATTCCAGCCCCTTCGCCATGTGCAGTGTCATCATCTGCACGCTGTCCGCGCCGGCATCGGACTGTCTTTCGCCGGACTCGAGCGCCGCGTGCGCCAGAAAGGCCTGCAGCGGCGGCAGCTCGACGTCGGTGCTCTCGCTGGCGAAGCTGCGGGCGGCGCTCACCAGCTCGGCGAGGTTCTCGAGACGGGCCTCGTTGCGCGCCGCTTCGCCGCGCACCGCTTCCTGGCTCGGCTTCTCCCGGCCGTGGTGCTCGATCAGCCCGCTCTCCTTCAGCACGTGATCGATCTGCTCGTGCAGCGCGAGCCCTGCCGTGTCCGCGGCGAGCTGGTCCACGAGCTTCTGGAAGGCGCGCAGCGCCGTCGCGCTCCTGCCCCCTTGTTGCGCCTCGCCGCGCATGGCCGCCGCCCTCCAGAGAGAGACGCCGCCGCTCTTCGCCTCCTCGCGCAAACCCTCGACGGTACGGTCGCCGATCCCGCGGGTGGGGACATTGACCACCCGCTCGTAGGCGGCATCGTCATCCCGGTTGACCAGCAGCCGCAGATACGAGAGCGCGTCCTTGATCTCGGCGCGCTCGAAGAACTTCAGTCCCCCGTAGACCTTGTACGGGATCCGCGCTGCAATGAAAGCTTCCTCGAAGGCGCGCGACTGCGCGTTCGACCGGTATAGCACCGCGATGTCGCTGCGCAGGTCGGCTGAGGCAACGTAATCGGCGACGCGCCGCGCGACGAATTCCGCCTCGTCCCGCTCGTTGAAGGCCGCATAGAGCTGAATGGGCAGGCCGGGCTCGCCGTTGGTCCACAGCGTCTTGCCGAGGCGGCCGGAGTTGTTGGCGATGAGCGCGTTGGCCGCGGCGAGAATCGCAGCGGTGGAGCGATAGTTCTGCTCCAGCCGGTAGAGCTTCGCGCGGGCGTAATCGCGGCGAAACTGCTGCAGGTTCTCCACGCGCGCCCCGCGCCAGCGGTAGATCGACTGATCGTCGTCGCCCACCACGAAGGGGTGGCCGTCGGGGCCCGCAATGAGGCGCAGCCACGCGTACTGGATGGAATTGGTGTCCTGGAACTCGTCCACCAGCACGTGGCGGAAGCGCTGGCGGTAATGCGCGAGCAGGTCCGGATGATCGCGCCAGAGCTCGTACGCGCGCAGCAGCAGCTCCGCGAAATCGACCACGCCCGCCCGGGCG
>DASVWT010000268.1:0-5662 GCA_036393055.1 Steroidobacteraceae bacterium
CGCAGTCGTTCATCGACACCCTGGGGGTCATCTC
Organism: Steroidobacteraceae bacterium; assembly: GCA_036393055.1. Classification (GTDB taxonomy): domain Bacteria; phylum Pseudomonadota; class Gammaproteobacteria; order Steroidobacterales; family Steroidobacteraceae; genus 13-2-20CM-66-19. Next base: position 35 of record DASVWT010000268.1, read on the forward strand.
CAGCCCGGCATCGCCGCTCAAGGGATTCCTGCAGGCGGTGGCAACCAACACCGACCTGCTGGCCCCGGACACCTCGCCGGCCGCCCAGGCGGCGGGAGCCGCCGCGAAGCTCGCCGATGCGAAGCTGAGCGCTCTGAAAAGGATCATCGGCCCCGGGCCGCAGGGCGTGGCGCCGCCGGGCACACGAGTCACGCAGTATTTCGCGCCCATCCGCCAGCTCGTGACGGGGCCGCCCGGACAGGCGCCGATCGACCAGATGCTCGCCGCTCTGGCACAACAGTATCAGCGTCTGCTCGCCACGGGCTCAGGCGTCGGTCAGCAGAGCGCTCTCGATCCGCAGGCGCAGGCAGCGACGCGCAACGCGCGGCAGTCGCTCGCGCTGCTCGCCAAGCAGCTCCCGGCGCCGCTCGGCAACCTCGTCACCGCCGTCTCCGTGCGCACAGCTTCGATCGTCGGCTCGGAGGCGCGGGGCGAGCTCGATCAGCTCTACGCCGGTCAGGTGGTGCGAGACTGCACCGACTTGGTCGGCGGCCGCTATCCGCTCGATCCCTCGAGCGCGACCGACGCCGCGCCCGCTGACTTTGCGCACGTCTTCGGGCCGGGCGGCGTGTACGACTCGTTCTTCCGCGAGCATCTGGCGCCGCTGGTTGACATGTCGCACTCGCCATGGCGCTGGCGGGCGGGCGCGGCGGCGGCCTCGGCTTCCATGTTGCGGCAGTTCGAGCGCGCGCAACGTATCCGGGACGTGTTCTTCGGGGCTGGCTCGCAGATGCCGCAGGTTCGCTTCAGCCTGACGGCCGACACGCTCGATCCGACGGTGACGGCGTTTCGCTTGAGCCTCGACGGGCAATCCTTCCAGTATGCGCACGGACCCGTGCGCAGCGTTGCGATGCAATGGCCCGGCGCCTCCGGGCAGGCGGCCTTCGAATTCGACTCCCCGGGCGGACCCATACCCGGCCCCGCCTTCCAGGGTCCCTGGGCCTGGTTCCGCCTGCTCGACCGGGCGCGCATCACACCGCTCTCGGGCAGTCGCTACCGCGCGACCTTCACCGCCGGCGGCAAGTCGATGACCGTGATCCTCGATGCCGCCTCCATCCGCAATCCTTTCGGGAAGGATGTGGTGGCGGGGTTCCGCTGCCAGTAACCGCGCCATGCCCGAGATCTCGCAGACCGGCTTCTACGGCAAGCTCCCCTGCAGGGGAGACTTCATGCAGCGACGTGCGCCGCAGGGATTCGTGGATGGCTGGGACGCGTGGCTGCAGGAGTGCCTGCACGCGAGCCGGCAGCAGCTCGGGGAGCGATGGCTCGACCTCTATCTGACGAGCCCCGTCTGGCGATTCGTGCTCGCCGAGGGGATCTGCGGCGAGAGCGCCTACGCCGGCGTGATGCTGCCCAGCGTGGACCGTGTCGGCCGTTACTTCCCGCTCACCCTCATCTCACCGCTCCAGCCCGGGAGCTGCCTGCTGGAGGCGGCGTGCGGCACGGGCCGCGCCTGGTTCGATGCGGTGGAGGAATTGGCGCTGCGCGCCCTCGATGCGAGCGACCTCGACGTGGAGGCATTCGATGCCGAGGTGGATGGACTGCCCGGACTTGGAGCCAGCGCGGCGCTCGGTGAATCCAATCAGCTCATGGAGCTCGTCGGGCAATCGGCGTTCGCACGGGGTGGGGCGGCGTGGCACATCTCGATGCTCGGTGAGACGCCACAGCGCGCGGTGAACGCCCTCGCATCGATCGAGCTGCAGAAGACATTCCGGCCGTGCGCGCTATGGTGGACGCAGGGCTCGGAAACGGTGCAGCCTGGGTGGCTGGTGACGAGTGGGTTGCCAACGCCGTCAGGCTACGTGGCCATGCTCTCCGGGCAGTGGCTTGCGACCGGTTGGAACAGCGTCGAGATCGCCACGCAGGCGCCGGTAGAGACTCCAACCGTCTCGGCAACGACCGATCTGGAAGTACCGCCGCCCATCGCTCTGCAGATCGTCGCCGCTCATCCCCCGCCGCGCCACGGGCTGCGCGCGCCCATCGAAACGCGCTACATCACGAGGCCGGAAACAGGACTGTGGGGCGTGGTCACGGCGTCCGGCGTAGCTGACCCGGGTGCGCGCGCCGACCTCATCGCGGATGTAGTGCACGATCTGGCGCCGCAGGCGACGCTCACAGCTCGTGTCGAGTCAACGCGCCGGGCGTTGGACAGAGTGCTCGCGCCTGAAACATCGATCGTCCTCTTCTTGGCCGAGCGGACGGAGTATGCGCTGCTATGGAGCGGGTCAGCGCAGGCCGTCAGGCTTCGCGGCGCAACCGCCGTGGAGTTACTGGGGCGAGACGGTTCGCCGGAGGCAGGCGCAGCGGCGGATGTATCACTGGCGCTGCCGCCCGATGGTGATCGGGGTGGGGCCGAAGAGGGCGGATTGCTTGCCCTTCTGGCGGCCCCGGCAACACCCAAGCCCACCGTCAGGGTTCTCTACCAGGAGCTCGAAGCCAACGACTTCTGGGTGCTCGGTATCGCCGGATCCATCCCGGAGACGCTCCCGGATGAGGCTCGTGATCCGGGCTCCGCGCCCAGTCCGCAACGAGTGCTCGAGGCGCTGGTCGCCGGACATGCGAGCGCAGTGGGCAGTGCTGATGCACCGCCGCTGATGCTCCTTGCGGCCCAACACGCCGAACGAGCCTCCACCTGAGGTGCCGCCGTGCTGCTCGCTCTCAGTGTGATCAGTGCACAGGGGTCGAACCTCGGTCCCACCGCCTACAAGGTGTTCGATGAGCGCGGCGGCTCGATTGGACGCCTCGACAGCAACGATTGGGCGCTGCCCGATCCGGAGCGCTGGGTGTCGAGCCGGCACGCCGTGGTGCGATTCCAGGGCGGCGCCTACTGTATCGAGGATGTGAGCACCAACGGCACCTTCCTCAATGAGCCGGACCGGGCGGTGTCGAAAAGCGAGCCGGTGCGGCTGAAGGACGGCGACCGGCTGTTCATCGGCGACTACGAGATCCTGGTGCAGCTCATCGAGGGCGCGCGCGCGCCCGGGCAGGGGCCTGCGGCGATTGCAGTGCCCTCATCGGCGCCGAGCGGAGCGCTTGGAACCGATGATCCCCTGGCGGTGATCGGTGTTGGCGCAGGCTCGGCAGACGCGCACGCGGCTCCCCGATCCGCGCCGGGGCTCGAGCAAAGCGCGCGCGAGCTGCTCGGGGCGCTTGGCCTCGATGCGCGCGACGTCGCGCCCGATGTTGCCGCTCAGCTCGGGGCGATCGTTCGCGTGGTCGTTCAGGGAATGATCGAGGTGCTGCGCGCCCGCGCCGAGGTGAAGAGCAACTTCCGCATGCCGATGACGAGCGTGCGTGTCGTTGAGAACAATCCGCTGAAATTCTCGCTGGATGCCGACGACGCCCTGCACAACCTGTTCGTCAAGCGCAACCCCGGCTATCTCGGCGCGGTGGAGGCGTTTCGCGAGGGCTTCGAGGACATCGCCTTCCACGAGCTCGCCATGCTGGCCGGGATCCGCGCCGCCTACCAGGCGATGGTGGCGAAGTTCAGCCCCGCGAATCTCGAGGAGGCCTACGCAGGCAACCTGCGACGCACGTCCGTGCTTCCCATCGGCGGGCGCACCAAGCTCTGGGACATGTACTGCGCGCAATTCGGTAACATCGAGAAGGACGGCGAGGCGAGCTTTCAGCTTCTCTTTGGCGAGGAGTTCGCCAAGGCATATCATAAGCAACTGGATCGGCTCACGCGGGCCGCCAGATCACAGAAGAAGCAAACGGGCGCATGAGCATATCGGGGGAGGTCGCGGCCGCCGCGTTCACGTGGCGATCGGCGTCGGTCACCTCACAGGGGAATGTGAGGGATCACAACGAGGACGCGGTGCTGGAGCTGCCGGCCGCCGGCCTTTGGGCCGTCGCCGACGGCATGGGCGGACACAACGCGGGCGATGTGGCCAGCCGGATGATCGTGGAGGCGCTCTGCGGTGTCACCCGGCGCGATCGTCCGAGCGAGCTGCTGGATGACGTCGAGGATCGCCTCTGCGCGGTCAACGAGCGCCTTTACCGCGGATCGCTCGCGGCGGAAGGCGGAATGTGCGGCAGCACCGTCGCCGTGCTGCTTGCATTCGGCGGCTACACGCTCAGCATCTGGGCAGGTGACAGCCGTATCTACCGCTCCCGCGCCGGGCAGCTGAGCTGCATCACGCGCGATCACTCGGAAGTCCAGGCGATGCTGGACGAGGGTGTTCTCGACGCCGCGGCCGCAGGCCGGCACAACGCTCAGAACGTCATCACCCGCGCAGTGGGCGGCGGGCAGGATCTGTATCTCGACATCGAGCTGCGCGAGCTCGAGCACCGGGATCGGTATCTGCTCTGCAGCGACGGTCTCTACAAGGAGCTGACCGCAGACAGGCTGGCCGCGCATCTGGCCGCCAACGATCCGGAAGGCGCCTGCCGCGTGCTGCTCAAGGAGGCTCTGGGCGGGACGTGCAGCGACAACGTGTCGGCCATCGTGGTCCAGTTCTCACGAGCATGAGCGAGTTCCGCCAGGCACTCGAGGCATTCCTCGCCGGGCAGATCGAGCTGGCGGCCCTCGAGCGCGCGCTCGCTTCGTGCCTCGCCAAAGAGCCGCACCTGGCGGCCGCCCTCGGCGCCTACCTCGAGGCCCTTTATCGCGGCAACCGCATCGCGGGCGAGGCCTATCTCGCGCTGGTCAAGCTGACGCGGGCGCAGGTCGATTCCGACAAGACGCGATTCCGCGCGCCTCGCGCCGCGAGTACGGCGGCGCCGGCGGGTGCGTCGACAGCAGAGGGCGCATCCCCTCCCGAGGCAGATAAGACAGTCCTGCGCGCGCCCAAGAGCGCAGCCGCCGTGCCGGAGGGTGCCAGCCCGCCAAGCGCCGGCGCGCAAGATGACAAGACGCGTTTCCGCACGCCAGCGCCACGCGCCGCCGCGGACGAGGCACCTGCCGCAGGGCCTTCGGCGGCGCCTGCGGATGCGACACGGCTGCGCGCGCGGCCCGCGCGGGGAGTGAGTGAGGCCGCGGCGCCGTCGCAGCAGCCGGTTGCCGCAGGGGGCGATTCTTCCTGGTCCCCACCCACGGGCTCGCAGACTGGAGCCAACACCGGCGCTCAGAGCGGTCCTTTCACCGGCACGGGCTCCTCGACCTGGAGCGACCCTAACCGCTGGTCCGCCGGCAGGACGGTCGCCCTCATCGTCGGCAGCATCATCAAGGAGCGCTTCGTGCTCGAGGAGGAGCTCGGGCGCGGCGGCATGGGTATCGTATTCAAGGCGCGAGACCTGCGCATGGAGGAGGCGCAGGACCGCAACCCGTTCGTCGCGGTCAAGATCCTCAACGAGGAGTTCAAGCGCCACCCGGAGTCCCTGAAGGCGCTGCAGCGGGAGTTTCGCAAGGCACAGAGTCTCGCGCACCCCAACGTGGTCACGGTCGGGGATTTCGACCGCGATGGCGGCAATGTCTTCATGACCATGGAGCTGCTCGAGGGCGAGCCGCTCGATCAGGTGATCAAGCGCACGGAGGGCCGCGGGCTCGAGAAGCGCAAGGCGCTGCGCGTCACGCGGGATATCTGCCGCGCGATGGCCTATGCGCACGAGCGCGGGATCGTGCACTCGGACTTCAAGCCCGCCAACGCC
>DASVWT010000269.1:0-5202 GCA_036393055.1 Steroidobacteraceae bacterium
GACCCGGGCGAAGCTCGAGGCGCTGGTCGAGGACCTGGTGCAGAAGACCATCGCGCCCTGCCGCACCGCGCTCAAGGACGCCGGCGTCTCGGCGAGCGACGTCGCGGAGGTGATCCTGGTCGGCGGCCAGACGCGCATGCCCCTGGTGCAGAAGTACGTGAAGGATTTCTTCGGGCGTGAGCCGCGCAAGGACGTCAATCCTGACGAGGCGGTCGCCGTCGGCGCCGCCATCCAGGGCGGTGTGCTCGCGGGTGAGGTCAAGGACGTCCTGCTGCTCGATGTTACGCCGCTCTCTCTCGGCATCGAGACCCTGGGTGGTGTGATGACCAAGCTCATCGAGAAGAACACCACCATCCCGACGAAGGCTTCGCAGACGTTCTCCACGGCCGACGACAACCAGACGGCCGTGACCATTCACGTGCTGCAGGGCGAGCGCGATCGCGCCGCGGACAACAAGTCGCTCGGCAAGTTCGACCTGAGCGACATTCCGCCCGCTCCGCGCGGCATGCCCCAGGTGGAGGTGTCCTTCGACATCGATGCCAACGGCATTCTCAACGTGTCCGCCAAGGACAAGGCGACCGGACGCGAGCAGAAGATCGTGATCAAGGCCTCGAGCGGACTCAACGAGGACGAGATCAAGCGGATGGTCCGCGATGCCGAGGCGCATGCCGCGGAGGACAAGCGCTTCCGCGAGCTGGTCGACACCCGCAACAAGGCCGACGGCATGATTCACGCCGTCGAGAGAAGCCTCAAGGATCTCGGCGAGAAAGTGGATGCGGCGGAGCGCGCCAAGGTCGAATCCGCGATCTCGGATCTGCGCACGGCCCTCAAGGGCGATGACCGCGGCGTGATCGAGAAGAAGACCGAAGCGCTCGCGCAGGCTTCCGCTGGCATCGCGCAGCGCGCCTACGGCGCCGGGCAGGCCGGTCCCGAGGCATCTGCCGGTGGGGCCGCACAGGAACCCTCCGGTCAGGCCGGTGGCGGCGCCTCCGGGCAGACCGGCCGCGACGATGTAGTCGATGCGGAGTTCGAGGAAGTGAAGGACAAGGGCCGCAAAGCGTCCTGAGCGTCCCGGGCCTCCTGAGGAGAGCGTTCTTGATAGACTGGCTGCGGGCCGCTCGGGTGGCTCGCAGCCAATCCACACATGTCGAAAGCTGATTACTACAAGGTACTCGACGTACCCAGAACGGCCACCGAGGCGGAGGTCAAGAAAGCCTATCGCCGCCTCGCGATGAAGTATCACCCCGACCGCAATCCCAACGACAAGGAGGCCGAGGAGCGCTTCAAGGAGGCGAAGGAGGCCTGCGAAGTCCTCACCGATGCGCAGAAGCGCGCCGCGTACGATCAATACGGTCATGCGGGTGTGGAGGCGGCCGCGGCCAGCGCTCGCGGGCGATCCGGCGGTTTCGGGGCCGGCGATGCGTTCAGCGATATTTTCGGCGATGTGTTCGGCGACATCTTCGGAACGGCGCGCCGTGGCGGCCGCTCCCAGGTGTTCCGCGGCGCGGATCTTCGTTACGAGATCGAGCTCGAGCTACCGCAGGCCGTCTTCGGCCACACGGTGGAGATCGAAGTGCCGAAGCTGTCGGAGTGCGAGACCTGCCACGGGACGGGCGCCGCCAAGGGCAGCTCGGCGACCGCTTGCGACACTTGCGGCGGCTCCGGGCAGGTGCGGATTTCCCAAGGCTTCTTCCAGCTGCAGCAAACCTGTCCGCGGTGCCGCGGCGCGGGCACCATCATCAAGAGCCCCTGTGACACCTGCCTCGGCCAGGGGCGCGTGCGCCGCAGCCGCAAGCTTTCGGTGAAAGTACCTGCCGGTGTCGACACCGGCGATCGCATCCGCCTGGCCGGCGAGGGCGAGGCGGGGCGCAACGGCGGGCCGCCGGGCGACCTGTACGTCGAGGTTCACGTGCGCGAGCACGCGATCTTCGAGCGGGATGGCGAGCACCTGAGCTGCGAGGTGCCGATCAGCTTTGCAACGGCGGCGCTCGGCGGCACGGTCGAGGTGCCGACTCTCGATGGCGATGTGACACTGAAGATCCCGGGAGAGACGCAATCGGGACGGGTTTTCCGCCTGCGCGACAAGGGCGTGAAGCCCGTGCGCAGCAACTCGCGGGGCGATCTCTTCTGTCGGGTCGTGGTGGAGACGCCAGTGCATCTCTCGGCCGAGCAGCGGGAGCTGATCCGCAAGCTCGATGAGTCGCTGCAGCAGGATCGGCATCGCCACGCGCCGCGCGAGAAGGGATTCTTCGACGGCGTGAAGCGCTTCTTCTCGGGAGCGTGAGATCGGCTCGGTGACCGGAACGCGCGCTGTCATCATCGGGGGGAGCGGCCGCATGGGCCGGGCGCTCGTGCGTGCGGCACGGGAGTTTCCGGTGCTGCGGCTCACCGGGGTGGTGGCTTCGGCAGGCAGCGACAGTGTCGGCCGCGACGCCGGCGTGCTGGCGGGCGTCGAGCCCTGGGGTCTTGCGCTCACCAGTGACCTGCCCGCGGCCCTCGCGACCGCGGACGTGGCGATCGATTTTTCGCGGCCGGATGCGACGCGCGCCAACATTGCCGCATGCCGGGCCGCGCGCAGGCCGCTGCTCATCGGTACCACCGGTTTCGCATCGCATGTGAGCGAGACGGAGCTCGATGCCGCCGCGCGCGACATTCCGCTGCTCATTGCGCCTAACACCAGCCTGGCGGTGGCGCTGCTGGCGGCGCTGGTGCGCACGGCGGCCCGGGCGCTGCCGCCGGAGTTCGATATCGAGATCATCGAAGCGCATCACCGGATGAAGCGCGATGCACCCTCCGGGACTGCCCTGGCGCTCGCGCGTGCCGCGGAAGAAGGCCGGGATCCCGCACCTGCGCAAGTCCTCCCGGGGGCTCCGGCCGTGCGTGTCGGGCCCCGCCGGCAGGGGGAGATCGGATTCGCGGTCGTCCGGGGGGGCGAGATCGTCGGGGAGCATACGGTGCTCTTCGCCGGTCCCGGAGAGGAGCTACGCCTGAGTCACCGGGCGGCCGACCGTGCCATCTTTGCGCGGGGGGCACTCAAGGCCGCGCTGTGGCTCGCGGCTCAGCCTCCGGGCCGGTACGACATGGGTGATATTATCCATTCGTATCAGGTGCTTAGGTGATTGTCTGCAGGGTTTTTGCGCGTCGGAATCCAGGAATTTTCCATGGACACCCGGGCGACCGGAACGTAAAATTTCCCGGTAATCCGTGTACGGATTAGTCCATGCAAGGCGGGAGGCGTTCGAGAGAACCCTCCCGCTTTGTATATGCGAACGGGGCGCGCCGATGCCCGCCGGATTGCAACTTAGCGAGGTTTACTTGAAGTGAGCGTACCCGCTGTACTGGCCCTGGCGGATGGCACCGTCTTCCGCGGCCAGTCGATTGGTGCCAAGGGCAACACCACGGGCGAAGTCGTTTTCAACACCGCATTGACGGGGTATCAGGAGATCCTCACCGACCCGTCCTACGCCCGCCAGATCGTCACACTCACCTGCCCGCACATCGGCAACACCGGCGCCACGCCCGAGGACCTCGAGTCCGCGCAGATCTTCGCCGCCGGCCTGATCATCCGCGACCTGCCGCCGCGCGCGAGCAACTGGCGCGCCAACGAGTCGCTCAGCGATTTCCTGGAGCGCGGGCGCGTGGTCGCCATCGCCGGCATCGACACGCGGCGCCTGACCCGCATCCTGCGCGAGACCGGCGCACAGGCCGGCTGCATCATGACCGGCGAGCAGGTCGACACCGCCGCGGCGATCAAGGCCGCCCGCAAGTTCCCGGGATTGAAGGGCATGGATCTCGCCAAGGTCGTCAGCACCAAGCGCACCTTCCAGTGGAACGAGGGAAGCGTCTGGCCGGAGAGCTCGCGCGTGCCCATCCGCTCGCACCAGCGGCTGCACGTCGTCGCCTACGACTTCGGCATGAAGCGCAACATACTGCGCCTGCTGGCGGATTTCGGCTGCCGGATGACGGTGGTGCCCGCCCAGACCAGCGCGGAGGAGGCGTTGGCGCTCGCACCCGATGGCATCTTCCTCTCCAACGGCCCGGGCGATCCCGAGCCCTGCGACTACGCCATCAACGCGACCCGCAGGTTTCTGGAGACCGACGTGCCGGTGTTCGGCATCTGCCTCGGCCACCAGATCCTCGGCCTCGCCTGCGGCGCGCGCACCATGAAGATGAAGTTCGGCCATCACGGTGCCAATCATCCGGTCCAGGACCTGGATTCCGGGCGGGTCTTCATCACCAGCCAGAATCACGGCTTCGCGGTCGATGAGGCGACTTTGCCGGACAACGTGCGCGCCACGCACCGGTCGCTCTTCGATGGCTCGCTGCAGGGCCTCGCCTTCAGGGATAAGCCGGCATTCGGTTTCCAGGGGCATCCGGAGGCGAGCCCGGGCCCGCACGACCTGAAGCCGCTGTTCGAGCGCTTCAATCATCTGATGCTGCGGCGGCTGCAGACGCAGCTGCGCCAGGCTGAGGAGCAGGCGCGCCGGCAGGCCGGAAGCCGCTGACATGCCCAAGCGTAGCGACATACAGAGCATTCTCATCATCGGCGCCGGCCCGATCGTCATCGGCCAGGCGTGCGAGTTCGATTATTCCGGCGCGCAGGCCTGCAAGGCGCTGCGGGAGGAGGGCTACCGGGTCATCCTGGTCAACTCCAACCCCGCGACGATCATGACCGACCCCGGCACGGCGGATGCCATCTACATAGAGCCGGTCAACTGGCGCACCGTGGCGCGCATCATCGAGAAGGAGCGTCCCGATGCGCTGCTGCCGACCATGGGTGGGCAGACCGCACTCAACACGGCGCTCGACCTGGTGCGCGAGGGCGTGCTCGAGAAGCACGGCGTGGAGCTCATCGCCGCCTCGCGGGCGGCGATCGACATGGCCGAGGATCGCGAGCTGTTCCGCAATGCCATGCGCGAGATCGGGCTGGAGACGCCGCACTCGCAGATCGCGCGCAGCCTCGATGAGGCGTTGAGCATCGCGGCGGAAATCGGCTACCCGGTCGTGATCCGCCCGTCCTTCACGCTCGGCGGCAGCGGCGGCGGCATCGCCTACAACCGCGAGGAGCTCGAGGACATCGCCGCGCGCGGGCTCGACGCTTCGCCGACCTCCGAGGTGCTGCTCGAGGAGTCGGTGATCGGCTGGAAGGAGTTCGAGATGGAGGTGGTGCGCGACCACAAGGACAACTGCATCATCGTCTGC
>DASVWT010000270.1:0-15120 GCA_036393055.1 Steroidobacteraceae bacterium
CCCCAGTGGCACGCCGTACAGCCCAATGACGTCGGGGTGGATGAGCTGCTGCGGATGTGCCGGGAGATTCTCGGCGTGGAACCGGAATGGTGCGTCAATACCGGCTTCGGCGAGCCGCGCTCCGGTGCCGAGCTCGTGGAATACGTCAACGGCGCTGCGGACACGCAATGGGGTGCCGTGCGCGCCGCCAACGGGCGTCCCGAGCCCTACAAGGTGCGGTACTGGAACGTGGGTAACGAGATGTACGGTCACTGGCAGCTCGGCCACATGGTGCTCGACCAGTACGTCATCAAGCACAACCTGTTTGCGGACGCGATGCGCAAGGTCGATCCGTCGATCTACATCATCGCCCCCGGCGGCTTCGTCGACGAAATGACGACGGGGCAAGGCATCGTGGATGATTCCGGCAGCCCGCTCGTCCAATACGGCTCGGACCGCGACTGGGCCGGAGGGATGTTACGGCACTGCTGGGGCAAGTTCGACGCGCTCGCCACGCATGCTTATCCGCCGGAGAACAAGCATTTCGACCTGGCCACCGGCAAGAACGTGGACATCAGGCAGACACTGGTGGAATGGGCGCAGGCGCCGGCACAGCGCGTGGCGACCATGGCCGACTGCTGGCAACAGTACAAGAAGCGCTTCCCCGAGCTCGATCGCGGCAAGGTGAAGGTGTTCTTCGACGAGTGGGCCTACCACTTCCAGCCGGACCTCAAGGGCTGCCTGGCGATCGCCCGCGCGTTCCACGAGTTCTTTCGCCATTCCGATTTCATCGCGATGGCGGGCTTCACCATGGCGACGAACTGGCTGAACTATGACCGCACGCGTTCGGTCATCAATGCCTACGGACGAGTCTTCCAGCTCTATAACAGGCATTTCGGCAGGATTCCGGTGGCCGTTACCGGCAACGCGCCGGTGCCGCCGCCGAAATACCCGATAGGAGGCGATCAGCCCAGAGTCAACACCGGCAGCGACACGTGGCCGCTCGATGTATCGGCGGCGCTTACCGCCGACCGCAGTAAGCTGATCGTGGCCGTGGTGAACGCCACCGAGGAACCCCACGGATTGAGCCTGGCGCTGCAGGGATTCCGGAAAGCCTCCAGGGGCCGATGCTGGAAGCTGGCCGCTCCGGGCCTCGATGCCCAGAACAGCGTCGGCAAGCCGCCCGAGGTCATCATCCGACAGGCCAGCTTCGATGCGGCGGCAACCGGCATTACGTCCGCTCCGGCCAGCGTCGTTCTGTACGAGTTCGCTGCCGCATGAATGCGGCAGCGCTCGCATCCTCGGCCCACCTCATCCTGCGCCCTGCGCTCCAGCCTCCAGGGTTCTGCCCTCACTGCGGATTGCTGAATACGGCACCATGCGGGATGGCGCTCCCGTGCCAGCCATCGGGCCAGGCGCGCGTAAAATCGATCATTGATGGCAGGAGTGTCAGCTTCCCGCTGCGGCGGTCGATGGTCGCGAACCGGACGCGAGTCGCGAGCGCCCCGTGGCCGGTGATGACCAGGCGATCACCACCTGGCTCGAGCGCCAGCCAATGCGGATATTCGTCGGCGGGCAGCAGAATCCGACTGACTTCGCGCGGATTTTCCGGATCGCGCAGATCGAGGCTCACGATGGCATGCCCGCTTTGCATCGTCTCCACCAGAAAATGACCGGCGATCACCGGCACTTCGCACGTGCGGTAGCCAAAGTCATAGATATGATGCAGGGTCGGATGGTCGCTCGCCAGATTCCGAGCCAGATAGAGACCGCAATTGACCGTCGGAACCACGACCGTCCTGCCATCCGCCAGCACGCGGGGCTCCGACGAATCGGCCGCCGTATCGTAATACCAGTCATGTTGCTGCGGCAGCCGCATGGTCCTGATCAGCTTCAGATCGGAGAGCCGCCAGACCTGCGCGACATGGCTGACCTGCGCGCCCATCATGTCCTCGCTGCCGGTGACGACGCGGTCGAGCTTCTCTACAACCGCCAGGCTGTACGGCCGAATGTTGGGATGACCCGCTGCGACCGCCGAGGCGGCCCTCACTACCCGGCCCTGCGGATCGAACTCCACCAACCCACCCGCGGCGTGGTTGAATCCGCCGGAATACTGAAACGTCGCCAGCGTATTGCCATTGGAAAGATGAGCAAACGAGTGTGGGTAGCTGAGGTTGCCTACGCTGCCGAATGCGCGTACGAGCCGCGGTTTACTGGGGTTGCGCAAGTCCAATACATAGGTGCGGTCCGCCATCCAGTCGTTCGCGTAGAGGATGTCGTCGGGAGGTTCCGCGTAGTTCGTATGATGAGCCATGATTGCCCTTCCGACGGGCAGCATCGTGACGAGCTTGCCGAACGAAGCGCCCGGGCGGACATCGAAAACAGCGAGGAAGTCCTCGCCCAATCCCAGCGTCCTGTCCCACGCCGCCCGATCGGGCGACATGAGCGCCAGCGTCGGGGCATAAGGACGCTTCGCCTCCATCGCCCATACGAACAGATAGTGGCTGGGGACCGGCGCCGCTGCCGCGAGCAGCGAGAACGTCAGGCCTAGGAGCACTACACAGCAGGAGATTGCTTTGTTCATTGCTTCTCATCCAGCAGCGGGATACCTGACTAAAATCGCTCCGTGACGCTGAGCGCCACCGTGCGCGGCCGGAAGGTCTCGCCATAGTAGAGCGGTGAACCGCTCCGGTCATCGTTTCGCAGCAGAACCGGTGTCGAGTCGAGCGCGTTGAAGACCGACAGTCGGATGTCCAGCTCATATCGCACGACTTCGATGCGCAAACCGAGTAGTTGCGTCGCCGGGTTGGAACGCAGCGCCGGGTTGTACACGCTCGAGGCCGGGTTGTCCTCGAGGAAAGGCCCGGGATTGTGGGAATGGACGGTGAAATCGATGCCGGCATAGGCGGACAGGCCGCGGCCGAACGGAACGCGATGCTCCGCGGTGATCGTAGCGCTCCATGGAGGGGTAGAATACAGGACGCCTCCCACTGCGGTGCCCCGCTCCATGATGACGTCCGTGCCGAGTCGCACCGTACTCGAGTAGCGCGCATCGACGAAAGCGACCGCGAGTGCGAGATCGGTGCGTGCTGCCGGCGAGAAATCGATCGTCAGGTCAAAGCCCCTGCTCGTGGCGCTGCCTGCGTTGACTACGTCGGGATAAGTGCAGGCCGCAACGGCGTTGGTCTGAATGTTCTTCCAGAGGACATAGAAGAGACTGCCGCGCACCCGCAGGCGGCGGCCGAGCAGCCTGTTCGTGGTCCCGAGCTCGTAGCTCCAGAGCGAATCCCCCCCATAGGATTGAGTCGAAGTTGGATCGCATATGCTCGGCCGCACTTGATTGGTGCCGCCCGTGCGAAATCCCTTGGCGGCGCTCGCATAGACTATATGCCCGGACCCATCCTCGTACATCAGTCCGAAGCGGGGTGTCAGCGGCGTCTCGGCCAGGTCGGCCAAGGCGAGCCCAGGGGTCGGATAAATGAGTCCCTGGGCGCGTGCGGTCACTTCTGTGCTTGCCCGCGTGACACGCCCGCCGGCGAATGCACGCCAGTGTGACGAGAAGCGCAGCGTCGCGTTTACGAAGCCGGCGAGCTCCGCGTATGTCGCCTGTGCCGCATACGTGATGTAGGGCGCCTGCGGGGCAAGTATGGTATACGAGACGGTCGCGGTGTTCTGGCGTACATGGGAGTAAAAGACCCCGCCGAGCCAACTCAAGGGCGCGGCGCCATCGCGCGAGGCAATGCGCACCTCCTGGGTGAACTGGCCGTCACGCGCGCCGAGCTGGGTCGGGACGGCATCCGCATAGGAGGTTGGATACGGAGGCCCGAGCCGACTGCCGAATCCTCCGAACAGCGCACCGACCGCGTTGGTGGTGTCCACGGTACCGCTCGCCGTGCGATCGAACCAGGACGTGATGGAGGTGAGCTCCGCCCCGTCCCAGCTCTGCCGCACCTTGAGCGCACTCAAGGAGAAGGCGTCCGCTGCCGGCTGGCGCAGCAGCTTCCCGTTGCGAAAGACTCGACTTCCCGGGTCCGACAGGCCGACGAAGAAGCTCGGTGAGTCGTGCTCATCGACCGACTGGTACATGAACCAGGGCGTGATGCTCAGGGAGTCGTTCGGCTCGATCTGCAACGCCAGCCGAGCCGCCCGCGTCGTCGAGCGATTCGCACCCCTTTCTACGGTTGCGCCCGTAAGAGGATCGACGCGATCGACGTAGCCTCCGTCACGCCGCCAATAGACGCTGGCGCGTGCACCCAGACGTCCCTCGATGAGCGGTCCGCCAACGGCAGCGTCCAACTGATCGCTCGGACCGCCCGTGGCGGTTGTCGCCACCTCGGCGCCGATGAGGCCGTCGGAGGCGTCCGTACTGGGCCGACCCGTGACGAAGCGCACCGCACCGCCTTCCGCCCGGCCGCCGAACAACGTCCCCTGGGGCCCGCGCAGGACTTCCACCCGGGCCAGGTCGAACGGGACGGGATAAGGGTTCGTGAAGGAGGTCTGCGGCATGGTGATCGGAATATCGTCGATATAAACTCCGGTCGTCGGGCTGCCGATGCTAGATTCCGTGTTGTTGATGGTGACGGCGCTCGTAACACCCCTGACCGTGACGTCCGTGACGATGCCGGGGCCCCACTGCGAGCTGGACACCATGGTGATCCCAGGTGTGATCTCGGCGATGTCGCGCATGGTCTTCACACCGAGCTTCGCCATCGTCCGCCCCGAGAGCACGGCCGCGCTGATGGGGACCGCGCTCAGGTCTTCCTTGCGCTTCTCAGCCGTAACGATCACTTCCCGCAGCGGGCCAGACTGGAAGCCCGGCCGGTGCCTGGCGCGCGGCGGCGAGATCGGCCGGGCTGGCGGTGTCGCGCGCCCGACCAGCTCGATGGTGCGCGCGTTGAGAAACTCGAACTGCAAATCCGTGCCGCGCAGCAGCTGCTGCAACGCCTCGGCAACCGAGAGACCCGCGGGCACGCCCCGGCTGTGCAGTCCGGCGACGAGCCGCGACTCGTAGACGAACTGCAATGAAGTCTCTCGCGCCAGCGCGGCGAGGGCCTGCGAGAGCGCCTGGGGCCCTATGGGCGCGGCCAGCACGGCTTTGGCCGGGTCGGGCGTCTCCCGCATTTGCGCAACAACGCGGACGTTGGCCACCGCGATATACATTACGCAGCGCGCCAGCAGCAGCATCCGGCGGCCCCACGGCCGCGACCACCCGGCGCAACGCCTCACCCACCCGAGCCTTGTTCGTTATTGGAACGGGAGCTTACGGCAAGGATGGCGCCGGCTGCAATCGCCTGAGGACTCTGATCCGGGTCGCCGATCTTTCGATGACGACACCCTTGCGCAGCGTGCGCACGAAAGCCAGGAAGGACGCCGAATCCCCATCGTCGAACACGCCGCTCACCCTGAGCGCCCGCAACGAGGGGTCATCTATCTCGATGGGAACCGCGGCATAGCGGTTGAACTCGGCCACCACTTCCCCGAGCGGCAGCTGCTCGAAGGCGATCTCACCGCGCAGCCAGGACTCCGCCTGATGCAGGTCCACGCGCGACGGCGCCCCGATCGTGCCGCGCACGATCCGCACCTGCTGGCCGCCGGTGAGGTAGCGCGCTCCGCTCGGAAGCGCGGCGCCATCGGAGGGCGGCGGCGTATGGCCACTGAAGACCGCGACGCGCCCCGAGAGAACGGTGACCTGAATCGCTTGTCCGTGACGATAGACGTCGAACTGCGTACCGACGGCAACGACCTCCGCTTGGCCGACAATGACACGGAAGCGGCGATGCGCGTTGTGAGTGACCTTGAAGAAGGCCTGGCCTCGCGAGAGCTTGACGATGCGCTCGGAGGCCGAGAAGCGCACCTCGACGGCGGAATCCGTATTGAGTCGCAGCATCGAGCCATCTGCGAGCTGCCACGTGCGCTGCTCACCGTGGGCGGTTTCATATGCCTGCGCCGGGGTGCCGCTCAGCAGAACGGTCAACACGATTGCGGCAATTGCAACCGCGGGGATCGCGAGCGCTCCCGCAAGGCGCCATCCGGATACCCAACGTCTCGCGCGCGGCTCCCTTGTTGCCGGCGTCGGGTCGCGGCGAGCGGCAGCCACGCTGGTCGGCCTGTGATCGCTCGGCTCACCCGGGCGTGGCGCCTCGGCATTCGAGCCTTGCGATGTGGCCTCGGCGATCCACGCCTCGACGGGCAGCTGCGGGTCTCGCGAGGCCTGCGCCAACTCGCCGGAGATCGCGGTCATGCGCAAATACTCCTCGACATGCACCGGAGATGCTCTCAGCCACTCCGTGAATGCCTCTCGCTTTGCGCCGTCGAGACGTTCCATCCTGTGCGCAACGAACCACTCCGCGGCCTGCTCCGCGATGGCGAGACGAATCTGCTCGTCGGTCAGTGTCATACGTCCTACCTCAGGCTTCCCATACGACGGCGACAGTGCATCAGAGCCTGTGCCAGGTACTTCTTCACCATGTGCGGCGATACGCTCAGGCGGTCGGCAATCTCCTGGTAGGTGAGGCCTTGGGCGTACTGCAGCACGACCGCTGCGCGGCATTTCGGCGGGAGCTGCGCAAGCACCGTGTACAGGCGGGTCGTGCGCTGCGCGCCGTCGAGCTCCTTCTCGTACGCCGGCAGCACCCGCAGCGACAAGTCGTCCCGCGCCTCGTCGAGATCGACGCCGCTCATCCGGCGGCGCTCCAGGACGGCATGCTCCTTGGCGAGGTTGCTCGCAACCGTGAACAGATACCCTTCCGGGTTGCGGATCGCCTCCGTGTCGCCGACGCGCAGCATCCTCAAATAGACCTCCTGCGCCAGGTCGGCCGCCTCCGATCGCGCCCGCACGCGGCGGCCGAAGAATGCAAGCAGCGAGGCATAGTGCTCGGTGAACAGCCTCTCCACCAATGTTCTGGACGCTTGCGGCACGGAGACCTGTCTCGCAGCGGATCGTGCGTTCTTCTGAATACGAGTCCCTCAGATACCGTTTCGGGTACCGGAACGCGCACAGCGCCCATCAGAGTACCCGAAACGCCGGCCTGGCCCCTGAATTGGGGTGCGACGGGCGCCCGCGAGCCGGCCGGGTGCCGGCCCGCGGAGGCCTCGAACGCTATTTGAGGGTGACCGCCTGCATCGCCTCCGACCCCAATATGGTGCGGATCTTTCCGCGGTCGGCTTCACCGGTCGCTGCTTGCTTGAGAGATCCCCAGATCTGCTTGCTGATCGCTTCTTCCTTGGCGTCCATACCATCGAACGCCGCCCAGTTGGGGAAGAACTCGACGAGGTAGATATCGGCATCCTGCGGCGCGCGCGGGTGGGCAAAGAGTACCTGGTAGCCGGTGATGAGACCCGCCTTCTTTGCCGCCTCCTCCTGCTTCACCCATACCGTATCCAACCAATGCACGTAATCGTCGAAGTGCCCGTCAACGGTGCGGACTGCCGTTCTGACGACCACCGGCCCGTTGGTGTAATCGGCTGCGAAGGCGCTTGTGCCGATGGTTGCGAGCGCCAGCGCGCAGCCGATGATCTGGAGACGCCTATTGAAGGATTTCACAATGCTTTCCCCTGGGTGATTTCGATTGATTGGATGGCCGTGAGCCGCCAGCTGGTGGAGCTCTCAGAGCATTCAGAGTCCCGGCGGTCCGAGTCGGGTACCAGTTTTTTTGCCGGGGATTGCGCAAATTCCGGTACCCGATCGGCCGCTGCCGGTCTCTCAGACTCCAGTGGACAAAAGTCCGGCTAACCTCGAGGAGATCTCATGCATTTTTTCAGTCGATGGCTTCCTATCGTCGGTTGCGCATTGCTGACCGCCACACTGGGATTTTCCCAGGCGGCGGCCGCAGCGCCAGTCACGCGGGTCTTCGTGGTTGAAGTCCCTCCGGCACAGGACCACGCCTTCAACCAGGGGATGAAGAGCTATGAGAAGTGCCTGCGCGAGCACGGCGACACGCGTACAAGGTACGCGTACGATTCGGAGACAGGCGATCTGACCCGCTATCTGTTCCTCGACAGCTACAGCGCCTGGGGGGGCATGGATGATCACGATCCGGCGCGCAAGGCCTGCCACGCCATCTTCCGCTCCGCTGTGGTGCCGCACGTCGGTCACGCCTTCAGCGAGGTCGCAGAGCTCGATGCGAAGGACACCTATATGCCCGGCGGCGATGCCGATCCGGCCCCCATCATGTGGGTCGAGGCCTACCGGCTCAAACCCGGGCACGGGGATGATTTCAGGAATGCCCTCGGGATGCTCGCCTCTGCCGCCGCGAAAGCCCACTGGGACGGACACTTCCAGGGCTGGGACATCAACGGGGCGGGCCAGGGAGGTGAAGACTTCGTGCTCGTATGGCCCAACAAGTCCTGGGCGGAGGTCGGGCAGGAGCCTCACCCGTCAACGAAGGACCTGATGAACAGCACCTACGGCAATGCCGCGGCCTCGGCCAACCACCAGAAGTATCTGGAGGCGATCGCGGAGTCCTGGTCTGATGCCTGGAGCTACGACAAGGATTTGAGCATCGTTCCCGGCAAGTGAGGATTCCCCGGCGACCCGGCCATCGGGTCGCCGGGTCATCACCCAAAACCCGGGATCGGAGCGGACCGTCGGAGTGAGCGCGGCCGAGCCGTACACGGCGATCGCTTCCGCCCGAGGATGAAACGCCATGGCATGGTGGTTGCTCCCATCAGCCATAGGGTCACAAGCTCGGACTGAGGAGCACGGCATGACGTCCAAAGTACAAGGTGAAGGCGATTACGAATCCGCTCGCCGCTACGACGAGGAGACCAAGCGCTTCGTGGAGGAGAAGACCAAGGGCGGCAAGACCCTCGAAGGCTCAGCCGCCGAAGCTTCCGATCAGCTGACGCCCGAGGAGAAAGCAGCCCGGGCGCGGGCGAAGTCGGGAAGTCAGGACAAGCGGGATGCCGAGGTTTTGCGCGAGGCGGAGAAGCAACGCAAGCACTGAGACCCGCGCTGCTTCACGATCCCGGCTGTCCTGGGGACTCATTGACCATATAGCCAACCACCAGCGGATTCACGAGCCTGATGCCGGCGATCGCCTGCCCGCCGTTCAGATCCTCGCTCAGGAGCTCATCGGCATCGACTTCCTCGGCCGACGCCACGATGAGCGCGTCCCAAAAAGAAATTCGGGCGAGCTCCGAGATTTCTATGGCGCGCGTGACAGTCTCTGGTGTCGTGGCGTGACGTACCCAGACGCCATATGTCTTGATGACCTCCCGTGCCGTGGAACGCGCAACCGGCGTGGCGAGTTTCTGCGTCGCGTGGACGTAGAACTCCTGCAATACATGGACGGAAAGGCGGCCACTCCCTGAGTCCCACAGCTCGCGCAGCTTCGCCACGGCCCGCTCACGCTTTACGCCTGCATCCAGGTCGTGCGCGTAGGTCAGGATATTGCTGTCAACGAAGGCGACGGCGCTCATGCAGCTCATCGCGCCGCGGAGGCACTCCCCCTAGGGGCAGAGCATTCTCAAAGAGCGATAACGCTCTCCTGCGCGCCGATGTATACCGCGCATCATCACCGACCAGCTCGCGCAGCTCATCTGCCAGCAGTGCGCTCACGCTTTGCCCGCGCCGTGCAGCCACCGCCCGCGCCTTCTTCAAGAGCCCGGGCTCGATCGCTACCGTAATGTTCGCTTTCGCCACCATTCACGTAAATTACGTGAGATCACGGCCGAGGTCAATTACCTCGCGCGGCGTTCCGGATTGTAAAAGGCTCCGATCTTGCTCGGCAGGACTGGCGGAAGCGGTGAGATTCGAACTCACGAAAGGGTTGCCCCTTTGGCGGTTTTCAAGACCGCTGCCTTAAACCACTCGGCCACGCTTCCACAGGACGGCGAATGCTATCAAAACTGGCCCGGATCGGGCCGCCACCCTTGCCTCGGCCTCGGCGGCATGGGGCTCGCGCGCCTGCCGCGGCGCAGGCAATATCTGCGTGCTCGGACCGTCAGGAGACCCATGTCCACTCAAAGCGCTGCCACGCAGCCTGCCCCGTTACCCCTGCCACGCCCGGTACGGACGCGGCGGCGGCCGTCGCGGTTCATCCGCAACATCGTCACGCTCATTGCGCTGTTGCACATCTACGTGGGCGTGCGGTTGCTGCCTGCGCTGCCGATCGGGCTGCTCGGGCGTGCCCTCGGCGGGCTCGCGCTCTGCGTCTCGTTTGCGCTGATCATCGCAGGGGCTCGCGCCCGCAGGATCCAGAACAGCCGCTTTGCAGCGAACCTCGCCTGGGTCGGGGCACTCAACGGAGGACTTTTCTCCTCCCTGGCCGTGCTCACCGTGATCCGCGACCTTTTCCTCGTCCCCGCGCTGCTGGTCGTATCCCGGGGCGAAGCCGGCTCGATCGAGGCGGGCTCGGCCATCGCCGTGCCGCTGCTCGCGGTATTCGCCACCCTCCTGGGATTCATCGGTGCGAAACGGCAGCCCCGCATCGTCGATGTCGAGGTGCCGCTCCCCGATCTGCCGCCCGCACTCGACGGCTTCACCATCGCGCAGATCAGCGACGTGCACATCGGTCCCACGATCAAGAGAGACTTCCTGCGCCGCATCGTAGAGACCGTCAATTCCCTCGGCGCCGATCTCGTCGCCGTCACCGGTGACCTGGTGGACGGGTCGGTGGAGCAACTGGCGATGCACGTCGAGCCCCTCTCTCAGCTGCGCTCGCGCCACGGCACGTATTTCGTCACGGGCAATCACGAGTACTACTCCGGCGCCCGCGACTGGATCGTGGAGCTGCGCCGCCTGGGGCTGCGCGTACTCCTGAACGAGCACGTCGTGTTGAGTCATGACGGCGCCCGGCTCCTCGTGGCTGGCGTGACGGACTACAGTGCCCATCACTTCGATCCGGCGCAGCGCAGCGATCCGGAGGCGGCCCTGGCCGGCGCATCGCCTGACCTTCACCCAAGGGTGCTGCTGGCCCATCAGCCACGCACATCTGCCGCGGCGGCGGATGCCGGTTTCGACGTTCAGCTCTCAGGCCACACGCACGGCGGCCAGTTCTGGCCCTGGAACCTATTCGTGCGGCTGCAACAGCCCTTCACGGCAGGCCTCGACCGGTTGGGCAAGCTGTGGGTCTATACGAGTCGCGGCAGCGGCTACTGGGGGCCACCGAAGCGGCTGGGCGTGCCGTCGGAAATAGCCCGCGTGCGGCTAGTGCCGGGTCCGCATAGCTGAGACAATCCCCGGCTGCGCTGCGGCGCGCAACCGGCTGCGCAGTCCACCGAGGCGAGTCCACCGCTCATGCTCAACCCTGCCCTCGAGGTCGAGGACCACTCCCGTACGGTATCTCCGATCGGCGCACTCGCCGATTACGCCGCCGCCTCCCTCGCCATCAACGACTCCGTCATCGCCGCAGCGCGCCTGTGCCTGATCGCCGGCCTCGGCCGCGCTTTTGAAGCGCTCCGCGACCCGGAACGCGCTTCCCTCATAGGTCCGCTGGTGCCCGGCGCTCTCATGCCGGGCGGAGCGCGCGTTCCCGGGACCTCTCTGGAGCTCGATCCGGCTCAAGCCGCCTTCTGCAATGGTCTGCTGCTCTGTCACGAGGCAAGCGGCGGCGGGCCAGCGGCTGAGCGCCGGTGCGCGGCCGACTCGCTCGGCGCCATTCTGGCGATCGCTGACTACCAGGCGCGCAAGGGGATCATGGAGGGCAGATCCCCTCCCAGCGTCCGCAACGTGCTCGCCGCGATCGCCAAAGCGGCGCGCATCCAGAGCGTGCTCCAGTCGGCCGCCGACCGTGCGCACGCGGAGGCGACGCTCCGCCTAACGCGCGTCACCAGCGCCGCTATCGCCGCCGCACAGCTCGGTGGAACTGTGCAACAGATTGTCACCGCCCTCAGCTACGCGTGCGTAGACAGCGGAATACCGATAGAAACTGACGAACGATACGGTGTCGGCGACCGGGACTGGGCCACTGCCGATGCGATCAGCCGCGCCGTACGCCACGCATGTCGGGCCATCGCCACCGGCCAGCCGGGCTATGCGACCTCAGGCCAGCTCGCAGCCATGGACCGTGCCGGCAAATTGCTCCCTTCCCAGCCCCACGTGGCGAGCCTGCTCTTCGGCGTCGACTCCCTCGATCCGCCCACCGGCCTCGAGATGCCCCACGAGATCACACAGTTGACGACGCAGTTCCAGACAGCCGTCGAACGATATTTCCCGGCACGCCAGGCGGAGCGCATCAAGGTGCTCTTCGCGACGCCGGAGCAGCTCGATGACCTCCCGATCAATGAGCTGCTCGCCGCCCTCGTGACCAACGGCGCGCGTTAGCTAACGATAGGCAGCAAGCTTGCCTGATCGCGACCACGCCGAGCGCGATCATGCCGATCATCACCGCCAGCCAGTCGTTATCGAGCGCGGCGCCGCCCCGTAGTCGACATTCACCCCGAAGCGGTCGGAGCCCTCACGTGGTCAGCTTCCCGAGGCCGCCCATGTAGGGCCGCAGCGCCTGCGGCACGGTCACGCTGCCATCGGCGTTCTGGTAATTCTCGAGCACCGCCACCAGCGTGCGCCCGACGGCGAGCCCCGAGCCGTTGAGCGTATGGACCGGCTCCGGCTTGCCGCCGTCCGGGTTGCGCCACCGCGCCTGCATCCGCCGCGCCTGGAAGGCCTCGAAGTTGCTGCAGGAGGAGATCTCCCGGTAGCGGCGCTGCGAGGGCAGCCACACCTCGAGGTCGTAGGTCTTGGCGCTGCCGAAGCCGATGTCGGCGGCGCAGAGCGCGACCGTGCGGTAAGGCAGATCCAGGCGCCTCAACACCTCCTCCGCATGGCCGGTCAGCTCCTCGAGCGCAGCGTAGGAGTCGGCGGGACGCACGATCTGCACCAGCTCCACCTTGTCGAACTGATGGTTACGGATCATCCCGCGCGTATCCCTGCCGGCGGCCCCCGCCTCGGAGCGGAAGCACGGGGTGTGGCAGACGAATTTCAGCGGCAGGGATTCCGCTGACAGGATCTGCTCGCGCACCAGGTTGGTGACGGGGACCTCGGCGGTCGGGATGAGATAGAAGGCGTGCTGCGAGCCGGCCTCGCCCTCGCCCTTGCCGCTCACCTTGAACAGGTCATCCTCGAACTTCGGCAGGTTGCCGGTGCCGAGGAGCGCCTGCCGCTGCACGAGGTAGGGCACGTAGACCTCGGTGTAGCCATGCTCCCGTGAGTGCAGGTCGAGCATGTATTGCGCGAGCGCGCGATGCAGGCGCGACACCTGGCCGCGCATCACCACGAAGCGCGCGCCGGAGATGCGCGCGGCCGCCTCGAAATCGAGCCCGAGCCCATCGCCGAGCGCCACGTGATCCTTGGGATCGAAATCGAGCGTGCGCGGCTCGCCCCAGCGGCGCACCTCGCGGTTGTCCGCCTCGCCGCGCCCGTCGGGAACCGACTCATTCAGCAGGTTGGGCAGCCCAAGCTGCCAACTCTCGAGCTCCTCCTGCACGGCGGTGAGCGCCCGGTCAGCCGCGGCCAACTCGCCCGTCAACGCCTCTCCGCGCGCGAGCAGCGGGGCGACATCCCCGCCTTTCCCTTTCGCCATGCCGACGGCCTTGGCGTTGGCGTTACGCTCTGCCCGCACGCGGTCCGACTCCACCTGCGCGGATTTGCGCTTCTCCTCGAGCACTCGCAGTGCATCGACATCGAGTTTGTATCCCCGCCGTGCCAGATTTGCGGCGACGGCCTCCGGATCGGAGCGCAGCAGCTTCGGATCAATCATTTGCCTGGATTCCTCAATCTCGCCAACGCCTCCCCGATCTTGATCTCGAGCCCGCGCGGCACAGGGCGGTAGTATCGCTTATCCGGCATCTCATCCGGCAGATAGCGCTCCCCCGCCGCGAAAGCCCCCGGCTCCTCGTGCGCGTAGCGGTACCCCTCGCCGTAGCCCAAGCCCTTCATGAGGCGCGTCGGCGCGTTCCGCAGCCGCAGCGGCACATCGAGCGTCCCATACTGCTCGACGTCGGCCATGGCCTCGCCCATCGCGACATAGACCGCATTGCTCTTCGGCGCACAGGCGAGATACACCACCGCATTGGCGATCGCCAACTCCCCTTCCGGAGACCCCAAGCGGTCGTACGCTTCCCAGGCATCCAGAGTCATCGCGAAAGCCCGCGGATCGGCGAGCCCCACGTCCTCCACCGCCATCCGCACCACGCGCCGCGCGATGTAAAGCGGATCGCAGCCGCCATCGAGCATGCGGCATAGCCAGTAGAGCGCGCCGTCCGGATCGGTCCCGCGCACCGCTTTGTGCAGCGCCGAGATCTGGTCGTAGAACTGATCGCCGCCCTTGTCGAAGCGCCGCCGCCCGCCGCTCGCCACCTCCTGCGCGAGCGCAAGGGTGATGAGACGCTCGCCACTCTCCGTTGTCTGCGCAAGCCCGGCGACGAGCTCCAGCATGTTCAGCGCGCGCCGCCCGTCGCCGTCGGCTGCCCTGGCGATCAGCTCGAGTGCGGCCGGCTCGGCGTTGATTCCCTCGGCACCGAGCCCCCGCTCCCGATCGGTGAGCGCGGACCGCAGCAGCGCCTCGATGTCGCCGGAGGTCAGCGGCCGCAGCACGTACACTCGCGCCCGCGAGAGAAGCGCGCTCACCACCTCGAAGGATGGATTCTCGGTGGTCGCGCCGACGAAGGTCAGCGTTCCGTCCTCCAGGTATGGCAGGAAGGTGTCCTGCTGTGCCTTGTTGAATCGGTGCACCTCATCGAGGAAGAGCAGCGTCGGCTGCCCGCTCGCGGCCCGCGCCGCGCGCGCGGTCTCCACGGCGGCCCGGATATCCTTCACCCCGGCCATCACCGCCGAGAGTTGGATGAACTGCGCGCTGGCGCGCCGGGCGATGAGCCGCGCCAGCGTCGTCTTGCCGGTGCCGGGCGGACCCCAGAGGATCAGGGAGTGCAGCTGCCCCGACTCGATGGCGCGGCGCAGCGGCTTGCCCGGACCGAGGACGTGCTGTTGCCCCACCACTTCCTCGAGCGAGCGCGGCCGCATCCGGTCGGCGAGCGGCCGCGACGGATCGGGCGCGCTCGTATCGGCGGGGCTCACTTCGCGGGCGTTCCGATCACGTCGGCCCCGGGGGGCGGCGTGAAAGTCAGCGCCGAGGCCGGCACCGGCACGTTCACCTCGACGTCCTGGAAGATGATGGTGACGATCTGACCGAGCTTGTCCTCGAG
>DASVWT010000271.1:0-9123 GCA_036393055.1 Steroidobacteraceae bacterium
TGATGTTCTCCTTCGCCGGCGTGCCGCCGTTCGTGGGCTTCTGGGCGAAGCTCCGGATCATCCAGGCGCTCTGGGAGACCAGCCATCTCGGCCTGGTCGTGGTCGCGGTGGTGATGTCGGTGGTGGGCGCCTTCTACTACCTGCGCGTCGTGAAGCTCATGTACTTTGATGCGCCGCCGGAGGGCCTGCCGGCGACTCTGCGGCCGCTCGGCCCGCGCTTTGTGATCGGCGTCAATGCGGCGGCAGTGCTGGCGCTCGGGGTCCTGCCGAGCCCGCTGCTCGACCTCTGCAGCAGCCTGATCCATTGACGCATCTGTCCCGAAAGCCGAACACTTGATGGATTGCCGCCGCGCCGGTCAAGGGTGCGGTGGCTGTGGCAGCGCGCCGCCGCTACTCTTGGTGCATGACGCCTGCCGCTGACGTCGCAGTCCGTTCCAAGGGTGATGGCCTGGTCCGGGAATTGGCGGGCCGCCTCGGCTCGCTGGGCGTGGAAGTCGCCGACATCGCCGGTCATCTGGAGGACCTGGCGACGCGGGTCTCGGGGCAGGCCGCGCAATTCGAAGAGCTGCATCAGTCGACGGAGACCATGGTCTCCGGCAATCGCGAGATCGATCGCGCATCGCGTGAAGCGCAGCGGGCCGCCTCCGCGGCCGGCGCGGAGATCTCGGAGTCGCGCACCCTCATCGGCAGTGCCGTCGAGAACATCGGGCGCCTCACGGCCGCAGTCGGGCGCATTCAGGAGCGGCTCGCCTCCTTCGCTCCCGTGCTGGAGCAGATCACCTCCGTCGCGGGCTCCATCGAGAGCATCGCCAAGCAGACGAGGCTGCTCTCGCTCAATGCAGGCATCGAGGCCGCGCGCGCCGGTGAGGCGGGGCGCGGGTTCGCGGTCGTCGCCGGTGAGGTCAAGAGTCTCGCGGAGGAAACACGCACGGCGACGGAGCGGATCACCGCAACCGTGCGCTCGCTTGCGGAGCAGATCGACGGCCTGATCTCCGAGGGCGTCGCAGCCGACCAGCATGCGGGCGAGGCCGGGCGTGGGGCGCAGCAGGTGCAGGGCGTCATCGTGCGCGCGCACGGCGCCTTCGGCACGGTGAGCCGGGAGATCGATGCCATCGCGCGCTCCGCGGCGGGCAATCTCGAGGCCTGCAACGCGACGCTCGCCGAGCTCGGCAGCCTCGCCGAAGGCGTGCAGCTCTCCTCCAGCAGCCTCACGCAGGCCGACAAGCGGGTGGAGGGGCTGCTCGGCCTCAGCGAGGGGCTGATCGAGGTCATCGCCGAGAGCGGCGTCGAGACCTCCGACACGCCCATCATCCGGATAGGGATGGAGACCGCGAAGCGGATCGGCGAGCTCTTCGAGCAGGCAATCGCGCGCGGCGAGATCACCGAGGCGCAGATGTTCGACGAGCGCTACCGGGAGATCCCGGGCAGCAACCCCAAGCAGTACCTCACCGACTACGTCGCCTTCACGGATCGGGTGCTGCCGCCGATCCAGGACCCGCTGCAGCGCTCCGACCCGCGCATCGTCTTCTGCGTGGCCTGGGCGAGGGGAGGGTACCTGCCGACACACAACCCCAACTACCGCCAGCCTCAAGGCAAGGATCCGGTCTGGAACGCCGCCCACTGCCGCAACCGCCGGCTCTTCAAGGATCGCGCGGTGCAGAAGGTCGCGCGCAACACCAAGCCCTTCCTGCTGCAGACCTACCGGCGTGACATGGGCGGCGGCAACTTCGTGCTGATGAAGGACCTGTCGTCGCCCATCTGGGTGCGCAGCAGGCATTGGGGCGCCTTCCGCGTCGGATATCGGCACCGGTAGCGTCTTGTCAGATTGCGGGCTGCACCAGCCCGCTCGCTTCGCCGAAGCCGACGCGCGCGCGTCCCGGCCGCTCGCACCAGCCCCTCATGATGACCCTGTCGCCGTCTTCCACGAACGTGCGCGTCTCGCCGCTCTCGAGCCGCAGCGGCCGCTTGCCGCCCTCGGTGAGCTCGAGCAGTGAGCCTGCCTCCTCAGGCGCAGGGCCCGACTGGGTGCCGCTGCCGAGAAGGTCCCCGGGCTCGAGATTGCAGCCGTTGACGGTGTGGTGGGCGACCATCTGGGCGATCGACCAGTAGCTGTGCCGGAAGTTGGTTAGGGCGAGACGCTGGGCAGCGGTGTGGGCGGCGCGCATGCCCGCCGTCTCGAGGGCTACCTCGAGAGACAGGTCGATCGCGCCGCACGCACGCAGCTGTGCGCAATCGAGGTAGGGCAGGGGCTGCGGATCCTCCGGCGGCCGGCTCCAGGGCAGGCGGTAGGGAGCGAGGGCTTCCAGGGTCACCACCCACGGTGAGATCGTGGTCGCGAAGCTCTTGGCGAGAAACGGGCCTAGCGGCTGATACTCCCAGGCCTGGATGTCGCGTGCCGACCAGTCATTCAGCAGGCAGAGGCCGAATACGTGCTCCTCGGCGCGGGCGATCGGGACGGGGTGCCCGAGGGGGTTGCCGGTCCCGATGAGGACACCGACCTCGAGCTCGAAATCCAGCCGCGCGCTCGGCGCGAGCTGCGGCCGCTCGGCGCCGCGCGGCATGATCTGCCCTCGCGGGCGGCGCAGTTCCTGGCCGGAGACACCCAGCGAGGAGGCGCGGCCGTGATAGGCGATGGGCACCCACTTGTAGTTGGGCAGCAGCGGCTGATCCGGCCGGAAGAGCCGCCCCACAGTGGTGGCATGGTGAATCGAGGCGTAGAAATCGGTGTAGTTGCCGATCTTCGCGGGCAGCGTGAATTGCGCACCGCTTTGCGGGATGAGGGCGTTTTGCAGCTCCGCGGCCAGGGGAGAGCCCTCGCGCAGACACTCCGAGAGCCCGTGGCGCAGAGCGATCCAGGCCGACCGTCCCAGGGTCATCAGCCGATTCAATGAGGGCTCCCCGCAGGCCGCGAGGGCCTCGGCGCCGAGTCCGCTGAAGGGCGTCAACATATCGAGCGCGCCCAGGTCGAGCAGGCAGTCCCCGATCGCCACCCCGCAGCGGAAGTTCTCCCCGCTGCCCGCGCGGCGGAAGACGGCGAGCGGCAGGTTCTGGATGGGAAAGTCGCAGCCGGGGCGATTGGCGGAGTCGACCCAGCTGCGCAGCTTCGGATCGTGAGTCGCATCCAGGGCCGTGCTCATCGGTGCGGCTCCTTCACTCCGGGGCCGCGGCAGCTGGCGGGGTGAAGCGCTTCGCCAGGCCGCGCCAGCACTGTGTGTACTCGGACTGCAGCTGCGGCAACTGCAGCGCCAGGCGCGTGGGCCTGATGACGGTGCGGGTCTCGAACATGAAAGCCATGGTATCGCCGATGCGCTGTGGGCGCGTGGTGTCGGCACTGCTCGCGCGCTCGAAGGTCTCGGCATCCGGGCCATGGCCGGTCATGCAGTTGTGCAGCGACGCGCCGCCCGGCTCGAAGCCCCCGGCCTTGGCGTCATATACGCCATGGATCAGCCCCATGCATTCGCTGGCGATATTGCGATGAAACCAGGGTGGCCGGAAGGTATCCTCCATCGCCAGCCACCGCGGCGGGAAGATCACGAAGTCCACGGAGTCGACGCCCGGCGTATCGCTGATCGATTGCAGCACCAGGAAGATCGACGGGTCCGGATGATCGTAGCTCACCGATCCGATGGTGTTGAAGCGGCGCAGGTCATACTTGCACGGGGCGTTGTTGCCGTGCCAGGCGACGACATCGAGCGGGGAGTGATCGAGGGTGGCGCGCCACAGCTCGCCCCCGAACTTCGCCACCAGCTCCATCTGCCCATCGCGGTCCTCGTACCAGGCGACGGGAGTCTGAAAATCGCGCGGGTTGGCGAGGCCGTTGGAGCCGATGGGCCCCAGGTCCGGCAGCCGCATCGGCGCGCCGAAGCTCTCGCAGATGTAGCCGCGCGCCTCCCCATCGGGCAGCTCCACCCGAAAACGCAGCCCCCGCGGGATCAGCAGCACCTCCTGCGGGGCGGCCTCGAGGATCCCGAGCTCCGTCGCGAGGCGCAGCCGGCCGAGCTGCGGCACGATGAGGAGCTCGCCGTCGGCATCGTAGAAGAACCGGTCGCGCATGGAGCGGTTGGCGAGATACCAGTGGATGCCACAGCCACTGTGGGCATCCGGCGAGCCGGTGCCGCCGAGCGTCAGCAGGCCGTCGATGAAGTCGAGCGGCTCGCGCGGAATGGGCGGCGGGCTCCAGCGCAACGGATTGGGGGAAGCCGAGAGTGTGTCGAAATGCCCCGCCACCGCTCGATGCGCCAGCGGCTCGAACGGCCGCGCGAGCACCGCGGCGGGACGGATGCGATAGAGCCAGCTGCGCCGGTTGGCCTGCCGCGGCGCGGTGAAGGCGGTGCCGGAGAACTGCTCGGCATAGAGGCCGTAAGGGCAGCGCTGCGGGGAGTTGCGGCCCTCGGGCAGGGCGCCGGGCAGCGCCTCGGTGGCGAAGTGGTTGCCGAATCCCGGCAGGTACCTCAGGGAAGCCGGCGGCGCTCTGCCATCGGCGGCAATCGCGGTGCTCATCGCTCACTCCGGTATGCTTTGCCGTCTATGATGACACAATTAGTTGCGCTCGCAACCACTCCGAGGGCGGGGCGGTGACCGTCCGGACACCGAACGAGCTCGGGCTCGAGCTTACGGGCTTCGTGCCCTACCGCCTCAACCGCCTCGCGGTCGGAGTCAGCAATCATCTCTCCGACATCTACCGGGAGCGCTTCGGCCTCGACATCCCCGAGTGGCGCGTGATGGCCACGGTGGGCTCGCGGCACGGCTGCACCGCCCAGTACATCGCCCAGAGCACCCGCATGCACAAGACCCGCGTCAGCCGCGCCGTCGCGGGCCTCGAGGAGCGCGAGCTGATCGAGCGTGCTTCCAGCGCCGCCGACCGGCGGGAGCGGGAAGTACGCCTCACCAAGGCGGGCCGGCGCATGTACGCGGAGCTCGTCCCGCTCGTCCTCGAGCGCGAGCGGGAGCTGCTCTCGTGCCTCACCAAGGAGCAGTTGCGCGGCTTCGTCGCGGGCATGGAGGCGATCGAGACTTTCCTCGGGCTGCAGGACTAGCGATGGCCTCGTCCCCCGTACCGCAGAATGGCCCGACGGTGGTGGCGCGCTCGGCGCTCCTCACCCTGACGGCGGCCCCGTCGGACCACTCTCTGGCGCTGCATGTCGAACGCAACTCGGATCACAGGCCCATCGCTGGGCCCGGTCACGTGACGGCGACCCTGGACGGCCACGGCGTACCGGTGGCGGCCCAGCCGAATGGGATCTATCTCATCTCCACGCGCAATGAGAGCGGCGGCGCCCACTCGCTCGGCGTCGTGGTATCCCACGATGGGATCCGGGAGCTGCTCACCGGCACGGTGAGCGTGCCGCAGCAACAAAGCCTGTTCGACATGATCCAGGGACACGGCATGTCGGCATGGTGGGTGCTCAACATCGCCGTGGTCCTCATCGCGGTCCTCATCATCTCCCGCCGCAGGCGCTGACCTCATGAAGAGCTACAAGTATTACGACCTCATCCTCGGCGCCTACGTCTGCGTGCTCCTTTGCTCCAATCTCATCGGGCCGGCGAAGGTCTCCACCGTGCAGGTGCCGCTCGTCGGTCCGGTCACCTTCATGGCGGGGGTGCTGTTCTTCCCGATTTCCTACATCTTCGGCGACATCCTGACGGAGGTGTACGGCTACGCACGCGACCGGCGCTGCGTCTGGGCGGGCTTCGCCGCGCTGATCTTTGCCGCCATCATGTCGTGCGTGATCGTGCGCCTGCCGCCCGCCCGGTTCTGGGAGAGCAAGCAGGCGGCGGTCGAGGCGATATTCGGCAGCACCCCGCGGATCGTCGCCGCTTCCATGATCGCGTTCTGGTGCGGCTCGTTCGTCAACAGCTACGTGCTCGCGCGGATGAAGCTGTGGACCGGCGGCCGGTGGCTGTGGACGCGGGTGGTCGGATCGACGCTCTGCGGGGAGCTGGTGGATTCCGGGCTCTTCTACACCATCGCGTTCGCGGGGTCCTGGACGCCGGCGGAGGTCATCACGGTGGGCGTCACACAGTACGTGCTCAAGTCAGGATGGGAGATCCTGATGACGCCGGTGACGTACCGGATCGTCGGGTTCCTGAAGCGCTCGGAGCAGGAGGATTACTTCGACCGCGACACCGACTTCACGCCGTTCTCCATGAGCGTCACAGACGGGCGGAGCCGCCTCGCGGCGGCCCCGCCGGGCATTGGTGCGCAGATCAGTGGCCGATTCGACGGCTGACGTGATTCTCCTCACGGTTGATTTTCGCATGCTCGCGCTGGGTGATATGGCCGCCGTGCCGGGCCGCCATGCGCCGCTCCTGCATGCGGATGCGATGATCCGCGTGATGCAGCCGCGCGGCTTTCGCTCGGGACATCTCGCCTTCCCGCACTTCCTGGTGGATGCGAGCGCTCTGGTTGCCCAGGCGGTTGTTCACCTGCTCCCGGCGCGGGTGGTGCGTCTGCCAGGGAGTATCCGCCATGGCGGGCGCCGCGAGGCACGCCAGCGAGACGGTGGCGGCGAGGGCGGTGAGAGCGGTGCGGATCGATTTGGACATATGAAGGGCTCCTCTCGGCACCATTGCCGGGATCGCATTGCGCCCGATTCGCGGGCGCTCGGACGTTAACAACGTCGCAGCGCCCGGCGATGATGACGACCATTACCGAAAGTTAACCCTCGTAATGATGAGAGATCCATCACACCACCGCGGACTCGGCAGCCCGGAAGCCGCCCAGCGGCTGCGGGCTGAAGGTCCGAACGAGCTTCCGCAGGTCGACCGTCGCACGGCGCTGCGCATCGCCGCCGACGTGGTGCGGGAGCCGATGTTCGCGCTGCTCCTCGGCGCGGGAGTGTTGTACCTGCTGATCGGCAGCCACGGCGAGGCGCTGGTGCTGTTCGCTTTCGCCTGCTTCTCGGTGGCGATCGCCATCGTCCAGGAGGGCAGGAGCGAGCGGGTTCTCGAAGCGCTGCGCGACCTCACCAGCCCGCGGGCGCTGGTCATCCGCGACGGCGAGCAGATGCGCATCCCGGGCAGGGAGGTGGTGCGGGGCGATCTGCTGGTGCTCGCCGAAGGCGACCGTGTACCCGCGGATGCGATGTTGGTATCGGGAGAGGAGGTATTGGCGGACGAGAGCCTGCTCACGGGGGAGTCGGTCCCCGTCCGCAAGCGCA
Source organism: Steroidobacteraceae bacterium (assembly GCA_036393055.1). Lineage (GTDB taxonomy): Bacteria > Pseudomonadota > Gammaproteobacteria > Steroidobacterales > Steroidobacteraceae > 13-2-20CM-66-19. The sequence goes on from DASVWT010000271.1 coordinate 7,161, forward strand.
TCGCGCGCGGCCCTGCGCTGGCCGACGCCGTACCCGGCGGCGATGACCTTCCGTTCGTCTTCTCGGGCACCCTGATCGTCACGGGTGGTGGCCTGGCGGTCGTCACGGCGACAGGCTCGCGCAGCGAGATCGGCAGGATCGGAAATGCAGTCACCCGCATCACGCCGGAGCCGGCGCGGCTGCAGGTCCAGACCCGCGGCTTCATCACGGGCTTCGCCATCGTCGGATTGTCGCTGAGCGCGCTCGCGGTGCTGCTCTACGGTTTGTTGCGGGGCGCGTGGCTGCAGGGGCTGCTCGGTGGCATCGCGCTCGGGATGTCCATGCTGCCGGAGGAGTTTCCGCTGGTCCTGACGGTGTTCATGGTCATGGGCGCATGGCGGCTCTCCCGCTCGCAGGTGTTGACGCGGCGGCCGGCGGCGATCGAGACGCTGGGCGCGGCGACGGTGCTCTGCACCGACAAGACAGGGACGCTCACCCGCAACCTCATGTCGGTCGAGTGGTTGGAGCGGGATGCGCAAAGCGCAGCGGCAATGAGCGCCAGGGAGCCGTCTCGCGGCGGCGGATCGCGTGCGCTGCAGCCTGACCTGCGCGAGCTGCTCGAGACCGCCGTGTTGGCCTGCCGGCCGGAAGCGGTGGACCCGATGGACCGCGCGCTGGTGCGGTTGGCGGCCGAGGTGGCGGGCAGTGTCGGCGGTGATGCGGGAAGCGGTGCCGGCGGCGATGCGGCCGGGGCGGAGCTCATCCGCGGCTATCCCTGGCAGCCGGAGTTGCCCGCCTACGTACAGGTCTGGCGCCGCAGCGGCGCCGGGCTGATCGCCGCGGCCAAAGGCGCGCCGGAGGCAATCGCGACGCTCTGCCGGCTCGATGCGGCTGCAACTCAGTCGTTGCGCCTGCGCGTGGAAGAGCTGGCGCAGCGCGGGTTGCGGGTGCTCGCCGTGGCTTCGGCCGCGCTCGAATCGACTGCGCCGCCGGAGCGGGCTCTCGACCTGCCGCTGCGGCTGATGGGTCTGCTCGGATTCGTGGATCCCCTGCGCGAGGGGATTCCCGAGGCGGTGCGCGAGTGCCGCTCGGCCGGCATCCGCGTCGTCATGATCACCGGTGATCACCCGGTGACCGCGCGCGCCATCGCGGCCCAGGCCGGTATCGAGGACGGTGCGGTCATGAGCGGCACGGAGCTGGCGCAGCTCGATGACGCCTCGCTGCGTGAGCATGCCGCGACGGTATCGGTCTTCGCGCGGATCACGCCCGAGCAGAAGCTGAGAGTCGTCTCGGCGCTGAAGGCGCGCGGCGAGGTCGTTGCGATGACAGGCGATGGGGTGAACGATGCCCCGGCGCTCCGGTCGGCGCACATCGGCATAGCCATGGGACAGCGCGGGACCGATGTGGCGCGCGAAGCGTCCTCGCTAGTGCTCCTCGATGACGATTTCAACTCGATCGTGCGCGCGGTGCGGCTCGGGCGGCGCATCTACGACAACCTGGTAAAGGCGGTCGGCTACATCCTCGCCATCCATCTGCCGATCGCCGGCCTCGCGCTGGTGCCGATCGCCTTGGGCAGGCCGCTGGTGCTCACCCCCATGCTGATCGCCATACTGGAGCTCATCATCGATCCGCTGTGCTCGGTGGTGCTCGAGGCGGAGCGCGACGAGCGCGACGTCATGACCCGTCCGCCGCGCGACCCCGAAGGCGCGCTGCTCTCGCGTCCGCTGCTGCTGACGGGCTTCCTCCAGGGTGCGCTCGCCATACTGGCGGTGTGCGGCGTCTTCCTTTTCGCGGTTCTGCACGGCCTTTCCGCCGAGCAGGTGCGCTCCATGGGCTTCCTCACCCTGGTATGCGCCAATTACGCGCTCATCTTCGCGAACCGCAGCTTCAGCGCCTCGCCCCTCGCAGGCTTTGCGCGCCCGAATCCGTCGCTCTGGATCAGCGTGGCAGGGGCTACCGGCGCGCTTGCCGCTATTCTCGCCAT
>DASVWT010000272.1:0-8397 GCA_036393055.1 Steroidobacteraceae bacterium
GCGGCCCACGCGGTCTGCTGGGCCTGATCGTGCTCCGCCCACGAGCGGACTTGCCCGCGCAATGTGACTTCGCTGCCCCGGGAATCCACGGTGATCTTCTGCGCATCGAGGATCGCATTGCGTCGGAACGCATCCTCGATCCGGTGCTTGATCTCGGCGGGCGCCACGCGAGGTTTCAGGCTGATCGAGTTGCGCACGGAGAGCACACCGCGCAGGCGCCGTACCGCGGCCTCCGCGCGCTCGCGCTGGTTGTGCCACTCGACCGTGCCTTCGAGCGCCACGTGACCCTGCTTGACGATCGGCTTGATGTCCTCCCAGATGAACGGCAGTTCCAGCTTCAGCGCCAACACCGCATCGCGGGCGATCTCAGGGTCCGTCGGCATTCCGCCGAGCGGCGCACGAACGGCAAGATCGTTCGCCACAGCGGTCACGCCGCGTACGCGCTTTACCGTCACCTCGGCGCGGTACTTCTCGTGAGCAGTCGCTGCGTAGCCGGTGAGCGTCGCCACGCCGTCCGTGACCTTCACGGCGATATCGGTCTCCGAGACGTCCGGTGCCCATTTGAGCTCCGCTTCCACGTCTCGCTTGATGTCGGTATCTGTTCTCATGGGGCCACCTCTCGAGCGTTGAGTTCGCTGACTCGCGCTATCGTGAGCCGTGGGTCCGAGGCTGGAAATACGCGAAACTACATAGGTCTCAACTCCGCTCCCTGACTTCGGGGGTTCAGCCGAGGACTTCAGAGAACGCTCGAGAAGCGCTGCTCTCGCGCCCCTTCCGTGGCGCTCGGCGGGGGCGCGCCGCTGCTCGCGCCGGGATGCGCCGCGGCAGGTGCCAGATAGCGGTCGAAGCACATCGCGACCATTCGCAACACAAATCGTCCACGGTCGGTCGCGCGCAGCTGCCGCCTCGAAAGTGACACTATGCCGTCTGCGACCAACGGAGCAACCCGTTGCAGCGCCCCGGCGAAATAGCTCTCGAAATCGACGCCGTGGCGCCTTTCGATGTCGTGGAAATCGACCGCTCCCTGGCACATGAGGCTTTGGATCACATCGGCGCGCACACGATCGTCGCCGCTCAGCGCCAGCCCGCGCCAAATGGGGAGCTGCCCGGCATCGACCGCGGCCTGCCATGCGCGCAGGTCGCGATGATTCTGGCTGAAGCTCCCGCCGAAATGACTGATGGCGCTCATGCCTAGCCCGATGAGCTCACAGCCGGCATGGGTCGTGTAGCCCATGAAGTTGCGATGTAGCCCGCCGGCGTCCTGGGCGCGCGCGAGATCGTCTTCCGGGCGGGCGAAATGGTCCATGCCGATATAGCGATAGCCGGCGGCGCCCAGCCGGTCGATCGCGAGCTCGAGGAGCGCGATGCGGGCGGCGGGATCCGGAAGCGCCTGACTCTCGATCTGGCGCTGCGCCTTGAAGAGCCGCGGCATGTGCGCATAGCCGTAGACCGCGAGCCGGTCGGGACGCGCTTCGATGATGGTATCCAGCGTACGCCCGAATCCCTCCAGCGACTGATACGGCAGTCCATAGATGAGATCGATGTTGATCGAGCGGAAACCCGATGCACGGCACGCATCGATGATGCCGAGCGTCTGCTCGACGCTCTGGATCCGGTTGACCGCTTGCTGCACCCGCGGATCGAAGTCCTGCACGCCGAGACTCGCCCGGTTGAAGCCGAGGCGTCCCAGGTGCTCCACGTCCGCCGTCGTGGCGAACCTCGGGTCGAGCTCGATCGAGAAGTCGAGGTTGGCGGGCGGTCCCAAGTGAAAGTGTCCGCCCAGCGCATTGATGAGCCGCGTCAGATCCACCTGGCGCAGGAAGTTGGGCGTACCGCCGCCGAGGTGAAGCTGGCGTACTTCGCGATGGTGGTCGAAGAGCGGTGCGACCAGAGCGGCCTCGCGGAGCAGCCGGTCCACGTAGCGGGTACCGGCAGCCACATCGCGGGTGATGAGCCGGGTGCAGCCGCAGTAGAAGCAGGGGCTGGCGCAGAAGGGGACGTGAACATAAAGCGACAGCGGCCGCGGCGTAAACGTCGCATTGCTGCGCCGCGCGTGCTCGCGATATTGCATCTCCCCGAAATCCGGCCGGAATTGTGGCGCGGTCGGATAGGAGGTGTAGCGCGGGCCTGCGACATCGTATCGGCGCAGCAGCTCGCCAGCGCTTCTTGGCTGCCAGGCCGGGTTTTCGGATCCCATGCTCGCAGTATCGGCCGGGCGCGCCTCGCGGTATCTACGTATCTTTGCGGACGGGGAGCAGTTCCGTGATGATAGCCAGCAGCTGGTCGGCATCGATCGGCTTGCTCGCGATGCGCAGGCGGTCGGTCGCCTCGACATCGCGCAGGGTGGAGGAGGTGTCGCCGCTCACGAGCACTGCTCCCACCTTATCGCCGGCGATGTTTCTCGCTGCCGCGATCACATCGATGCCGGTCTCACCGTTCTGCAGATGATAGTCGGCGATCACGACATCGACTCTCGGATCCTCGCGCAGCGCCTGCTTGGCCTCCGCGAGAGAGGCGGCGCACGCCACGGTGTACCCTTCGACCCGCAGCAGCATCGCGGTCGCGTTGCGCACCCCTGCGTCGTCGTCGATGAGGAGAATGCGGGCGGACGCATGCGCTCCTTCGTGTCCGGACACGTCCGCGGACGCAACCGTAACGCCTTTCGCTTCCGCCGCTCCGGCCGGCATTTCCAGCGCGAATATCGAGCCGTGGCCGACTTCGGAGTGCACGTCGAGCTTCAATCCGAGGAGCCTCACCAGGCGGTGCACGATGCTCAACCCGAGCCCATAGCCCTCGCGGGAAGTGTTGCTCGCCACCCCGATCTGGTAGAACTCGTCATAGATATACGGCAGGTGATCGGCCGGGATGCCGATGCCGGAGTCCGCCACTTCCAGACGCACGCCGGCCGGACAGGGCGCCGAGCGCAGCCGCACCCAGCCCCGTTGCGTGTATTTGATGGCGTTGGCGATCAAGTTGCGCAGGATCTGACCGACGAGCGACGGATCGGAGTGTGCCGACGGGACGGTGGCCTCGATGCGAAGCTCCAGGCCCTTGCTTGCGGCCACGCTCGCAAACTCATTGCGCATCTCCTCGAAGAGTGCCGCCACCGCGAAATCGGCCGGGTCCGGCCGGATGGCGCCCGATTCCAGCTTGCTGATGTCGAGCAGCGCGTTGGTCAGGCGCGACATCGAGTCGATCGCCTGACTCTGCTGGCAGACCGCCTCGGCGGCCACGGGATCGCGTACGACGCGGCGCAGCGTGCCGTTGAGGAGCGACAGCGTCTGCAGCGGCTGGCGCAGGTCGTGACTCGCCGTCGCAAGAAAGCGGCTCTTGGCGAGATTCGCGCGCTCCGCCGCTTCGCGAGCCTGCATCAGCTCGGTCTGAATGCGCTTGCGCTCGGTCACATCGCGAAGCGCCGCTGCCACCAGGAGGCGCTCGCCGTCGCGGATGGGACTCAGGGATATCTCGACGGGCAACTCCGTCCCGTCCTTGTGCAGCGCGTAGAGATCGAGATCGACCCCCATCGGACGCGCGTGCGCATTGTGGGCATAGTTGCGCCGGTGAGAGAGATGAATCTGCCGGAACCGCTCCGGCAGCAGACACTCGATTCCCCGACCGACGATCTCCTCCGGCCGATAGCCGCAGAGCGCGGTGATCCGGCGGCTGGCGAAATGGATCGTGCCGGTCGAATCGACGATCACGATGGCGTCCGGCGCGGACTCGAGGACGCTGGAGAGCAGTGTGGGCGAAAGCATGCGGCGCGGCGCTGACGAGAGCTGCAACTATGATAATGCCCGCAGCGGTACTTTTAAACGCGCAAGATCAACCCGGTCTGTCGTCGCGCGCACCCGTCACGGGCGTCAGGTCTCGGCCGGTAGTCGGACCGAGAAGCAGGCCCCGTGTGGCAGGTTGGGCCGGTAGCTGAGAGAGCCACCGTGAGCGCGCACCAATGTGTTGCTGATCGCGAGACCGAGCCCGGTTCCCTCCGCCTTGGTGGAGAAGAAGGGGTCGAAGAGCCGTTCCAGGGCCTGCGGGGACAGGCCGGGGCCGTTATCGAGAACCGAGATCTCGACATCACCGTCGGCAGCGAGTCCAGTGCACACGAGCAGCTCGCGCGTCGGCACACTGGCCTCGGCGGGTGCTTCGAGGCCATTGCGGACGAGGTTCAGGACCACATGTTGGATCTGTACGGTGTCGATCAGAACCGGCGGCAGCTGCGCCGCGAGCTCGAATCGCACCTGGGCTCGATGTACCCGGCCATCCGCCAGGATGAGGTCTCGAATGGCTTCGACCATGGCGTTGACATCCGCACGCTCGCGCCGCGTCGGTTGCGATTGGGCAAGACTGCGCAGCCGCCGCAGGATGTCACCGGCCCGTACGGCCTGGCCGGCGATCTCGTGCATCGCAGTGCGGATGTCATCCAGATTGGCGCCCGGGCGGCTCAACAGGCGCTCGCACGCGTGCGCGTAATTGGCGATGGCGGTCAGCGGCTGATTGAGCTCATGCGCGACCCCGGCCGCCATCTCGCCAATGGTCGCGAGCCGCGAGACCTGCAGCATTCGTCCGTGAAGCACCCCGCTGGCGAGTTCCGGTGAGTCGCCGTCCACGGGGATTCCCGCGACAGACTGTGGGGGCGAGCCAGGGGATTCGGTGGGTGGGCGGGGAGCGTGCGTCATGAGGTATGGATCGTTGCAGCCCGCATGCTGAGCCAGATGCGGCTGGGCTGGTATACGTAGTTGACGAAGTACGCCAAGCCAGGCGCAAGCGTAGCAGATAAAGGACCAAAGCTCTTCCCGGCGCAAGAGCGCAACCGTTCAGATGCTGCCTACTGCGGCTCGAAAAGCTTGCCCGGGTTGAGGATGCCGTTCGGATCGAATACCTTGCGCACGCCACGCATCAGGGCGATCTCCGCCGCGCTGCGGGTGCTGTCCAGGTAGGGCCGTTTGAGCAGGCCGATGCCGTGCTCGGCCGAGATGCTGCCACCGTGTTCCTTCAGCGTCGCGGCCAACCGCTTGGTGACTTGCTCGCACTGCGCGATGAAATCCACATCGGCCAGGCCATCGGGCTTCAGCACATTGATATGCAGGTTGCCATCGCCAATATGGCCGAACCACACCACTTCGAACTGCGGGTATTCTTTGGCCAGCAACACCTGCATCGCGCGCAGGCACTTGGGGACCACGCCGATGCGCACCGAAACGTCGTTCTTGTACGGCCGGTGTGGCGCCAGGCTCTCGGTGATGCCCTCGCGCAGCCGCCACAGTGCCGCAGCCTGTGCCTCGCTCTGCGCGATCGTGCCGTCGGCGACCCAGCCTTTCTCCATGACCTCGCCCAGCAGCGCCAGCGCGGCGTCCTGCGCAGCCTCATCCGGCGCATCAAACTCCGTCACCACGTAGTAGGGGTAGTCGCCATCCAGGGCGCGCTGGGCGCCGTGGGCCAGCACGTGTCTCAGCGCCACGTCGGTGAAGAGCTCGAAGGCCTGCAGGGCGAGCCTGGCGCGGAACGAGCCGAACACCGCCAGCACCGCATCCAGGTCCGGCAATGCCAGCAGCATGGTCTGCGCGGGCGGCGGCGGCTCGGTCAGCTTCAGTGTGGCTTCCACCACGATACCCAACGTGCCTTCCGAGCCGATCAGCAGATGGCGGAAGTCGTAGCCGCTGGAATTCTTCACCAGGCTGCGGTTGAGGTCCAGCAGCTCGCCGTTGCCGGCCACCACCTTCAAGCCTGCGATCCACTCACGAGTATTGCCGTAGCGGATCACCCGGATGCCGCCGGCATTGGTGGCAATGTTGCCGCCGATGGAACACGAGCCGCGCGCGGCGAAATCCACCGGGTAGACGAGGCCGTGCTCGCGCGCAGCCGCCTGCGCCGCCTCCAGCGGCAATCCCGGCTGCACGATGAGCGTGCGGTCGGCCGGCGCAAAGCCCAGCACTCGATTCATCCGTTGCAGGCTCAGCACCAGCTCGCCGTTGGCCGCCACCGCGCCGCCGGAAAGCCCGGTGCGGCCGCCCGAGGGCACGATGGCCACGCGGTGCGCGTTGGCCCAGCGCACGATATCCTGCACCTCCTGCACCGTGGCCGGCAACGCAATGGCGAGCGGCGCCGGCGTCCAGCGACGGGTCCAGTCGCGACCGTAGTGCTCCAGGTCGGCTTGCGCGGTGAGCAGACGCAGTCCGGGCAGGCGATGGGCGAGATCATCCAGGGCGGCGCTCATGCGGTCTCCAGCAGCGTTATGCCTCGTGGGTCTTTCGAACAGCCAAATATTTAGTATCGTCTTGCCGCGATTTTGGCATAGTGGCAGCTCCTTTCGCGCAGGAACCGTCATGAAGACCTCATTCCCACGGCAAGACATCAAGATACTGTTGCTGGAGGGCGTGAGCCGCACCGCGGTGGAAACCTTCGAGCGCGCCGGCTACAGCAATATCGAGTATCACGAGAAGTCTCTGCCCGAGGGGCAGCTGATCGAGCGCATCGCCGACGCCCAGATCGTGGGCCTGCGCTCGCGCACACAGCTCACCGCCTCGGTACTGCGCCACGCCAGGCGGCTGATCACGGCAGGCTGCTTCTGCATCGGCACCAACCAGGTCGACCTTCCCGGGGCCGAGCGCTTGGGCATCCCCGTGTTCAACGCGCCTTATTCGAACACGCGCAGCGTGGCCGAGCTCGTCATCGCCGAGGCGATCATGCTGCTGCGCGGTATCCCGCAGCGGAATGCGCGATGCCACCGCGGCGGCTGGAGCAAGTCCGCTGCCGGCAGCTACGAGGCACGCGGCAAGGTGCTCGGCGTCATCGGCTATGGCCACATCGGCACCCAGGTGGGCGTGCTGGCCGAGAGCCTGGGGATGCAGGTGATCTTCCACGACGTGGAGTCGAAACTCGCCCTGGGCAACGCGCAGCGCGCCGCCAGTCTCCACGACCTGCTGCGGCGCGCCGACGTGGTGACGCTGCACGTGCCGCAAACGCCGGCCACCAAGCAGATGTTCGGGGCGCAGGAAATCGCCGCGATGCGCCGGGGCGCGGTGCTGATCAACGCCTCGCGCGGCAGCGTGGTCGACATCGATGCGCTCGCGGCGGCGCTGCGCGCAGCCCATCTGGCGGGCGCCGCCGTGGACGTATTCCCGGTGGAGCCGAAGAGCAACGATGAGCCCTTCGTGTCGCCGCTGGTGGGGATCGACAATGTGATCCTCACCCCGCACATCGGCGGCAGCACGTTGGAGGCGCAGGACAACATCGGCATCGAGGTCGCGAGCAAGCTGGTGCGCTACAGCGACAACGGCTCCACCCTGTCGGCGGTGAATTTCCCCGAAGTGTCGCTGCCCGAGCATTCGCGCAGCCGTCGTCTGCTGCACATCCACAAGAACATGCCGGGCGTGCTGTCGCGCATCAACGAGCTGTTCTCCGCGAGCAACATCAACATCGACGCGCAATTCCTGCAGACCGACGCGGAAGTGGGGTACGTGGTGATCGACGTAGCCGCAGACGAGGCGCAGTCGAACGAGCTCAAGGACAAGCTCGCGGCGATCCCCGGCACGCTGCGCAGCCGCGTGCTGTATTGACGAGCCTGTCGAGCTGCATGCCGCCGCTCCAGACCGTCGCCTTGTCAGTCATCCATGATCGTTGATTACGGTCCGATTGTTATGAGGTCCTGACGAACGACGTGACTGCCGGCCGCGCGGCTGCTCGCCCCCGCGCGAGCCGCCCTGGACGGCTCGGCGGGGGCGTGGATCAGATCCCGAGGTTCCGCTTCCAGTACTGCCTGATGGCCCGGACGGTACCCGCAGGCAGCGGACCGAAGGCGATCGATCTGGCCATCGCCTGGCCGTCCTCGAAGCCCCAGAGGAAGAACCGGGTCACCTGCTCGTTGACCGGTTTCGGCGCATCGGTCCGCAGGATCTGCCACGTGCAGCCGGAAATCGGCCAGCTGTTCGTGCCCGGTTGATCCGTGAGAATCACGTAGAAATCCTGCGCCTTGGTGAAATCCACATTCGCGGCGGCGGCCTGGAAGCCGGCCAGGCCGGGGCTGACGACCCGGCCGGCGGCGTTGATCATCCGGGCGTATTGCATGTGATTCTCGAGGATGTACGCGTACTCGACGTATCCGATGGCGCCGCGAATGCGCTGCACGTAGGAGGCGACTCCCTCGTTACCCTTGCCGCCCAGGCCGACCGGCCATGAGATCGCCGTATCGGCGCCGATCTGCGACTTCCAGGCGGGGCTGACCTTCGAGAGGTAATCGGCGAATGTGAAGGTCGTGCCCGATCCGTCGGAGCGGTGCACGACGCTGATTGCCATGTCCGGCAGGTTCAGTCCCGGATTGAGCTTCCTGATGGCCGGGTCGTTCCAGCGGGTGATCTTGCCCATGAAGATGTCGGCGATCAGCGGGCCGCTGACGACCAG
>DASVWT010000273.1:0-4290 GCA_036393055.1 Steroidobacteraceae bacterium
CACGGTCATCATCATGACCTCGAACCTCGGCTCGCAGGTGATCCAGGAGTACGCCGGGGAGAAGAACTACACCCGCATGAAGAGCGCGGTGATGGAGATCGTGCAGCAGAGCTTCCGGCCGGAGTTCATCAACCGGATCGATGACATCGTGGTGTTCCATCCCCTGGGCACACAGCAGATCCGCGCGATCGTGGACATCCAGCTCGTCTACCTGCGGAAGCGCCTGCAGGAGCGGGACATGGACCTGACGCTGGACGATGCCGCGCGCGACCTCCTCGGCGAGGCAGGCTTCGACCCCGTATACGGGGCGAGGCCGCTGAAGCGCGCCATCCAGCAGCAGATCGAGAACCCGCTCGCGCAGCGGATCCTCAAGGGCGAGTTCGCCCCTGGCAACCGCATCCGCGCCACGGCCCGCGACGGCCAGATCGTCTTCGACAAGGCGGCCTGACTATAATTGCGGCAGCGGGAAGTTCCGCCCAGACCTACAACTCAAAGCCATGCCGTTCTACGAATACGAGTGCCAGAGCTGCAAGTTTTACGTGGAGGAGATGCAGAAGATCAGCGATCCGCCGCTGGTAAAGTGTCCCTCGTGCGGTAAGCGCACCCTGCAGAAGCTGGTATCTGCGCCCGTCTTTCGCCTCAAGGGCGGCGGCTGGTACGAGACCGATTTCAAGTCCGACAAGGAAGGCAAGCGCAACCTCGCCGATCGCGAGGAGCCGAAGCCCGCGGAAGAGTCCAAATCGGACAAGCCGGACAAATCGGAGGCGAAGCCCGTCGCCACCGAGGCCGCCGCGAAGCCTGCGGAACCGAAGACTCCGAGCGTCACGACGTCCGCCGGATCCTCGTCCGCCGCCGGCTCGAGGCATCGCTCGGCGGCTGCGCAGAAGCGTCCGGCCGCCCCCAAAGCGAGCGCTCGTACGAGCAGTGCGCGTCCCAAAGCCAAGCCCGCCGCCAGAGCCAGGACGGCCAGGCGCGGCTCGAAGAAGCGGTAAGGCATTTGAGCACCCCCGCCCTGCAGAGGCCCGCTCCGGCGCTCCAGCCGGCCCAGGCGACCCTCAAGAAGAAGGGCTCGCCGCTGCGGCGCTACCTGGTCGCGGGCGTGCTCGTCTGGCTGCCGATCATCGCCACCCTGTGGGTGGTGAGCTTCCTGTTCCACCTGGCCGACAAAACCCTGCTGCTCTTCCCCCTGCCGCCCCAATTCCAGCCGCAGGGGCTCATGGCGCTGCTGCTGCCGGCGCTCGGCGCCGTCTTCGTCTTCCTGGTGCTCTTGCTGACCGGTCTCCTGGGCACCAACCTCATCGGCCGCCGGCTGCTCGTCTGGGGCGAGGAGCTGCTGCACCACATCCCCATCGTCGGCAGCATCTACGGCGGCGTGAAGAGCTTTGCGGAAAGCGTCTTCTCCCAGTCGAACTCCTTCCGCAAGGTCGTGATCGTCGAGTATCCCCGCGAGGGCGTGTGGAGCCTGGGATTCCTGACCGCCGAGAACGTCCCCGAGATCACCGCGAAAACCGGCGAGCCCCACGCCTGCGTCTACATCTCCGCCGCCCTCAACGCCACCGGCGGCTATCTGGCCATCCTTCCGCGCCGCAAGATCATGGAGCTGGACATGAGCGTCGATGCCGCCATGAAGATGATCATCACCTGCGGCGTGGTCGTCCCCCCCGCCCCCGACCGCAAGCCCGAGCTCGCAACGCCCGCAGCGTAAGCTGCATGGGCCGCCGGGTAATGTGGGACCGGGGTCGACCTTGCTACAGTCGCCCCACATGAAAGCCATGCGACTCTTCGCTCCCGGGTCCCGCCTCCGCCTGGCGGAGGTCACCTTGTCCCCTGCCGGCGAGCACGAGATCGGCATCGCCGTTGAAGCCTGCGGCGTCTGCCGCACGGACCTGCACCTGCTGGATGGCGAGTTGCCCCACATCCACTACCCCATCACCCCCGGCCACGAAGTCGTCGGCCGCGTCATGGACGTCGGCCCTTCAGTCACGCGCTTTCGCATGGGAGATCGCGTCGGCGTCCCCTGGCTCGCCCAGGCCTGCGGCCACTGCCGCTACTGCCGCGCCGGCCAGGAAAACCTCTGCGAGCGCGCGCGCTTCACCGGCTATTCGGTGGACGGCGGCTACGCGGAGCAGGTCCTTGCCGACTCCCGCTTCTGCCTGCCCCTGCCGGCCGATGCTCCTGCCGCAACGCTCGCGCCGCTCCTGTGCGCCGGACTGATCGGCTACCGCGCCTACCGCGCCGCCGGTGACGGCACGAACCTCGGCCTCTACGGCTTCGGCGCCGCCGCGCACCTGCTGGCGCAGGTCGCCCGTGCCCAGGGCCGGCGCGTATTCGCCTTCACCCGGCCCGGAGACCTAGCGTCCCAGGCATTCGCCCGGGAGCTCGGCGCCGTCTGGGCCGGCAACTCCGATGAGGCGCCGCCGGAGCCGCTGGATGCGGCCATTCTCTTTGCGCCCGTCGGCGCCCTGGTGCCCGCCGCTCTGGCCGCGGTCCGCCCCGGCGGCCGGGTCGTTTGCGCCGGCATCCACATGAGTGACGTTCCCCGCTTTCCCTATGAGTTGCTCTGGGGGGAGCGCTCCGTCAGCTCCGTCGCCAATCTCACGCGTGCCGACGGCGAGGACTTCCTGGCGGTGGCCGGGCAGCTGCGGCTCGCTCCGACCGTGCAGACCTTCCCCCTGAGCGAGGCCAACGTGGCCCTCGAGCGGCTGCGCAAGGGAGAGCTGCAGGGCGCGGCGGTACTCGTGTGAGGCGCGGCGGCGGGCGTGTGTAGTTGCGGCCCCTACGGGCGCTCCGTAACATCGCCGCCCCTATGCGCACACATTACTGCGGACAGGTCGGGGACCAGCTGATCGGCCAGACGGTCGAGGTGGCCGGCTGGGTACACCGGCGGCGGGACCACGGCGGGATCATCTTCGTGGACCTGCGCGATCGCGAGGGCCTGCTTCAGGTCGTCTTCGACCCCGATGCCGTGGAGGTCTTCCGCGAGGCGGAGCGCCTGCGCAATGAGTTCGTCATTCGCGTGAAGGGACGTGTGCGTGAGCGTCCGGCGGGGACGGTGAACGCAAACCTCGCATCCGGCCAGGTTGAGCTGCTCGCCGGCGAGCTGGAGCTCCTCAACCGCTCGGAGCCGCTGCCCTTCCAGCTGGACGAGCAGGTGGGCGAGGAGGTCCGCCTCAAGTACCGCTACCTCGACCTGCGTCGTGAGGTTATGAATCAGCGTCTGCGACAGCGCCATCGGATTACGCGCGCCATGCGTTCGTTCCTCGATGCAAACGGCTTCGTAGACCTCGAGACGCCGATGCTGACCAAGGCGACTCCGGAAGGAGCGCGCGACTACCTGGTTCCGAGCCGCACGCACGCCGGCAAGTTCTTCGCGCTGCCGCAGTCGCCGCAGATCTTCAAGCAGCTGCTGATGATCGCGGGCTTCGATCGCTACTACCAGATCGTGCGCTGCTTCCGTGACGAGGACCTGCGCGCCGACCGGCAGCCGGAGTTCACCCAGCTCGATATCGAGACCTCCTTCCTGACCCAGACGCAGATCATGGAGCTGATGGAGGGACTCACGCGGCACTTCTTCAAGGAGGTGCTGGGTGAGGCGCTGCCCGATCCCTTCCCGCGCATGAGCTATGCCGAGGCGATGCGCCGCTACGGCTCGGACAAGCCGGATCTGCGCATTGCACTGGAGCTCACCGATGTCGCCGATCTCGTCCGGGACTGCGATTTCAAGGTGTTCGCCGGTCCCGCCAAGGACCCGAAGGGCCGGGTCACGGCCCTGCGCGTGCCGGGCGGCGGTGCCATGCCGCGCTCGCAGATAGACGGCTACACGGAGTTCGTCGGCCGCTACGGCGCCAAGGGTCTCGCCTACATCAAGGTCAACGAGCGGGCGCGCGGCCGCGAGGGCCTGCAATCGCCCATCATCAAGTTCCTGAGCGATGCCGCGCTCGCCGGGATCCTGGAGCGCACGGCGGCGGCGGACAACGACCTCGTGTTCTTCGGCGCCGATACCGCCAAGGTGGTGAGCGATGCGCTCGGTGCACTGCGCCTGAAGATCGGCCAGGACTTGAAGCTCGTGCAGCCGGGCTGGCGGCCGCTCTGGGTGGTCGATTTCCCGATGTTCGAATGGGATGCGGACGAGCGGCGTTGGGTGGCCATGCACCATCCGTTCACCTCTCCGAAGATCGACGACCCGGCGGCCCTGCGCGCCGATCCGGAGAAGGCGCTCGCCAAGGCCTACGACCTGGTGTTGAACGGATCGGAGATCGGCGGCGGCTCGGTGCGTATCCACCGCCAGGA
>DASVWT010000274.1:0-9359 GCA_036393055.1 Steroidobacteraceae bacterium
GGGGGCGACCTATAAACACACTCTCTCAATCATGACCACACAAATTCGGGGAGCGGGTATGGAAGAGAACGTCAAGCCGTTGAGCGACATCCCGGCGATCAACCGGTTCTTGAGCTACTGCCGCATCCGCACCGTCCCATCTAAGACGGTCGTCATTCATGCGGGTGACCTGCCGGACGTCCTGTACTACATCATCAGCGGCTCCGTCGAGGTGATGATCGAGGACGAGGAAGGCAACGAGATGGTGCTCGCCTACCTCAACCGGGGGCAGTTTTTCGGCGAGATGGGCCTGTTCTTCAGCGACCAGCCGACGCGCAGCGCCTGGGTTCGCACCCGCAACCAGTGCGAGCTGGCGGAGATGACCTATCCGCGCTTCCGGCAGATCGCCGCCGAGAGCCCCGGCCTGATCTTCGAGCTCGCCACTCAGCTGGCCACCCGGCTGGACCGCACCAATCGCAAGCTGGGCGATCTCGCCTTCGTGGACGTCACCGGCCGCGTGGCGCACGCCATCAACAACCTGTGCGAGGAACCGGATGCGATGACGCATCCGGAGGGCATGCAGATCAAGGTCAGCCGGCAGGAGCTCTCGCGCCTGGTCGGCTGCTCGCGCGAGATGGCCGGAAGGGTTCTGAAGGTATTGGAGGACCAGGGGCTGCTGCGCGCCACGGGCAAGACCATCGTCGTCTTCAATGCGCGCCCCAAGATGAAGACCCGCCCGGTCATCGTGCCGGCCAAGCCGATGGCGAAGAGCCCGGCCCCGCCGGAGCTCGACGACGAGGATGATGAGGACGACGAGGAGTAGGGATTCGGCGGGAGCGATCCTGGATGACTGGCGACAGCCCGGTCACGCTCCCGCAATCTGCTTCCGCATTGCCTCGATCGTCGCGGCATAGTCCTTACTGCCGAAGATCGCCGATCCCGCCACGAAGGTATCCGCGCCCGCGCGCGCGACTTCCCCGATGTTGTCGATCTTGACGCCCCCGTCGATCTCCAGACGCACTTCGCGTCCGCTGGCATCAATGCGGCGGCGCGCATCGGCCAGCTTGCGTAGCGCGGTCGGAATGAATTTCTGGCCGCCGAAGCCGGGGTTGACCGACATGATGAGCACCAGGTCGAGCTTCTCCAACGTGTAATCGAGGTACTCGAGAGGCGTCGCCGGGTTGAATACCAGCCCGGGCCGGCAGCCCTGCTCGCGGATGTGCTCGATGGTGCGGTCGATGTGCTCCGTCGCCTCCGGGTGGAAGGAGATGTAGCTGGCGCCTGCCGCCGCGAAATCGGGAATGATCCGATCCACCGGGCTGATCATCAGGTGCACGTCGATCGGGGCCGTCACCCCGTGTTTGCGCAACGCCTGGCAGACCATCGGGCCGATCGTGAGATTCGGCACGTAATGGTTGTCCATCACGTCGAAGTGGATGACATCCGCGCCGGCGGCCAGTACGGCATCGACCTCCTCACCGAGGCGCGCGAAGTCGGCGGAGAGGATGGACGGAGCGATCCAGGGGGCAGCAGGCATGCAAGCCAGTGTACCCGGCGGGCGAGGCAGTCACCAGGAAGTGATTTCCCCCGCCGCTGCGCCATGGCAACCCCGAACCGATTGCGGGTCACAGGTACCGGATGTGGAACACAGGCACCTCCCGGCGCGCAGTTGTCCCGTTGACGTCCAAGCGCCCGGCCGATCCGAGCGTTGTATGAAACCCAGCTGGCGCTTGTCTCGCCGCGGCGCGCGGACGAGCAGCAGTCGCGTTGAAGCTGGCTGCTGCTGCGGCAGGCGTGCGTGCCTCCATATCTGCACCGCTGCCTCAGGCCGAGCAGCGGATGCTGGAGCGACACCTGACGCAGGCGTGGCAAGCCTTGGGCGAGGCGCAAAGGCGGAACTCGTGGGAAACGGGATCCGCTCTGAGCGTCGATCAGGCGGTCCGTTACTCCCTCGAGGAAGGGTTGCCGGTTAGCTCAGCTGCTCGGGATTGATGTGCCGGCGGACGGCCGAAATCCGATCCGCAGGAATCCCAACGCGCCTTGCGTGCTCGCGGATGCTGTCCTCATCCGGCGCGAGGTACACGCAATATACCTTGTCCTCCGTGACGTAGCTGTGGAGCCACTGGATCTGCGGCCCCATGTCTTTCAGCGCCTGCAGGGATCGCAGGGAAAGCGCGCGGATGTCCGCCTCCGCGAGCGTTCCCGCGCCCGGCACTTCTCGCTCGATGACGTACTGCGGCATGGTCGTCGGTCCGAGTGTGGTGGGCGGGCCATTCTACGCCGCAGGTCAGTCCCCCGCGATCGTCATCTCCCCGATGAGCGCGGAGCCGCAAAGGATCCCGCCGCGTGTATCGACATCGCTGCCGACGGCCACGATGTCGCGGTAGAGGTCGCGCAGATTGCCGGCGATCGTGATCTCGTGGACCGGATAGGCCAGTGCGCCGCCCTCCACCCAGAAGCCGCTCGCACCGCGCGAGTAGTCGCCGGTCACTCCGTTCACCCCCTGCCCCATAAGCTCGGTCACGAGCAGGCCCGATCCCATGCGGCGCAGCAGCGCCTCGTGACCCGGGGACTCGCCCGCAGCCGTCACGAAGAGGTTGTGGATGCCACCGGCGTTGCCCGTGGTCTTCAGCCCCAAGCGCCGGGCGGAGTAGCTGCCCAACACATAACCCTCGAGTATTCCGTTCTCCACGAGCTCACGGTCGCGCGTAGCGGCGCCCTCGTCGTCGAACGGCGCGCTCGCAAGCCCCTTGGGAAGGTGCGGCCGCTCTCGCATCTGCAGGAAGGACGGGAAAACCTGCTCGCCGGCGGCGCCGAGGAGGAACGAGGCCTTGCGGTACTGACTCGGGCCGCGGATCGCGCCGATGAAGTGGCGGTAGAGGCCGCGAGCCATGTCGGGGGAGAAAAGAACCGGCGCCTTGCGCGTGGAAAGCTTGCGCGCGCCGAGTCTCGCCAGTGCCCGCCGTCCGGCCGTGGCTCCCACCGACTCCGCCTGCTCGAGGTCCTCCGGGTCCCGCGCCGTGGTGAACCAGTAGTCCCGCTGCATCTGCCCGTCCTCCTGCGCGATGAGCGAGCAGCTCACGGAATGGCTCGTCCCGGAATAACCCGCGAGAAAACCGAGCGAGTTGCCGTACACCCCCGTGTGCCGTTGGCTGCTCACCGAGCCGCCCTCGGAGTTGGCGATGCGCGGGTCGACGGACCGCCCCGCCTGCTCGCAGCGGCGGGCGATGGCGATGGCCTGCTCGGCGGTGAGTCCCCAGGGATGGTCGAGGTCCAGGTCCGGTATGTCGCGCGCCAGATATTCCGGCTCGACCAGGCCGGCATAGGGATCTTCGGCCGTGAAGCGCGCAATGGCGCAGGCTTTCTCGACGGTGGCGCGCACGGCCTGCCTGCCGAGGTCGGCGGTACTCGCCGAGCCCTTGCGCTTGCCGAAATAAACCGTGACGGCGAGGCCGCGGTCACGCTGATACTCGATGGTATCCACCTCGCCGAGCCGCACGGTGGTGCTCAGGCCCTGGCTGCGGCTGGCATCGACTTCATACTGCGATGCCCCCTGCCGGCGGGCCTCATCCATCGCGAAGGCGGCGATGTCCTCGAGCAATGACGAAGAATCCAGCGCCTCGACAGCCTTTGGCATGCGTGTTCCGCTCGCTTGGGGAAAATGGGGCAGAATCCGGATTCTAGCAGCCGCAAGACCCGAGCCGTTCGAGGCCCCGTGACCGCCCATATATCAGAGGACCCGCCGCAGGAGCAGCCCGAGCGCCCGAGCAAGAGTGAGCGCAAACGGGTGGCCCACGCCGCCCAGGATCTCGGCGAGGCGCTGATCGCGCTGCGCGAGGCCGAGCTCGATGCGCTCGCCCTGCCGGAGCCGCTGAGCGATGCCATCCGCGAGGCGCGCCACATCAGGAGCCGCGCCGCCGGGGCGCGCCAGCGCCAGTACATCGGCAAGCTCATGCGCGATATAGATGTCGAGCCCATCCGGGCGGCACTGGCCTCGCGCAGTGAGCGCGATGCGATCGAGACCCAGCTCTTCAAGCGCGCCGAGAGCTGGCGGGAGCGCCTGCTCGCCGAGGGCGAGGCCGCGCTCGCCGAGCTCGTGCATCTTCGGCCCGGCCTCGACCGCACGGAGTGGAGCCGCCGCGTCGCGGCCGCCCGCCGCGAGCGTGCAGCCCTGGAGCGCGGGGCTGGGGAGCGCCCTAGAACCGTCGGACCCGCCGGCCGGGAGCTGTTCAGGGCGTTGCGGGCGCTGCTCGGCTAGAATGTCGTGATGAGAGCGCTGGTCGGCATCATCATGGGCTCGTCTTCCGACTGGGAGACCCTGCGCAGCGCCGCCGAGACGCTGGAGAAGCTCTCCGTGGCTCACGAGGTGCGGGTGGTCTCCGCTCACCGCACACCCGATCTCCTGTTCGAGTATGCCGCGAGCGCGCGCTCCCGAGGTCTCGAAGTGATCATCGCCGGGGCCGGGGGCGCAGCCCACCTGCCCGGCATGACCGCGGCCAAGACCAGCCTCCCCGTTCTGGGCGTGCCCGTGCAGTCGAAGACGCTGGGCGGCCTCGACTCCCTGCTCTCGATCGTGCAGATGCCCGCAGGCGTCCCGGTAGCCACCTTCGCGATCGGCGCCGCGGGGGCGACCAACGCCGCGCTGTGCGCCGCGGCCATCCTCGCCAACAAGTATCCCGCCGTCGCGGAGGCTCTCGAGGCGTTCCGCGACAGGCAGACCACAGGGGTACTCTCCAACCCCGATCCGCGCGCGACACCGCGCTCATGACCGTAGGTATCGTCGGGGCCGGCCAGCTCGGCCGGATGCTCGCATTGGCCGGCTATCCGCTCGGCCTGGATTTCCTGTTTCTCGATCCCGCCCGTGATGCGCCCGCGGGCCAGATCGCGCCGGCGCTGCACGGATCCTTCACCGACCCGAAGCTGCTGCGCCGGCTGGCGCAGCAGTGTGAGGTCCTGACCTTCGACTGGGAGAACATCTCCGTCGAGGCGCTGCGCACGCACACGGCCGCTGCCCGCGGCGCGCGCATCTGTCCGCCCATCCCGGCTCTCGCCGCGGCGCAGGACCGGGTGTCCGAGAAGCACCTGTTCGAGCGGCTCGGCATTCCGACGACGCGCTGGCGGGCGGTCGGCTCCCGATCCCAACTCGAGCGGGCGCTGCGCGAGGTCGGGGTTCCCGGGATCCTCAAGACCCGCCGCCTGGGATATGACGGCAAGGGACAGGTCAAGGTGAGAGCCGCTGGGGATGCCTACCGCGGCTGGGAAGAGCTCGGCAAGGTGCCCCTCATCTACGAGGAGTGGGTGCCGTTCGATTGCGAGGTGTCGATCATCGGAGCGCGCAGCCGAAGGGGGGAGACCGCCATCTACCCGCTCAACGGCAACGTGCATTCGCAGGGGATCCTGCGGTTGACCCGCGCCCCCTACGGGCAGCCGGGCTGGCAGCGCACCGCCGCAGGATACCTGCGCCGCTGCCTCGATCACTTCCGTTATGTTGGCGTACTCACCATAGAGTTCTTCGTCCGCCAAGGGCGGCTGATCGCCAACGAGATGGCGCCTCGCGTACATAACTCCGGACACTGGACCATCGAGGGCTGCGCCACCAGCCAGTTCGAGAATCATCTGCGCGCCATCCTCGACCTGCCGCTGGGCTCGACCCGCGCCGTCGGCTTCAGCGCGATGGTGAATCTGATCGGCGACATCCCGCCCCGCGAGAGCCTGCTCGCCCAGGAAGGCTTGCACCTGCACGATTATGGCAAGCAGCCGCGCCCCGGCCGCAAGGTGGGGCATTGCACCGTGGTGGAATCCACGGCCGCCCGGCGGGACCGGCGGGCACGGGGGTTGCTTGCCGGGCTGGCTCCCGGATTACGCATCCCGTAAGATAGCGGCGGAACGAGCCCGGCCAGCGCGGGTCGAAACTGCCAACGGCGTGCGGCTCCTCCGTCGGCAACAGCAGACAACCATGTATCTCGACCCGTTCAAACTCAAAGAGCTGCCGTTCCGACTGAGCCCGGACCCTCAGTTCCTGTACCTTTCCAAGCAGCACGCCCGC
Source organism: Steroidobacteraceae bacterium (assembly GCA_036393055.1). GTDB lineage: Bacteria > Pseudomonadota > Gammaproteobacteria > Steroidobacterales > Steroidobacteraceae > 13-2-20CM-66-19. The sequence goes on from DASVWT010000274.1 coordinate 6,026, forward strand.
GCCAAGGCGTACATGGAGTCGACGATCTGGTTCACCGACGGTTTCGTGGTGATCACCGGGGAGATCGGCGCGGGCAAGACCACTCTGATCGAGTCCTTCCTGAAGGAGATCCAGTCGGACGTCGTGGTGGCGCAGATCAACCAGACGCAGGTCTCGGCAGTGGACTTCCTGCAGGCCATCCTGGTGCAGTTCGGCTTCTCGCCTTTCAAGATGAAGAAGGGCGAGATCATCGCGACTCTCAACAACTTCCTGATCGAGCAGTACGCCGCCGGACGCAAGGTGCTGCTCATCGTCGATGAGGCGCAGAACCTCTCGCCGCGGGTGCTGGAGGAGATCCGCCTGCTCTCCGGGGTGGAGACCACCAAGGAGAAGGTGCTGCGCATCATCCTCGCCGGCCAGCCGGAGCTCAACGCGAAGCTCGATGCGCCGGAGCTGGTGCAGCTAACGCAACGCGTGCGCCTGCGCTTTCACCTCACCGCGCTTTCCCAGACGGAAACCCGCGGCTATATCCAGCACCGCCTGGAGGTCGCCGGGGGCGGCGACCGGCAGATCTTCGCCGAGGAGACGTTCCCGGAGATCTACCGCTTCACCGGCGGCGTGCCGCGGCTGGTCAACACTTTGTGCGATACCGCGATGATGGCCGCCTACGCGGCCGATCGGGGGGTCGTGACTCCCGCGGACATCGACAGCGCCGTCGGCGAGCTGCAATGGGTGGAGTTCGCGGCCCGCACCCAGCAGCAGATCCGCGCCGCCACGGAGCTGGCGCTGCCGCGCATGCGCGGCCTCGACCCGGCGCTGCCGCCGCTCGGAAAGCTGCTGGTCGCGACCGATGGACGCACCGTGCAGGAGATCAGCCTGACGCAAGGGCGGATCATCGTCGGCCGCACGGCCGACAACGACCTGCAGATCGACAGCCGGTTCGTCAGCCGCCACCACTGCCAGATCACGACTTCCGCCAACTCCTGCGTCATCGAGGATCTCAACAGCACCAATGGCATCTACGTCAAATCCAGGCGCGTTCGCCGGCACTACCTCAATGACGGGGACGTGGTGCTCGTCGGCAAGCACGAGCTGATTTACGTTGATGAGCGCCTCGCCCGCACCCGCGGCAATCTCAACGACACGGTACCCGGCATTCCGGTGCTGCGCGCCGAGGGAATGGCGGAGGGAGTCGACGGCAGGGAGGAAGAGGAGGAAGAAGAGCTCGGGCTGGAGGCGACGCGCGATCAGTCCTGATCCTGGCGCTGGCCGATGTCGGCCTGGCCGTATTGGGAGCGCAGCTCGCGGTAATCCCGGCGCCGCAGCAGCACCACCACGCCTCCCAGGAGGGCTGCCAGGCCCGCCAGTCCCGCGAGCAGGCCCAGCGCGCGTGCGTCCCCGATGAGATAGCTTGCACCCAGGGCGGCGAGCCCCGCACCGATGTAGATCCAGGGCAAGCCTTCGTACACGGGGCGGGAGAGGTGCATGGCGCTCACGATACTCCGATCGCGCGCCCGCAGCACTTTGCCGGGATTATGTCCAGTACTCGGCCCATCCTGGGTCTCGCCCCGTGGGGGCCGCCGCGCTACGCGCGGCGTTCAAATCGCTCCCGGCGATTTAGTCGCGACTAACCCGTACCCCCGACCGTCAGGCTCTCGACCTTGAGGGTTGGCTGACCTACGCCCACCGGGACGCTCTGCCCGTCCTTGCCGCACGTACCCACTCCATCATCCAGCTTCAGGTCGTTTCCCACCATCGTGACGCGGGTCAACACATCGGGCCCGTTGCCGATGAGGGTGGCGCCTTTCAGGGGAGCGCCGATGCGGCCGTTCTCGATGGCATACGCCTCGCTAGCGGAGAACACGAACTTGCCGGAGGTGATATCCACCTGTCCGCCGCCGAAGTTTACGGCGTAGATGCCGCGCGGCACCGAGCGGATGATCTCCTCAGGGTCGTGCGGCCCGGGACGCATGTAGGTGTTGGTCATCCGCGGCAGGGTCATGTGCGCGAAGGACTCGCGCCGGCCGTTGCCGGTGGCGCGGACTCCCATCAGGCGGGCGTTGAGCCGGTCCTGCATGTAGCCGCGCAACACGCCGTTCTCGATGAGCGTGGTGCACTGGGTCGGCGTGCCCTCATCGTCGATGTTGAGCGAGCCGCGGCGCTGTGACAGAGTGCCATCGTCGACGACAGTGCACTCAGGGGCGGCAACGCGCTCGCCGATACGATTGGCGAATGCGGAGGTCCCTTTGCGGTTGAAATCGCCCTCCAGGCCGTGCCCGATCGCCTCGTGCAGCAGGATTCCCGGCCAGCCGGGCCCGAGAACCACGGTCATGGGACCCGCCGGCGCCGGCACCGCCTCGAGATTCACCAGGGCCTGGCGGGCGGCCTCACGCGCGAGGGTAAGTGGACGGTCGCCGGCGACCAGCTCCGCGAGCGAGTAGCGCCCGCCGGCGCCGCAGTAGCCCTGCTCACGCCGTCCGTTCTGCTCGACCAGGACCGAGACGTTGAAACGCACCAGGGGCCTTACGTCCGCGGCGAGCTCGCCGTCGCTCGTGGCGATCAGAACGACCTCGTGCACGGCAGTGACGCTCGCACTGACATGGACGATGCGCGGATCGATCTTGCGGGTCTCGCGGTCGACCCGCTCCAGCCATGCCACCTTGTCCCGATCGCCGAGCGTGGCGACCGGGTCGGCCGGCAGGTACAACCGATGGCCTGCCTGCGGGCGCCAGGCGCTGACGCGCCGGTCGCCTCCCTGCATCGCGATGGCGCGCGCGGCGCGGGAGGCCTCCTCAAGCGCGGGCAGGATGATCTCGTCGGAATAGGCGAAGCCGGTCTTCTCTCCGGCGAGCGCGCGGACGCCGACTCCCTGCTCGATGCTGGCGCTCCCGTCCTTGACGATGCCGTCCTCGAGCGACCATGACTCCTGCCGGGCGAGCTGGAAATACAGATCGGCGAAGTCGACCGAGTGGGTGAGCACCTCGCCGAAGATGTGGTCGAGACGCCCGTCATCGAGTCCGCTCGGCTTCAGGATGAGATCGCGTGCGGTTGCGAGCGGATCGGAGGCTGCGGAAGCGGTGTCGGTCGCGATCGGGCTCTTGGGAGTGTCCATGTTTGTCATGTCAGTTGAATACGCGGTGTGTGAGCGAGGGGAAGCTGCCGCGGTCGCGCCGCTGGCGCTCGAGGTCGATCTCGGCCGTGATGCAGCCGCGGCCGCGCGGCAGGCGCTCGAGCACGCGGCCCCAGTGGTCGACGATCATGCTGTCGCCGTAGGTCTCGCGCCCGTTGGGATGGAATCCGGACTGCGCCGGCGCGATCAGCCCGCAGAGGTTCTCGATCGCGCGCGCCCGCAGCA
>DASVWT010000275.1:0-14183 GCA_036393055.1 Steroidobacteraceae bacterium
CCGGTCCTGCAGCTCGATGCCGTTCATCGAGACGGCGACCTTGGAGACATCGATCTTGTTGTCCTTGCCGTCCACGAGATCATCGTATCGGGCGATGTAGGTGCCGTTGTCGCAGATGTAGCGGAAGAAAGTGCCCAGCGGCCCCTCGTTGTTGAAGGACAGCGACAGCGTACAGATCGCGCCCGTGTCCGCTTTCAGCTGGATCGACATGTCCATGGCGATGCCGAGCTTCGGATGGATGGGACCCTGGATGGCGTTCGCAATGGCGATCGGCGATCCGGTCTGGTAGGAAAAAAGATCCACGGTGTGGGCCGAGTGGTGCCACAGCAGGTGATCCGTCCACGAGCGGGGCTGGCCGAGCGCATTCATGTTGGTGCGGCGAAAGAAATACGTCTGCACGTCCATCTGCTGGATGTTGAGCTCTCCCGCGGCGATCCGCCGGTGGATCCACTGATGGGAGGGGTTGAACCGGCGCGTGTGGCCGACCATGCAGACGAGGCCGGTCTCGCGCTGCGTGCGCGCCACCGCCTCCGCATCGCTGCAACTGTCCGCCAGGGGGATCTCGACCTGCACGTGCTTGCCGGCCTTCAGGCACTCCATGGCCTGTGCCGCATGCAGCTGCGTCGGTGTCGCCAGAATGGCCGCGCTCACGCCCGGCCGGGCCAGCGCCTCGGTGAGCGAGGTGGTGGCGTGCGCGATGGAATATTTCCTGGCCACCTCCTGGGTCGCTGCGAGCTCGCGGCCGACGAGAGAGTCGACTTCGATGCCGCCGATGGCCTTGATCGCTTCCAGGTGCTTCTGGCCGAAAGCGCCCGCGCCGGCGAGGATGATCTTGGTCATGCGTTCTCCAGGATGACGTGCCCGACGGCCGTATTGGAAGCCGGCACGTGGTAGAAGCGGTGCGCCGTACGCACCTTGGGATTGAGCGCGCCGCGCATGATGAGCCACATCACCAGCTCCACGCCTTCGGAGCCGGCCTCGCGCAGATACTCGATGTGGGGGATGCGCGCCACCTCTTCGGGATCGTCGATCAGCCGGTCGAGCCAGCGGTTGTCCCACTCCTTGTTGATGAGGCCGGCCCGCGGCCCCTGCAGCTGGTGGCTCATGCCACCGGTGCCCCAGACCTGGACGTCGAGATCCTCGTCGAAGCTCTCGACCGCTTTGCGAATGGCCCTGCCCAACTCGAAGCACCGCCGGCCGGACGGCGGCGGGAAGAGCACGACGTTGACCGGCAGCGGGATCACCGGAACCGGCCAGCGCTCGGGCTGGCCGAACATCAGCGACATCGGCACGGTGAGACCGTGATCGACATCCATCTTGTTGATGATGGTGAGATCGAAATCCTGCTGGATCACGCTTTGCGCGATATGAGAAGCCAGCTCTGGATGGCCCTCCACCACCGGGACAGGCCTCGGGCCCCACCCCTCGTCCGCCGGCTGGAACGAGGCGGCGCAGCCGATCGCGAACGTCGGCACGATATCGAGGCTGAACGCCGAGGCGTGATCGTTGTAGACCAGGACGACCGCGTCGGGCTTTTGCCGCGCGATCCATTGCTTGGAGAAGTCGTAGCCGGCGAACAAGGGCTTCCAGTAAGGCTCGGCGGAGCGGCCGTTGTCGAGAGCTGCGCCGATCGCAGGTACGTGCGAAGTGGCGACGCCGGCGGTGATGCGAGCCATTATTTTTGCTCCTTGCCCGGCGCTGCAGTGGCAGGGCCTTCGCCAACCCGACGATTGCCTTCCGGCGAGCGGCCGCCTTTCAACATCATGGTCGCGTATTCCTCTTGCGTCATGCCGGTCATGCTGGCTGCGGTGTACTGGAAGCTCTTTCCGTCCGTCGAGAAAAGCTTGGCGAGAAAGTAGATGTTGCCGCCCAGGGCGATCATCCGATTGAAGTCGCGCGCCAGCACGGCCTGCTTCTGCTCCTCGGACATCGGCCACTCGTCGAGGTAAGCCCTCTCGTCGCGCTTGAAGCGCGCCCGGTTGTCGGCTTTCATCAGCGACATGCAGAACTGGTTGAGGTGGTAGCCCCTGCGCGCCTGATCCGCGTCGAAGATCACGGTGCCGGGGATGTCGGAGTAAGGCTTGTCTAGTGCCATGATCGTACCGTGAGCCCGAGGTCAGCGAGCGAAGTAGAGCCGGCCGGGATTCTCGACCAGGAGCTTCTGCTGCAGGGCCGGTGTCGGCGCAATCTGCGGCACGTAGTCGAGCAGCTTGCCGTCGTCCGGCATGTGGCCCTTGAGGTTGGGGTGCGGCCAGTCGGTGCCCCAGAGAACCCGGTCCGGAAAGGTCTCGACCAGCCGGCGGGCGAAGGGCACAACGTCCTCGTACCGGGGCGGCCCGGCTTTCGACAGGCGCTCCGGACAGCTCACCTTCGACCATACGTGCGGGTGCTCCCGCATCAGCCGCAGGAAGAGCTCGAATCGCGGCCCGTCGACGGGCTTGGTGACATCGGGGCGCCCCATGTGATCGACCACGACGGTCGTTGGGAGTGAGGCGAAGAAGTCATAGAGCTGGGGCAGATCCGCGGCCTCGAAGTAGATGACGATGTGCCAGCCGAGCGGTGCCACCCGATGGGCGATCTCCTCGAGCACTTCGCGGGGCGTCGTGTCCACCAGGCGCTTGACGAAGTTGAAGCGCACGCCGCGGACGCCCGCGTCATCGAGTGCCCGCAGCTCTGCGTCGGTCACGCTTCGCGCAACGGACGCAACGCCTCGTGCGCGACCCTCCGACGCACGCAGCGCATCGACAAGCGCACGATTGTCGGTGCCGTGACAGGTCGCCTGGACGATGACGTTCCGCTCGAGGCCCAGAAATCCACGCAACGCCCAAAGATGCTGCTTCGAGGCATCGCAGGGCGTGTATTTGCGCTCTGGCACATAGGGGAATTCCGCCCCGGGGCCGAACACGTGACAGTGGGCATCGACGGCGCCTCGCGGCGGAACGTAATCGGGCTTTGAAGGATGAGGATGGTATGGAAGCCAGCCGGGGTCCATGGTGAATCCGCCGGAGGCGCCGGTCGCAGCCCATCCCGTGCCGCCGGGTACGAGAGCGGCGCTCATCTGCCCTTCGCCTTCAGGAGCGCATCGAGACGCGGAAAGACGCGGCGTGCATTCTTCTCGAAGATCCTGACCTTGTCCGCCTGCGGGATCGGCAGGGCATCGATGTAGCGCTTGGTATCGTCGAAATAGAACCCTGTCTCGGGATCGATTCCGCGGACCGCGCCCACCATCTCCGAGCCGAAGAGAATGTTGTCGAGGTCAATCACGCGGACCAGCAGGTCGATGCCCGGCTGGTGATAGACGCACGTGTCGAAGAAAACATTCTTCATCACGTGCTCCGCGAGCGGCGGCCGCTTCAGCATGTCGGCAAGGCCCCGGTAGCGGCCCCAGTGGTAGGGCACCGCGCCGCCGCCATGCGGAATGATGAATTTCAGTGACGGGAAGTCGCGGAACAGGTCCCCCTGGATGAACTGCATGAACGCCGTGGTGTCGGCATTGATGTAGTGGGCGCCGGTCGCGTGAAAGCAGGGGTTGCAGGAGGCCGAGACGTGCACCATTGCGGGCACTTCCAGCTCGACCATCTTTTCGTAGAAGGGATACCAGTGCCGGTCCGTGAGCGGCGGCGATTTCCAGTGGCCGCCCGAGGGGTCCGGATTGAGGTTGCAGCCGACGAAGCCCAGCTCCCGTACACAGCGCTCGAGCTCGTGCACGGAATTGGCGACCGGGACGCCCGGCGACTGCGGCAGCTGACACACGCCGGCGAAGTTATCGGGATACAGGTCGACGACCCGCTTGATGAGGTCGTTGTTGATACGCGTCCAGGTGACCGACACCTGCTCGTCACCGATGTGGTGCCCCATCGCCGAGGCGCGGGGGGAAAAGAGCGTGAGATCACTGCCGCGCGCTTTCTGCAGCTTCAGCTGATTCGTCTCGATGGTCTCGCGGATCTCATCGTCGGAGATCCGCGCCGGGGTGGCGGCCGGAGCGCTCGGGTCCTTGAAGTGCGCCGTCTGTGCTTCGCGGAACCGCTGATGTGCAGCCGGTGCGGTGGTGTAGTGCCCGTGGCAGTCGATGATCATGCACTCTCCAGATCGTGGGCCCGTTTCTGCGGCGATTCCTCGGTACGGATCGACTCCAGCAGGGCGTCGAGGCGCTCCGCCAGGCCTTCGGGCTCGCTCGCTGGCAGGCGGGCTGCTGCCCAGTCCTGCCGAGTGGCGCAAGCGAGGCTCATCAACGGCTCGACGCCCGCCTCGCGGACGGCGAGCGCGGCCTCACGCATCTCTTCCCCGCGGCGGCGGCCGTGCTGTTGTGAGCGGCCGATCATGTAGTCGGCGATGCGCTGCCAGTCCGCAGCGGGCAGCAGGTCATGAAGGGATTCCAGCACCGTCGCCTCCACACCATGGTGTCGGGCGGCGAGCAGCCCCTCAGTGAGCAGCGCCTCCAGCCCTTTGATCATGACGCTGCGGCACATCTTTGCGGCGGAAGCGCGGCCGACATGTGCATCGAAAACCCGGATCCCCGTGAATCCGAGGGCGCGCGCGATCGGCTCGAAGCTGGCGCCGTGCTTGCCCCCGATGAGCATGGGCGAGGCGATCCGCTTCGGCCCTATCGGGGACATCACTGCCGCCTCGACATAGCGGCCGCCCGCTGCCTCGATCGCAGCCGCCGCGGCGCGCTTGGTCGCGGGCGCGACCGAGTTGAGGTCGAAATAGTATGCCCCTGGCGGCAGGCTCGCAGCCGCTTCGCGGGCGGCCGGAACACAGTTGGCCGCCGTGACCGCCGAGATGACGACGGTGCGCTCGCTCAGCGCATCGGCCATCGAGGGGGCTGCTCTCACGTGCCCCGATGAGGCTGCCGCGCGGCTCGCCGTGCTGGCGGGCAGAGGGAAGAGAGAGTCCCAGGCCGAGATGTCCCGTATGCCGGCCGCGGTGAGATCTGCCGCGAGAGTCTGGCCGACCTCGCCATAGCCGATCAGCGCGACGCTGATTGCTGCGGCGCTCAAGCGAGGCCCCATGCAGCGGCAGGCACGTAGACTTCGCCGCGCATCAGCTTTCGGGCGGTCCGCAGCAGAGCGGAGCGGTTCACCTTGAGCTCACTGCCACTGCCCGTAACGTCCATCTCAACGGTGAAGAAGCCGGTGGGATGCTCGATCTCGAGCCGTCGCAGCCCGGTTGCCGCGACACGGCCCGCAATCCGTTCCGCCACCGTGCCCGGCACGGCACAGGCGGTCGCCACGCTGACGGCTCCAAGCACTCCGATCGCCTCGTGCACCCGATGGGGGATGAACGTGCGGGTGTTGAGTTGACCGCCGTGGCGGGCAGGCGAGACGAGGGTCATCTTCGGCACGGTCTTCTTCGTGACATCGCCGAGATTCATACGCGGGCCGAGCTCGAGGCGGATCTTCTCCACCCGCTGCTTGAGGGCGGAGTTGGCCTCGAGCGCCTGCGGCGGCTCATCGCCGCTCAGTCCGAAGTCGACGGCATTGAGGACGACGACGGGCATGCCATTGTCGATGCATGTGACCTCGATACCATCGACACGGTCCGACACATTGCCAGTCGGGAACAGCGCGCCGCAGGACGAGCCCGCGACGTCCAGGAAGTCGATGCTGATGCCGGCGGCGGTGCCGGGCACGCCATCGATCCGCGCGTCGCCTTCGTATTCCACCAGGCCCTTTGGTGTTGGAACATGCGCCACGGCGACACTGCCGGTGTTCACCATGTGGATCCGCACCGGGGTCATCGCGCCCGCCGCGCTTACCAGCCCGTTCTCGATCGCCCAGGGTCCGACACCCGCGAGGATGTTGCCGCAATTCTGCGAGTCGCTGACCTCAGCCTTGTCGACCACGACCTGCAGGAACAGGTAGTCGACGTCGGCATCCGGCCGCGTGGCAGGACCGATCACCGCCACCTTGCTGGTCAGCGGATGCGCCCCGCCCACGCCGTCGATCTGCCGGATGTCGGGCGACCCCATGGCAGCCAGCAGCACCCGATCGCGCGCGCTGCGCTCGCCAGGGAGGTCACGAGCATTGAAATAGAGGCCCTTCGACGTGCCGCCGCGCATCAGGGTCGCCGGAATGGCGCGCAACATGTGCCTACTCTTTGGAGGCGTCGCGGTAGACGAGGCCGAGGCTCGCGAGCTTTTCCCGCATCTTGTAGATGTCGAGGCCCAGCTCGCCGGCCTTCAGGCGCTCGCGTGTCTTCGCCTCCTTGGCTTCCCGGGCGACGCTCGCGTCGGCAACTTCCGCAGCCTTCAGCCGCGGAACGACGCAAACACCGTCATCGTCGGCCACGATGACATCGCCGGGATCGATGACAGCGCCCGCACAGGCGACAGGCACGTTGACGCTGCCGAGCGTCGCTTTGACCGTGCCTTGCGCCGAGATGACCTTCGACCAGACCGGAAAGCCCATTGCGGTGAGATCGCGCACGTCCCGGACGCCGGCATCGATCACCAGCCCCCGCACTCCGCGAGCCTGCAGAGAGCTGCCGAGCAGCTCGCCGAAATAACCCGCGTCCGAGTACGAGGTCGGCACAACAACGAGCACATCGCCTTCGCGACACTGCTCGACCGCGACGTGGATCATCCAGTTGTCGCAAGGCGGCAGGCTGACGGTCACCGCCGTCCCGGCAATGTGGGCACCCGGGTAGATCGGGCGGATGGCGGGCGTGAGCAGGCCCGTCCTCCCCTGCGCCTCGTGCACGGTGGCGACGCCGAATTTCGCGAGGCGATCGACCGCGGCCCGGTCCGCCCTGGGTGTGTTGGTGCGTACGACGCTCATGGGGTCATCTGGGTGGGACGTCTTAAGATGATTTTCAGCCGGACGCGGCGGCGGCGCCAATTGCAATTGGGAGCCAGGTATAAGAAATTAGATACAGGTGGCCCCGATCCCCAATCTTCGGCATCTCTCGGTCTTCTGCACGGTCGCCCGCCTGGGCAGCGTGAGCGCGGCAGCTCGTGCGGCTCACCTGAGCCAGCCGGCGGTTACTCAGGCAGTCGGGTCCCTGGAAGAGGACTTCGGCAGCGCGCTTTTTGAGCGTACCGTGCGGGGAATGGAGCTGACGGAGGCGGGACGGCATTGCGCCGGCCGGGTGGCGAGCGCTCTGCAGCGGCTCCAGGCTGCCGTCGCGGCGGCGGGACCCGGGGCTCAAGCGCAGGGCGGCGCTGGTGGGATTCACGGTATAACCTCGAGGCAACTGCAGGCGCTGGTCGCCGCCATCGACGCGGGCGGCTTTGGGCCGGCGGCTCGTCTCGTCGGCATGACGCGCGCGACGATTCAACGCGCGGCCAGAGAGCTCGAGCAGCGGATGGGGGTCGTACTGTTCGAGACCACGAGCCACGGATTGCGGCCCACGCGCGAAGCGCTGCGCCTGGGTCTGCAGGTGCAGCTTGCGATGGCGGAGCTCGCGCAGGCCCGCGCGGAGGTCGCCGCGGCAGTAGGCGGCGAGAGTGGCCGCACGGTGATCGGCGCGATGCCGCTCGGGCGCAGCTTCATGGTGCCGGAGACGGTGCTGCGCTTCGCTGCGCTTCGACCGCAGCATCGTGTGTCGATCCTCGATGGACCGTACGAGAATCTGCTCGATGCGCTGCGGCGCGGCCGCGCGGATGTGCTGGTCGGGGCGCTGCGCGAGCAGATCCCGCCGGATGTCCTGCAGGAGCCGCTGTTCGATGATCCGCTTGCCATCATCGTGCGCCGCGGCCATCCGCTCGCGAAGATGAGCGGCGGCGGCCGCCGGGCGCCGCCCGCCGAAGCGTTGATCAGATTCGCCTGGATCGCGCCGCGATCAGGCTCGCCGCTACACCGGCACTTCGAGCGGCTGTTCAGCGGCGCGCGCACCGCTCCGCCGGCCGCTGCGATCGAATGCAACTCGCTGATCGCCGCCCGCGCACTGCTCCTGCGCAGCGACCGCGCGATGCTGCTGTCGGAGCAGCAGGCCCGTCACGAGCTCGCAGCCGGCGAGCTGGTCGCCCTGCCGCATCCCGCCGGCCGGGTGGTGCGCGCTATCGGCCTCACGCTGCGCCGGGACTGGCAGCCCACCGCGGCGCAGGCGGAGCTGTTGGATATCCTGCGCGAGGTGGCGCGGTCATAGTCAGGCTCGGGAGGCGGGTTCTCCGCGACCGGCGGTGAATGGATTGATCAACGGCACGGCGAACGGCGTGAAATCATCGACGTTACGAGTAGCAACTGTGAGTCCGCGAACGAGAGCAGTTGCCGCGATGAGCGCGTCCTCGAGGTGGTGGTCCGCCCTGCGGTGCATCAGCCGGGCCCAGCGGCGGAAGATGGGCGCGTCTACCGGCAGTACGTTATAGGTCTGGGCCAGATCGTCCAGCCACCCCTCGATTTCCTTTGCTTTACTCGCATCCTGGCGGCGCGTGATTTCGATGCCCGCTTGAATCTCTCCCAAGGTCACAGCAGACACGTGCAATGCTTCCTCCGGAGCAGCCCGCACCCACGCCACTACGCCCGCATGCGGCTTTTTCTTGCGCAATTCCGAAACAACGTTTGTATCCAGAAGATACACGGCTCAATCGTCTTCGGATGGAGTGCGGCGGCGGAGCTTGCCTCGGGCGGGCACGACGAGGTCGTGCGGCGGATTGGCGGCGAGCAGTAGCGCTTTCAGCCCGGGACGGGCCCGCCCGCACAGACTGCGCCATTCGCTCATGGGGACCAGAACGGCTGTCTCGACCCCGCGCAAGGTCACAACCTGCGGCCCTTCCGTAAGGCTCGCCTTCAGGAATTCGCTGAACCGCGCTTTAGCGTCCTGCACTGGCCAGGATTTCATGAGATTGACCCTGATTTGATAACTAGTCGTAAGACTAGTCATTTGCTCGCTGCCGGTCAAGATGCTCTCCGCCGAGTCATTCATGGCGCCAGCATGGCGCTGCCGAGTGCCGTAAGACCAGTCAGAGAAGTGGTGACTTCGTCGAGTAATTCCGCGTTTCTACCCGAACACGCCGGATACGCCTGTCGAGGCAGCCATAGATCGGGTTGAAGCTCAGTTTGATTGCTCATGCGGGTATTTGCACGCGGGTTCCGGGAGCGGCTCGATACATCCCAACAGGATTACGAACGAGACGACGCCTGCCACCAATACGAGGCCCGCGACCAGAAATGCGCCGACGAAGGAGTGCGTGCGGCCGACGATGAAGCCGGTGACGATCGGGGCCACGACGCCCATCATGTTGTTCGAGAAGTTCATGAGGCCCCCGACGGCGCCCACGCCGCCCTTCGGCGCGATCAGCGATGGCAGGGACCAGGCGACCGGCGCGGCGGCGGAGAGTCCGGTCAGTGCGATGGAGATCCACACCAACACCACGCCGGGGCGGGCAGTGGCTGTTGCGCCGAGCACTGCGAGGCCGGTACACATGCCGATCACCAGCACAGCCTTGCGAACGCGGGTCTCGCTGCGTCCCCTGCCGATCAGGAAGTCGATCAGCCAGCCGCCCACCAGCAGATCGGCAACCGATGCGCAGGCCCACGGGATTGCCGCGAACCCGGCAGATGTCAGGATGCTACGATGCATGGTGTGGACGAGGTAGTCGGGCAGCCAGGTCAGGAAGAGATTGAAGCTGTACCCGTATGCCCCGAAGCCGATCACGAGCGCCCACACCTTGCGTGTGCCCAGAAGATAGGCAAGCATGCCTGCGGGGGCCGCGGACGACTGTCCTTCGGGCTCTGCGCCATGAGCAGCGATGTACTCCCGCTCCTTGCGTGTCAGTCGGGGGTGCTGGCTCGGGTCGCGGTACATCCAGCAGAACGCCAGGAAGTAAACGAAGCTCAGAGCGGCCACGACGCCGAAGCCCCAGCGCCAGCCCAGATGCACCACGGCGAATGCAACCAGCGGCACTCCGATCACGTTCGAGAACTTCGCGCCAACGTCATAGATGGATGTAGACAGAGCCCGCTCATTGCGGGGGAACCAGTACCCTGTGGCCTTCGAGCTCGCGGGGAAGCTCGGCGCCTCGGCGATGCCGAGAAGCAGCCGCGCGGCAAAGATGCCGGCGAAACCGCCCGCAAAGGCGGTGAGCGCCGAGGCCGCGGTCCACAGGAAGGCGCTCCAGCGGCCGACGCGGGTTACGCCCAATCGGTCGACGATCAAGCCCACGGGGATCTGGAGGAAGGCGTAAGTCCAGAAGAAGGCACTGAACAGGACGCCCAGGTCGACCGGCGTCAGATGAAAGGAGCGCTCGAGCTGCGGGCCGGCGACCGAGATGCTGATGCGATCGAAATAGTTGATCAGCACGCCGGCGCCGATCAGCCCGGCGATGCGCCAGCGGAGGCGGGGAGCGTGCGGGATGCTCGCGGTTCTCAAGCGGGCGTCTGACCCTGGCGCTTCCAAGCGAGCGCGGCAGCCTGCCTCGCGGAATCCGCATCGAGCCGCAACCCGAAGATGGAGAAGAGCGCGTCCGCGATCTCGTCCTCACCGAGGAAGCGCCGCTCCGTGCCCCCGTCTGCGCGGCGAACGGTCAACCGATTGTTGAGGAGGGTCACACGGTGCGCCGGCGTTGTCAGCGCGGCGCGCAGCTCGCGGCGGAATCCGGAGTCGGGGTGAGTCGAGGTGTACCAGTTGGCGGCGACGTAGTCGATGTCCGGCGCCGGTTCCGGCGAGAGCATGTAAAGCGGATGCCAGCCGTCGGGAAGCTGCGCCTCGAGGAGTGCCCACGCGCCTCTAGGTGTCAGGCGGAATGTTTCATGGCGTGTGGGTTGCTCCGTGCCGCGGAGATCGAAGCGAAGCGGGGCGCCGGGAACGCAGGCGCCGAAACCCACATCGGCCAGCCAAGGCTCGCCATCGATGGTGACGCGCAGGGCCATGTGGGTGAGCGGCAGCAGCGGAGCGTCTGGCGGCCGCATCCAGAGCACACGCCCGATCAGCCCCTCCACCTTGAAGCCGAGCGCAACGAGCACGCGTTGGAGCAGGCCGTTCTGCTCGAAGCAATAGCCGCCGCGCCCACCGTCGATCAATTTCGCCTGAATGCTGCGCAGGCTGAGATCGACAGTCCGGCCAAGGAAGACATCGACACCCTCGAAGGGAATCGCGGCGCAATGCCGCTGCGTCAGTGCCCGCAAGGTCGCCAGGTCCGGCCGCGCAGAGCCGGTGTAGCCGATGCGCGCGAAATAGCGGCCGAGGTGCAGTTCGTCACCGGCCGACGGCGATGCGTCGAGCTGTTGCATGTCGATGTCGGTTGCTGTGGCAGCCGCTGAGTGTCCAGCGCTTGAGTGTAATGATGGACGCTCGTGACGGCAAAGCGGACGCATGCTATGGTGGTGATTCCTCACCTCCCGTCCCGCTCGAACAGGAGCGCGCGTATGCTGCGGCGAATTCTGCTGCCTGTGCTGGCGACCGTGGTCGCTATCGGCCTGACAGACTCTGCCGTGGCGCAGCCTGCAGGGGGACGTTCCGGTCCGGCCGTCGAGTATCATCTGGCGCGCAGCGTACGGCTAGGTGTTCCTGATCGCTGGGACTACGTGGTCTACGACCTGCCTTCGCACCGCGTCTATGTCGCTCACGGTGATCGCTTGACCGTCGTGGATGGCCGCAACGGCAGGATCATAGGAGAGGTGAGGGGGATGCCGGGAGGCGCGCACGGCATCGCCATCTCCCATCCCGCGGGACTCGGTTACACCGACGACGGCCGCGCCGGCGAAGCCGTGGCGTTCAGCCTGAAGACCCTGAAGGTGGTAAAGCGCCTGCAGGCCGCACCGGGCGCCGATGCCGTGACCATCGATCCCACGAGCGGCCATGTCTTCGTGGTCGATGGCGACCCAGGCCTGCTCACGGTGATCGATCCGATGCGCAATCAGGTGATCGCAACCGTACACGTGGGCAGCAGGCTGGAATACGCAGTTGCCGGCGACAACGGCAAGGTCTACGTCAATGGAGTCGCGAACAAGGAGATTTTCCGGATCGATACCGCGAGGAACCGGGTGGACACCGCCTTTTCGATCCGCCAGTGCGAGGCACCGCACGGACTCGCCATCGACACCTCGACACACAGACTGTTCTCGAGCTGCGAGAACGGGTGGCTCGTGGTCGTCAATGCCGACACCGGCAAGACGGTCGAGACGTTGCCGATCGGCCGGGGCAGTGATGCCGTGGCGTTCGATCCCACGCGCAAGCTGATCTTCAGCTCCAACGGAATCGATGGCACGCTGTCGGTCATCCGCGAGGTCGACGCCAACACCTTCGTACTGGCAGGGACGATCAAAACGGCATTGTCGGCCCGCACTATGAGCCTCGACCCGACCAGCGGCCGGCTGTTCCTGGCGGCGGCCAAGACGACCGTGAAAGCGATGGCCGCGTTCCGGGCGGCGCGAGAAGCGGGCGAGCATGCTCCTTCGCCGTTCGTGCGCGGCTCCCTCAAGTTGCTCTTTTTTGATCCGGGACGATAGCCAGCATCCAGAGGGAACCGCTGGCGCGGCGAGGCGTTTCCTGCATTCCGCTCGAGCCGGGGAGGGCGCTTCCGTGAAAGCCAGCATCACTCTGCGAGTGGACGGCGAGCAGCGCTCGCTGACCATCGATACCCGCACCACGCTTCTCGACGCGCTGCGCGAGCATCTGGGGATCACGGCGGCCAAGAAGGGCTGCGACCACGGCCAATGCGGTGCGTGCACTGTCCTCCTCGATGGAAGGCGCGTCACCACGTGCCTCTCTCTTGCCGTCGCCTGTGACGGGGCAACCATCACGACTGCACAAGGGCTTGCCCGCGGCGGCACACTGCATCCGGTCCAGCAGGCCTTCCTCGAGCACGACGCGCTGCAGTGCGGCTACTGCACGCCGGGACAGGTCTGCTCCGCCGTCGGGATGATCGATGAAGCCAGAGCGGGCCATCCCAGCCTGGTGACCGAGGGATTGACTGCGCCGGCCGCGCTGAGCGATGAGGAGATCCGCGAGCGGATGAGCGGAAATCTATGCCGCTGCGGAGCCTACGTGAACATCGTGGCGGCCATCCGGGAAGCCATGAGCGGGGCCACGAGCAGTGGAGCGAGGTCATGACGCCGTTCGAATATGAGCGCGCGTCCGACGCGAGCTCCGCCGTAGCACGGGTAGCCGGAAACCCGAGCGCGGCATTTCTTGGCGGCGGCACGAATCTCGTCGATCACATGAGACTCGGGGTAGCGCACCCGCAGCTGCTGGTGGATGTGACACGCCTGCCATTCTCCAGGATCGAGCCACTTCCCGATGGCGGGATTCGCGTCGGGGCCGGAGTACGCAACAGCGACCTCGCCGTGAACAGGACCATTCGGGAGCGCTACCCCGTTCTGTCGCAGGCGCTGCTCGCCGGCGCTTCGGGCCAGCTGCGCAATCTGGCCACTACCGGCGGTAATCTGTTGCAGCGCACACGCTGTGCTTACTTCCAGGATGTGACCACCCCTTGCAACAAGCGCACGCCGGGAACCGGCTGCTCCGCCATGCAGGGGCACAACCGCGATCACGCGATCCTCGGAGCGTCCGAGCATTGCGTTGCCGTCCACCCTTCTGACATGGCAGTCGCGCTGGCAGCGCTCGATGCGACAGTCGTCGTGCTCGGGCGGCAGGGGGAGCGGCGAATTGCGGTCACGGATCTGCATCGCTTGCCGGGCATTACACCGGACCGCGACACGGTGCTGGAGCGTGGAGATCTGATCATCGCGGTCGAGCTGCCGCCGCTGCCGGTTGCCGCGAACTCGGCGTATTACAAGGTGCGCGACAGAGCTTCTTACGCCTTCGCGCTGGTATCCGTCGCCGCGGCACTCGAAGTCCGGGATGGGCGGGTGGCCGACGTGCGGATCGCCTTGGGCGGAGTCGCCCACAAGCCGTGGCGGGCCCTGCGTGCCGAGGCAGCCCTGAGAGACGTCGCGGCAAGCGATGAGAGCTACGACCGCGCAGCAGACGCCGAGCTGGCGGACGCGCGAGCGCTCCGACACAACGCTTTCAAGATTCCGCTGACGCGCAATACGCTGCGGATGATGCTGCGGCGCCTGGCGCAGGGAGAACGGTCATGACCAGTCTGCTCGAGCCGCGCGCAATGGGGACTTCGCCGGCCCGCATGGACGGCGCGGCAAAGACCATGGGCACAGCGCCTTATGCCTTCGAGCACCGCTTCGAACGGCCCGCCGCCTACCTGCATCCCGTGCAATCCACCATTGCGCGGGGCCGGATAACGAAGATCGACACCGAGACCGCGGAGGCCGCCGAGGGTGTGA
>DASVWT010000276.1:0-12420 GCA_036393055.1 Steroidobacteraceae bacterium
GATGCGCTCGCCGGCCGCGGGTACGAGCTGGTCATCAGGCCCTGCGATCGCCGCAGTCCCGGCTTTCTCGAGGACATGCGCGGCTTCGTCGAGCGCCTGCGCCTCTTCGGTGTCGTGTTGACGCCGTCGGTGTCGGAGGACGATCGCCTCGCGAAGCTGCTGGAGAGCGCCGACTGTCCCTACGTGCGCATCGCCTGCGCCTCGGTCGACAAGCCGGCGCACATGGTGTTGACCCACGATGCCCGCGGCGCGGCCGCCGCCGCGCGCCGGCTGGCGGAGCTCGGGCACCGGCGCATCGCCTACCTCTCCGGTCCGCCGCTCTTTCGCTCCGCGCACGAGCGCCGGGCGGGATTCATCGCAGGCCTCGCCGAGTACGGGCTGGAGCTCGCGCCAGACCTTGCCGTGCTCGGCGCCTACACGTACGAGTCGGGCCTCGCCCGTGGGCGCGAGCTGCTCGCCCGCGCCGACCGTCCGACGGCCATCTTCGCCGGCAACGATGAGATGGCGACCGGTGTGTACAGTGCGGCGCACGAGCTCGGGATCCGGATCCCCGAGGATCTTTCCGTCATCGGCTTCGACGACGCGCCGATCGCGACCCGGATCTGGCCGGCGATGACCTCAGTGAGGCTGCCCGTGCGGGAGATGGGCCGCACGGCCGCGGAGGGGCTGTTCGCCGTTTCCAAGGCGGGCGCCAAGGGGCCGATCGCGGAATTCACCCCGAGCCTCATGGAGCGTGACTCGACCGCGCCTCCGCCCCGCGTCAAACCGCAGCGCGCCTGACGGGCGCTGGCGGCGGCGTCCGGCCCGCCAGATTGACACCGGTAGACAAAGATCCGGGTTGCAGGATGTGATACCGGTTACCTATAATCGCCCCATGCCGCGTTACCTCGTCCTCGCGCTCTTCCTCGGCAG
Organism: Steroidobacteraceae bacterium; assembly: GCA_036393055.1. Lineage (GTDB taxonomy): Bacteria > Pseudomonadota > Gammaproteobacteria > Steroidobacterales > Steroidobacteraceae > 13-2-20CM-66-19. The sequence goes on from DASVWT010000276.1 coordinate 913, forward strand.
CGTGTCCGTGGCACATGCCCAGGACATGCGGCACGTCGTGTAGCCGACCATCCCGCGGTCCTGTGTGGTGTTGCACGCCAGGCTGTCCGCGCCTCATGGAGTGCTGCCAACCGCCGCGGAGCGGCATCTCGATACCGCCCGAATCCAGCAGGCCATGGATCATTGCGCCGCCGGGCAGGCGGTCGTTGCGGCTGACGGTGAGCGTGTGTTTCTGAGCGGACCGCTGCAGCTGCCCCGTGTGCTCGGCAAAGCAGTCTATGCGCATGGCAGATGAACCGACCGCCGCCGCTGCCGTGAGGCAGGCGGTGGCGGAGCGCTTCGTCGCCGCGCGTCTCTCGGCACGTGCACTGCCGGACTACCCGGGGCCACTGCCGGGGACGCTCGCAGATGCATATGCGCGGCAGGATGCTGCCATCAGCCTGTGGCCGGATGAGATCGCGGGGTGGAAGGTTGGGGGCATCGTGGATGCCTGGGCCGCGCGAGTCGGCGAGTCGCGCCTGGTGGGGCCCATATTCCGCCGCCGCCTCTGGCCCGCCAGCGACCGAGGGGTCATCGTCCTGCCTGTGATTCCGGGGGGATTCGCGGCCGTCGAAGCCGAGTACGTGCTCGTGTTGGGCGAATCGGCGCCTCCGGATCGCACGGAGTGGACCCCGGGCCAAGCGGCGCAGCTGGTTGCCGAGCTGCGCGTCGGTATCGAGCTCGCCGGCAGTCCGCTCGCCACCATCAATGACCTGGGGCCGGCGGTGGTCGTCTCGGACTTCGGCAACAACGCGGGCCTGGTGCTAGGTGAGCCGCTCGACGACTGGCGCTCACGGCCGATGGAATCCTTGACCTGCGAGACCCAGGTGAACGGCCGCCGGGTCGGACAGGGCAGCGCCGCCTCCACCGCGGGCGGCCCGCTCGGGTCGCTGGCCTTCGCGCTCGCTTGCTGCGCGCGGCGCGGCCGGCCTCTGCAGGCGGGCGATGTGATCTCCACCGGCGCCTGCACCGGCATTCACCCGGTGCGGATCGGAGAGGAGGCGCTGGTGACCTTCGCCGGCGCGCCTGCGCTGCGCTGCCGGGTGTCGGGTGCGACGCCGGAAAACGAAGCGCGCGCACCCTGAGGGCTCAGGGCCGCGATCCCCGATTGTCGCGCCGGCCGGGATCCCGGCCGATGGAGGCTCAGCTCAGCCGTCCTTCCCCATCATCCGCTTGAAGGCGGGGCGGCTGGTGATCCGCGCGGTGTAGTCCTTGAAGACCGGGGTCTCGCTCATCAGCTTGAACATCAACATGAAGTTGATCGTGCCGCCGATCGCGATGTCCGCGGCGGAGAACTCATTCCCGAGGATGTATTTCCGGCCGGTCAATGCCTCGTTCAGCGCCTGCTCCACCTCGCCTGCCTCGGCCCATCCCATCGCGCCCGGCACGTGCTGCACGCCCAGCCGCCGCATCATCATCGCGGGCTCCAGGACCCCGGGGCGATACGCCAGCCACGAGAGATACTCGCCGCGCAGCGGATCGCCCACCCGCGGGCCGAGCTTCACTTCCGGAAAGAGATCGGTGAGGTAGAGCGTGATGGCCGCGATCTCGAACACGCGCCGCCCGTCGTGCTGCAGGCAAGGCACCTTACCGTGCGGGTGGGGATTGGCCGGATCTTTTGCGCCGCTGCCGTCGCCGCGGCGAATGTTGACTACCTTGGTCTCGTAGGGGACGCCCAGCTCCTCCAGCAGCCACACGATGCTTCCGGACCGGGACTTCGGGGCATGAAACAGCGTCAGCATGGCAGGCTCCCTCGTTGCGTTGGCCGCTCATGCTACCCGACGCACGGCGGGGCGGCCATCCGATCGATGCGCGCTGAACGTATCACCTCGCCAGCAACTCGACCCGCCGCCGTACGTCCGCCAAAATCAAGTCGAGACCCGCTTTCCCACGAACCGCGAGCTTCGTTGCGGCAGCGCGAAACTTCCTGACGGCCTGCACGATCTCGTCCAGGCATTCCGCCGCTCCCGACACCTGCCATTCCTTCGCCACCGCGAGCAATGTCTCCCGCGTCGGACACCCGTAGTCGTCTTGAAAAGACAGGGTGTGCTCGCGCCGCTCGGTGATGTCGGGCACTAGATCGAAAGCGGGGGCCAGGCGGTAACCGGACGGAGTGTTGAGCATCCAGAAGTTCTTCAGGTGATCGTCTACGTTTCCTATGGCCGCGTTGAAAGACATGTGGCGGTACAGCGCCGCGAGGTCCTCGGCCGGCAATGCGGAGTGCTTGGTCAACACCAGCGCAAGATCGGTGTAGCTCGTCACGTACACGCCGGAGCGTTCCCGGCATAGCGTCCGCATGCTGGCGTGGCATCGCGGCCTCTCGATCGGGCAGACTAGCGCTTTCCTGTCCTCAACCGTGGGAGCCGACCTGATGACGCTGCGCTGGTATTCGAAGATGATGGCTGTATCCGCCATGTTGCTGCTACTTCTTCCGGCAGCAAACGCGCGGGCCGTGAACGCCATGACGCAGCCCTCAGCGTCATCTGTCATTCAGATCGTGGTCGACGGCAAGGCTTCCTCGCATGCCTTCCCACACTTCTGGGAGCAGATGTTCGGGTCGGGGCGCGCAACGCTGTCATTGCGCGCCGGTTACCGCCACGACATGCATGAGGTCAAGCGCGCAACCGGCTTCCGATACGTGCGCTTCCACGGCATTCTCGATCGGGATGTCGGTGTCTACACGGTGGATGGGCAGGGCCAGCCGGATTACAACTTCACCTACGTCGACCAGATCTACGACGGTCTGTTGCGCCAGGGCGTGCGCCCCTTCGTGGAGCTGAGCTTCATGCCACCGGAGATGGCGGCGCGCCAGCAGACCATGGGCTTCTGGTACGACCCGATAGTGGCGCCGCCGAAGGACTGGGCGCTCTGGAGCGACCTCATCCGGCACTTCGCCCAACACCTGGTGGCACGGTATGGGATCGACGAAGTCTCCCGGTGGTATTTCGAGGTCTGGAACGAGCCGAACGGCACCTTCTGGGGCGGCGACCCGCGCCAGGCGACATACTTCCAGCTTTACGACTTGACGGCACGTGCGCTGAAGAGCGTCAACCCGCGGCTACGCGTGGGCGGCCCCGCGACGGCGCAGGCGGTTTGGGTGCCGGAATTCATTCAGTACTGCGCAACTCACCACGTTCCGGTGGATTTTGTCTCGACCCACGTCTATGGTGACGATTCGGCCGAGAACGTCTTCGGTACGCATGAGAAGATAACGCGGCGCGACATGGTCATCCGTGCGGTGCAGAAGGTGCATCGCGAGGTGGCGGCATCGCCGATGCCTGCTCTGCCCATCATCTTCAGCGAGTTCAATGCCACCTATACCGGCACGGAAGTCGATGTGACCGACTCGCCGTACATCGGGCCATGGCTCGCCAACACGATCCGAGCCTGCGACGGCCTGGTGGACTCCCTGTCGTACTGGACCTTCTCCGACGTGTTCGAGGAAGGCGGCGTCGCCAAGAGCCCGTTCCACGGCGGCTTCGGGCTGATCGCGGCCGGCGGCATCCCCAAGGCCTCGTTCAACGATTTCGAGCTGCTCCACATGCTCGGTGACGAGCGGCTGGCGCAATCCTCCGATTCCGCGCTGGTCACCCGCCGCGCCGACGGCACGCTGGCCGTCGCTGTCTGGAACTACGCGCCTCCCGGGCCCGGCGGCACACCCAGAACATACCAGCTCGACTTCCGCAACGTATCAGGCGCCCAGCGCGCCTATGTCTGGCTGGTCGATCGTGACCACGGCTCCGCGCTCACCGCCTGGAAAGCAATGGGCGAGCCTCGATTCCCGACGCTCGAGCAACATCGCATTTTGATGCAGGCCTCGCAGCTGCCCGCTCCCCGCATCGAGGTGCTGACCTCAACGGATCCGCGGCTCACTCTGCAGCTTCGCCCGCATGCGCTCGCCCTCATCGAGCTGACACATTGAGCCGAGCCTCCGGCGCCGTTCGTTTCGAGGTGCGCGTCCAGCCGCGCGCATCGCGCACGGAGCTTGCCGGAATCCATGGCGGCGCGTTGAAGGTCAGAGTCGCCGCGCCACCGGTCGACGATGCCGCCAATCGCGCACTGATCGAGTTCCTGGCGGAATGCTTAGGTATCGCGAAGCGCGCGGTGCGCATCGTGGCGGGCGAGACGAGGAGGACGAAAATTCTCGAGGCCGACGGGGTGACTCCGGAGCAGGTTGCGAGCCTTCGGCAGCGTGCGCTCCGTTAGCTTCGCTCGCCGCTCCCGAGGAGCGCTCCCTCAGCCGCGCGACTGCCCCGTTCGCGGATGCTCGCGGATCGGACGGATAGGACGCACCTCCACGCAGCCTACCTCCGCCGGCGGGATTTTCGCGGCGATCTGGATGGCCTCGTTGAGGTCGCGCGCCTCGATCAGATAGAAGCCCGCGAGCTGCTCCTTCGTCTCCGCGAAGGGCCCGTCGGTCACCGATAAGCGACCATTGCGCATGCGCACCGTCGTGGCTGTCGCCACCGGCTCCAGCGCCTCCGAGGCGACGCATTGGCCGCGCGCCCGCAGCTCGGCGTCGCATGCCAGGCATTTGCGATCGTCCACCTCGCCGATCTTCTGCTCCTCGCCATACACCAGACAGAGATATCTCATCGCGCGCCCCTCCCGCCGCTTGAATGTCGAATATATCGAGGCCCCGCGCCAGGCGTCGGCTCATCACCCCGCCGGCGCCCCCAGCGACCAGGCTCGATGCCCCGGACAGGCTTCCGCGACATCGCTCTCACCGGATAGCCGCACGAGAGTCCTCTCGATCGACAAGGTATTCCGGAAAGCCGCCTGCCAGCCTCAATCTGCCGGTCAACCTGGCCGGTGAGTTCGGCCGGGTCAGCTCAGCCTGGCGGTAGCTCTGCCAAACGGCGTTGCAGAAACTGCCGCTCGGGCTCGAGCTGTGTCATTGCGAGCGCGCGCTCATAGGCGTCGCGCGCCTCCGCAACCCTGCCCAGCCGCCGGCACAGGTCGGCCCGCGCGGCATGAGCCAGCCGGTATCCCTTGAGCTCACCCCTCGCCAGCAAGTCATCGACGAGCGCCAGCCCGGCCGCCGGACCATCCCGCATGGCGACGGCGACCGCGCGATTGAGCTCCACGATGGGGGTGTGCTCGATGCGCAGCAGGAGGTCGTAGAGATAAACGATCTCGTTCCAGTCTGTGTCGGCAGAGCGGGAGGCCTCGCAGTGTACCGCAGCGATCGCCGCCTGTAGGGAGTAGGGCCCGAAGCGGCGGGACGAGAGCGCCCGCTCCACCAGCGCCGCTCCTTCCCTGATCTGCTCACGGTTCCACAGCGACCGGTCCTGCTCCTCGAGCACGATGAGCTCGCCGGCCGGGGAGGCGCGTGCGGCGCGCCGGGAATCATGCAGCAGCATCAATGCCAACAGGCCGATCGCTTCCGTCTCCGGCAGCATCCCGACCAGAAGCCGCCCCAGGCGAATCGCCTCGCTCGCCAGGTCGAGGCGCATCAACTCCGCTCCGCTGCTCGCCGTGTATCCCTCGTTGAATACGAGGTAGATGACGCGCAGGACGGTATCGAGGCGCCCGGCCAGCTCTTCCGAAGCGGGGACCTCGTACGGAATCCCGGCGTCGCGGATCTTTCCCTTCGCGCGCACGATGCGCTGCGCCAGCGTGGGGACGGGCGTCAGGAACGCCTGCGCGATCTGCTCCGTCGTCAGGCCGCAGACTTCCCGCAACGTCAACGCGATCTGCGCATCCGGCGCCAGCGCGGGGTGACAACAGGTGAAGATCAGCCGCAGGCGATCGTCGGCAACGCTCGGGTCATCGTCATCCGGTGCTGCGCCGCCTTCCGCAGCGAAATCGTGGGACTGCGGATCGAAGGAGTCGAACCTGGCCTGCCGCCGCAGCTGATCGATGCTGCGAAAGCGCCCCGCCGACACCAGCCAGGCACGGGGATTCTCCGGCATGCCTTGCTCCGGCCACTTCTCCAGCGCGGCGCGGAATGCGTCATGCAGCGCCTCCTCGGCGCGGTCGAAATCGCCGAGCAGCCTGATCAGGGTCGCGAGGACGGCGCGCGACTCGGCCTGATAGACCGCCTCGATCCGCCGCTTGAAATCCGCTTCGACCATCGGTTGCCGTGCCGCGGCTCAGTCCCGCGGTACGCGTTGCAGGCAGCGATCACCGCGGGCGTGCTGATGTCCGCATTCGAAGCAGGCCCCTTCGTTGCCGAGCAGCAATGACCCGGGAGTCATCAATGCCGAGCCCTGGGCGGTGCGGTATCGGAAGTTGCCGTCGGTGACCAGCGCAATGCCGTAGGCGCTGTGTTGCCCCACATGGCACGGGTCACGCGGGCCGAACGTGCATACCACGTCGCTCACGCGCCAACCGCTTCCCGATGCCAGCACTTTCGCCGCGAGCGCCATCCATCAAGGATAGCAATATTTCCCAAGCGGCTGATCCTTCCAGGATCCGATCTTCCACCCACCAGCAGCATTCATACCAGCTCGATACCGGAAACGGCCCTCCCGGCTTGCGCCCCGACTACGGTTTCAGCTACTACGCCGCCTACCTCATCGACCCCGATGGCTACCGCATCGAGGCTTACTTCGCCGAATAGCTCCATGACGTCAGGTCACAACCAGTGCAATACCGAGCACACCAAGCAGAAATACGGTGAGAGCGAGCTCGACGGCAAGCATGAGGCACGGCATTGCTTCCGATTCACACCGCCTCGTCGCATCGAATGCCATCCCTCTCTCCGGGCGGTGGAGGCTCGATCCAGCCCGGTCATGAGCGATGCGAAGTACGGCATGAGCGACTTCAGCATCATTCGTAACGGGGCCCAGGGACTGTTCCGCCCCGAGCAGCTTGAATCAAACACCACGCTGTGTCTGGCGTAGTTGTCGACGTCTATCAGGTGATGCGCCGTGAGACGTCGGTGTAAGACGGAGCGCCTATCGTGCGGCGGCCGCAGTCAGAATCAATTCGACTGCTCGTACCACCGGAGCACGCGTAGCGCCCGGAAGGTATTCCATCGACTGGGCCGGCCATCCCCGTCCTCCAGCGCGAAATGGATCTTGCCGGGATACGTGTTCTCGAGCAGCCAGGTACCGTCCGGCTGCTGCTTGGATCGAAGCAGGTCGATTGCTTCGCCCATGCGGCGATCCGGCGGGCCCCCCGCGGAGCGGAAGTATTCGAGGGCGCGCAGTACGTCGTAATGCCACCGGACCGGAAACGAGAATTTCAGCCACGAGGGATTGATCACCTCGCCGGTGCTCTTGCGCCGGATCAGCTTTCGCTCGAGCAGGTACTCTTCGCCGCGGCGCCGGGCCGCACTGACGTCCGAGGAGCCGCCGGCCGCGCGCTCGTGCGCCAGCAGTCCTTCCAACACGTTGATGGTGGTGTGGAAAGACGAGCGGACGGAGCCGTTCTCCGCCTCGCAATTCCAGCCCCCGTCGGCCAGCTGCTCATCCAACAGGCGGGCTACGATGGCATTCGCATCCTGATCGAAGTAGGTGCCCAGGGTGACGGTCCTGCCATTGATGCACGGCTCGACCTCGCCACTGAAGAAAGGCTGTCCGGCGTGCTCCCAGCGGCAGTGCTCTGCGACCAGAGCCACCGCGCGGCGCACCGGCTCTGCACTGGGATCGATCCCCAGGTCATGCAACAGCTGCAGAGTCGGCAGCGTGGCGGTCCAGGGCTGCCCCTGGCCCTCCGCGCGCCAGTCGAGGCACCGCGCCGGAAAGCATGCGCCGCCCGCCCACTGGCCATCCTCGCCCTGCAAGGCCAGGAGGCTCGCTCCCCAGCCTTCCGTCGTTACGCGTGCGCGCTCCGCCGCAACGACCTCATCCGACGCTCCAGCGAGATCGCGCAAAACCTGCCAGCGGATCGCGGGGTCCGAATCGAGCAGCCAGTCCAGTACGGTCATGGTGTGCGTCCCGGGCTCGCGTCGCCTCCGAGAAGCATCTCAACCGCCAGGGCCCTCCGTCGCGCACGCATCGATGTCAGCTCGCCAGGAAATCCAGCAGCTTCTTCTGCTCCGCGGTCAGCTGCTCCCGCGGCGTCACCACCGCCGCCTTGAGCGCCTGGCGACACGGCCGCGACTCCTCCTCGACATACTCCGCAGCCGCTCCCGCGATCAGCCGCTGCACCCGGCTCAGGCTCTCCTTGAACTGTCCGATCACCTGCTCGGCGGAGACATGCTGCGAGGCGTCATCCAGCCAGCAGTCATAGTCGGTCGCCACCGTGATGACGCAATATCCCACCTGTGCCTCGAGCGCGAGGAAGGCCTCCGGCACGTTGGTCATCCCCACGAGGTCGGCGCCGGCCCCGCGCAGCCAGAAGCTCTCCGCGCGCGTGCCGAGCCGTGGCCCCTCCACACAGGCGTAGGTCTTGTCGCGATGGATCGGCTGTCCGATCGCCTCGGCCACTCGCGCGATGAGCGTCGCGGTGTGCGCGCACGTCGGGTGAGCAGTGGACACGTGCGCGACCAGTCCCTTGCCGAAGAAACTCGCGGGCCGCAGTCCCTTGGTGAAATCCAGGTACTGCGACGGCAGCGCCAGATCGCCCGGACGGATCTCCTCCCGCAGGCTCCCGACTGCCGACACCCCGATGATGGTCCGCACCCCGACCGCCTTCAGTGCCCAGATGTTCGCCCGGAAGTTGATCTCGCTGGGCAGCAGGTCGTGATGCAGGCCATGGCGCGGCAGGAAGGCGATATCCCGTCCTGCCAGCCGGCCCAGCATGATGGGACCCGATGGCCGCCCGAACGGCGTATCGACCTCTGCCGACCGGGTGACCTCCAGACCCTCCATCCGGTAGAGACCAGTGCCGCCGATGATGCCGATCATGTGGGAATCTCCGTTGCGCGGGCGCCCCGCGAAGCGGCAAGATGCCAGATGCGCAGCCCTCGCGGTAGGCTAGGGGCTAGTCCCCATCCATAGCGAGCGGCAAAGCAGACTTCATGAGCAGCCCCGGCCTCGACATCGCCTTCGAGCGGCGCCTGTCCGCGCTCGTCAATAGCGGGCAGCCCGAGATCCTCCAGGGCGGCCGCAAGGGGCTGGAGAAGGAGTCCCTGCGCGTCACGCCGGAGGGTCGTCTCGTCCAGACGCCGCACCCGCGCGCGCTCGGCTCAGCCCTCACCAGCGAGCACATCACGACCGACTACTCGGAGGCGCTGATCGAGCTCGTCACGCCGACCTTCACCGCCACGTGGGAGCTGCTGCAGTACCTGCTCGACCTGCACCAGTTCGTGTACCGGCATCTCGGCAACGAGCTCCTGTGGGCGACCAGCATGCCCGGTGCCATCTCCCGGGACGAGGACATCCCCATCGCCGACTACGGCCGCTCGCACATCGGCTGCATGAAGAGCGTCTACCGCCGGGGCCTCGGCCTGCGCTATGGCCGCATGATGCAGGCGATCTCCGGGGTGCACTTCAATTACTCCTTCCCGCTGCCCTTCTGGGACGCCTACGCCGACCTGGTGAAATCGCGCGAGCGCGGCGCCGGCTTCGTGTCGGCGCGATATTTCGACCTGCTGCGCAACTACCGGCGGCACGGCTGGCTGGTGTTGTATCTGTTCGGGGTGTCGCCGGTCGTCTGCAAGTCCTTCCTCAAGGGGCACGATCACGGACTCCAGGACTTCACGGCCGGCAGCGCCTACGAGCCCTACGGCACCAGCCTCAGGATGAGCGACATCGGCTACCGCAACCGCAATCAGGCGGATCTGACAGTCTCCGTCAACAGCCTCGATGAGTACGTCCGCGACCTGAGCCACGCGATCTCGACCCCGCATCCCCCGTATGCGGCGCTCGGCGTCAAGGTGGACGGCGAATACCGGCAGCTCAATGCCAACATCCTGCAGATCGAGAACGAGTACTACAGCTTCATCCGCCCGAAGCGCGTGGCGCGCTCGGGCGAGCGGCCGACCAAGGCCCTGAGGAGGGCCGGCGTCGAATACGTCGAGGTCCGTGCCCTGGATGTCAGCGCCTTCGACCCCGTGGGCGTCAATCAGAACAAGCTGCGCTTCCTCGAGGCATTCCTCGCCCTCTGCCTCCTCAAGGAGAGCCCGCCGATCGGCAATGACGAGCAGCGCCTGCTCGATGGCAACCACCTCACCGTTGCCCGCCGTGGCCGCGAGCCTGGGCTCACCCTCTGGCGGGACGGGCGCGATGTGCAGATGCGGCAATGGGCCCGGGAGCTCATCGACTCCCTCGCCGGAATCTGCGAGATCCTCGATCGCGGGGATCCCTCCCGGCCCTACTCGGCGGCACTCGCCGTCCAGGCGGCCAAGGTGGAGGACGTGCGGCTCACGCCCTCGGCCCGGATGATGAAGGAGCTCGACGATACCGGCGAACCCTTCTTCGATCTGGCGCTGCGCATGTCGGCTACCCACAAGGGGTACTTCCTGGATCTTTATCCGCCGAACGAGGCGCGCCTGCGGGAGCTCGCCGCGGAGGCCGAGGAGTCGCTCGCCGCCCAGCGGGCGATCGAGGCGGCGGATCAGGGCACTTTCGATGAGTTCCTGGCCAGGTACTTCAAGGACTGAGCCGTCGCGTTTCCCCGGCGATCTACCGAAATAGGCATTGCGGCGCCCCGCCGCGTAACGGATTCTTCGCTCCATGAATGCACTCTCGGTCCGCGGACTGTCCAAGACGTACAAGAACGGCGTGCAGGCCCTCAAAGGGATCGACCTCGAGGTCGAGCAGGGCGATTTCTTCGCGCTGCTCGGGCCCAACGGCGCCGGCAAGACCACCCTGATCGGCATCATGACCTCCCTGGTCACCAAGACCGGGGGCGAGGTCGTGGTGTTCGGACACGACATCGACCGTGAGCTCGAGGCCGCCAAGGCCTGCATCGGCGTCGTGCCGCAGGAGCTCAACTTCAACATGTTCGAGTCGCCCGAGACCATCGTGGTCAACCAGGCGGGCTTCTATGGCATCCCCCGGGCGGAGGCCCGGCGGCGCGCGCAGCGGTACCTGAAGCAGCTGCAGCTCTGGGAGAAGCGCGACAAGGCCTCGCGCAGCCTCTCGGGCGGCATGAAGCGCCGGCTGATGATCGCCCGCGCCCTGATGCACGAGCCGCGGCTCCTCATCCTCGATGAGCCCACCGCCGGCGTCGACATCGAGATCCGCCGCTCGATGTGGGATTTCCTCCAGGAGATCAATCGGCGCGGAACGACCATCATCCTGACGACCCATTACCTGGAGGAAGCGGAGACGCTTTGCCGCAACATAGCCATCATCGACGGCGGACGGATCGTCGAGCGCGACCGCATGAGCAGCCTGCTGCGGCGTCTGCACACCGAGACCTTCGTGCTCAACGTGAGCTCGCCGCTCGAGGCGGCGCCCCGGCTGGAGGGTTATCCGGTGCGGCTCACGGACGATCAGACCCTGGAAGTCGAGGTCTCCAACGAGCAGAGCCTCAATGACCTCTTCGCGCGGCTCTCGCAGCTGCGGATCGAGGTCGTGAGCATGCGCAACAAGGTCAATCGCCTGGAGGAGATCTTCATGCGCCTGGTGGACAAGGGAGTCGCGGCATGAC
>DASVWT010000277.1:0-3752 GCA_036393055.1 Steroidobacteraceae bacterium
AGCTCGGTGAGCTGGGTGTAGCGCTCCTTGTCGAATGGGTCGTGGGTGAAGGCGAGCCCGTTCTGGGCGATCGCCTGCACCTTACGAGCCCACTCGAGGATCGTCATGATCGTGTCACATGTTGCGGATCAGGGCGTCGCCGAAGGCGGATGTCGGCACTTCGGTCGCCCCTTCCATCAGGCGGGCGAAGTCGTAGGTGACGGTCTTCTGGCCTATGGTTTTGTCCATGGCGCCGATGATGGCGTCGGCGGCTTCGAGCCAGCCCATGTAGCGGAACATCATCTCGCCGGAAAGGATGACGGAGCCGGGGTTGACCTTGTCGAGGTTGGCGTACTTCGGGGCGGTGCCGTGGGTGGCCTCGAAGACGGCGTGGCCGGTCATGTAGTTGATGTTGCCGCCGGGGGCGATGCCGATGCCGCCGACCTGGGCGGCCAGGGCGTCGGAGAGATAGTCGCCGTTCAAGTTGAGGGTGGCGATGACGTCGAACTCATCGGGGCGGGTCAGCACCTGCTGCAGGGTGATGTCGGCGATCGCGTCCTTGACGATGATCCTGCCGGCGCGCCTGGCTTCGTCCATCTCGGCGTTGGCGGCCTTCTCGCCGGAGGCGGCCTTGGTGCGCTCCCATTGCTCCCAGGTGTAGGTGGCGTCGGCGAATTCCCGCTCGGCCAGCTGATAGCCCCAGTTGCGGAAGGCGCCTTCGGTGAATTTCTGGATGTTGCCTTTGTGGACGAGGGTGAGGCTGCGGCGCTTGTTGGCGACGGCGTACTGGATGGCGGAGCGGATCAGGCGCTCCGAGCCTTCTTTGGAGACGGGCTTGATGCCGATGCCGGAGCTTTCCGGGAAGCGGATCTTGCCGTAGGCCTTGGGGAAGTGCTGCTTGAAGAGCTCGAGGAACTTCCGGTTATCCTCGGTGCCGGCTTCGAACTCGATACCGGCGTAGATGTCCTCGGTGTTCTCGCGGAAGATCACCATGTCCACTTTCTCGGGGTGCTTCACGGGGGAGGGCACGCCCTTGAACCAGCGCACGGGGCGCAGGCAGACGTAGAGATCGAGAAGCTGGCGCAGCGCCACGTTGAGGGAGCGGATACCGCCGCCCACTGGCGTGGTGAGCGGGCCCTTGATCGAGACCAGGTAATCGCGGCAGGCGGTGACGGTCTCATCGGGGAGCCAGCTGTTGAACTGGCGGTTCGACTTCTCGCCGGCGAACACCTCCATCCAGTGGATCTTGCGGCGGCCGCCGTAGGCCTTCTGCACGGCTGCGTCCATGACCCGCACGCTCGCCCGCCAGATGTCCGGGCCGGTGCCGTCACCCTCGATGAAGGGGATGATGGGATTGTCGGGGACGACGAGCTTGCCGTCGCGCAGGGTGATCTTGGCCCCCTGGGCGGGCGGCGTGAGCTTCAGGGGTACGGCCGTGGACATCAGGTGAACTCCTTGCGGGATCTGCGATCGGCCGGGGAGCTCTGGAGCGCCGCGGCGGGCCGGAAATGCTACCACAGCTCGAGTTGGGGCCGCGCCACTGACCTCCTCAGGGATCCTTGGGGCTGGCGGCATGCGCGAAGCGGGTGAGTGTGCGACACTTCGCGCGATGTACGAGACCGAAAGCGGCGCCCGGCAGCCCGCGGCCAAGCGTTCCGTGCTGCGCCAGCTCCTCGCCATCAGGCCCGTCCAGCCGCGCGAAAAGTCGGGGGCAGAGCGGCTCAGGCAGACGCTGAGCGCCTGGTCGCTCATGTCGATCGGCATCGGCGCCACGATCGGGACCGGTGTCTTCGTCCTCACTGGCACCGTGGCGGCGAACCAATCGGGACCCGCGATCACGCTGTCGCTCCTGATCGCCGCCTTCGGCAGCGCGCTGGCGGCGCTCTGCTATGCGGAGTTCGCGGCGTTCCTGCCCGTGCCGGGCAGCGCTTACAGCTATACGTACGCGACGCTCGGCGAGGCGATCGCCTGGTTCATCGGCTGGAACCTGCTGCTCGAGTACGCCATATCGGCCTCCGCGGTGGCGGTGAGCTGGTCGGCCTACGTGGTGAACCTGCTGGCCGAAATACATCTGCGCCTGCCGGCAATGTGGGTGAATGCTCCCCTGCAGGAGAGCGCGACCGGGCATCTGGTTGCGACCGGCGCGATACTGAACCTGCCGGCGGTTCTGATCGTGCTCGCACTGAGCGCGCTCTGCTATGTCGGAATCCGGGAGACCGCCTGGGTAACCAACGTCATGGTGGCCATAAAGGTCGGCGTGATCGTGATAGTCGTGGTGGCCGGGATATCCTTCATCGACCCGGCCAACTGGCATCCTTACATTCCGAAGAATACGGGCACTTTCGGGCATTTCGGCTGGACGGGAGTGCTGCAAGGGGCGGGCATCATCTTTTTCTCCTATGTGGGATTCGACACCGCCTCGACCACGGCGCTCGAGGCGCGCAATCCTCAGCGCGACCTGCCGATCGGGATCATCGGCACGCTGGTGGTCTCCACGGTTCTCTACGTGGCGGTGGCCGCCGTGGTCACCGGCATGGTGCCGTATTTCAAGTTGAACAGCGCCGAGCCGGTCGCGGTGGCCCTCGAGGCATACCCGGCTCTTTCCCTGATCAGCAAGCTCCTCATCGTCGGCATCATCGTCGGCATGACCTCGGTGATCCTGACTTCACTCCTCGGGCAGCCGCGCATTCTCCTCTCGATGGCCGATGACGGACTGTTGCCGCGCGCCATGAGCCGCTGTCACCCGCGTTTCAAGACGCCGCACGTGGCGACCGCGATCACCGGCATCGGCGCGGCGCTGATCGCCGGTGTGTTTCCGCTCGATGTGCTGGCGGACCTCATTTCCATGGGCATCCTGCTCGCTTTCGCGGTGGTGTGCATCGGGGTGCTCGTGATGCGCTACACGCGCCCGGACGTGCACCGCCCCTTCCGGGTTCCGGCCGCCTGGTTCATCTGCCCGCTCGGCGCCCTGGTCTGCGCCGGGATGACCTATTTCCTCTCCAACGCCACCTGGATCAGACTGGTTGTATGGACGGCGATCGGTACCGCCATCTACGCCTTTTACGGGTATAAGCACAGCAGGTTGCGATCATGACTCCCGAAGACGAGGATCTGCTCGACCCGGAGTATTGGGAGACCGTGGACCAGGCGACTTTCGACCTGCGGGAGAAGACCCCCGCCGCCGAAGGCTACTGGATGCCCGCGGAGTTCGAGCCGCACGATGCCACCTGGCTTCTCTGGCCCGAGCGCACCGACAACTGGCGCGAGGGCGCGCGGCCCGCGCAGCAAGCCGTGCTCGCGGTCGCCGCCGCCATCTGCCGCTTCGAGCCTGTGCGCCTCGGGGTCCCGCCGGCGCACTTTGAGAGCGTGAACGAGACCGCGCCGGCCGGAGTCGAGCTCGCGCGCATCGAGTACGATGACATCTGGGTGCGGGATACCGGGCCGACATTCCTGGTTGCGGAGCAGCCGGATACGCTGCGCAGCGTGCAGTGGCGCTTCAATGCCTGGGGCGGCCTCTACCAGCCCTTCACGCGCGATCTGACGCTTCCGCGCGAGATCTCCGCCGATGCCTTCGGCAGGGAGATGCGCGATCGCTACGCCGCGCCGATCGTGCTGGAGGGCGGCGCCCTGCACGTGGACGGGCAGGGCACGGTGATGCTGACCGAGGAATGCGTGCTCAACCCCAACCGCAATCCGGGCATGACCCGCGAGCAGGCGGAAGCGGTGCTGCGGGAATATCTCGGCGTCGACCAGTTCATCTGGCTGGGCAAGGG
>DASVWT010000278.1:0-11479 GCA_036393055.1 Steroidobacteraceae bacterium
TTCTCAGGATCGAGGCCGCCTTGGCGGTGCTCGGCCGGCACGTGGAGTTGTCCCTCGCCTGAGCCCGCTCACTGCGGCTGTTGGTATGGCTGGCTGGAGCGGGCACCGCCGGCTGCCAGCGTCAGCGACAACAGGAGCGCCAGGCCGCCGAGGATGACGAAAACGCTCCAGAAAGCTTCTTTCATGTAGGCCAGCGACAGTACGCCGGTGAGCAGATAGAAGATCCCGATCAAGGCCGTTGCGGACAGGCCGCCGTTCTCGCCACGCCACGCCCGCCGCGCGCTTTCGATCACCAGCAGGCCGAAGACCAGCATGCAGCCGCCGCAGAAATACCACACCAGATAGATCAGCTTTTCGGTGTGGGCATCGAGCGCTGCCCGGGCAAGCCCGATATCGAGCGCGCGGCGACCCATGAAGCTATGGCCGAACGCACCCAGCGCGATGAGCAGGCCGGTCAGTGCAAGTGCCGATGAGGCGATTTTGCGCATCATTGAGTGGGCTCTCGAAAGCTGGCTCTAGTTTGGCTTCGAGTATAGCAAGAGCAGGTAGCTGAAGCGCCGCTGCGGCGGTGGCCGCGCTCAGCGCGGTAACGCATACGCGATCAGGTAGTCCCCCCGCGTGCTGCTGTCTTTATAGCCGCCGGCTGCGATCACGACGTACTGGCGGCCGCCGACACTGTAGGTCATGGGTGTCGCCTGGCCGCCGGCCGGCAGCTTCGCCTGCCAGAGCACCTTGCCGGTGTCGATGTCGAAGGCGCGCATGCGGTCATCGAGGCTCGCGGCAATGAAGACGAGGCCGCTGGCCGTGACGACGGGGCCGCCGAGGTTCGGCATGCCGAGATTCAGATGAACGATCGGCGCATCGCCCAGCGGCACCTGCCACTTGATGGTGCCATGCACCATGTCCACGGCGGTGAGTGTGCCCCAGGGCGGCCTGACACACGGAATGCCGAGGCCCGACATGAAGGTGCGCCGGCGCATGGCATAAGGAGTGCCCCGCATAAGTCCGAACTCCCAGCCCCGGTATTTGGGGTCGTTCATTTCCGCCGCGACTTCCTTGCGCGGTACGAGCGCCATCAGCCACGGCAAGTTCATCGTGTTGGCGATGACCAGCTGGCGCCGAGGATCGAAGGCGATCCCGCCCCAGTTGGAGCCGCCCGCGAATCCGGGGCTGAAGATGGATTCCCGGGTGGAGGGCGGCTGGAAGATGCCTTCGGAGCGATCGGCCTCGATCTGCTTGCGGCAGGCGCGCTTATCGAGCCAGGCAACTCCCCAGGCGTCCGCTGGAGTCACGGGCCCCTGCGGGACCAACGCGGGTGGGACTGCCGGATAAGGCTGTGTGGGCGAGGGCGTCTCACCGGGCACCGCATCCTGGGGCACGGGCTTCTCCGCGATGGGGAAGACGGGGGCTCCGGTTTCCCGGTTCAGCGTGTACAGAAAGCCCGTCTTGGTCGCCTGAATGACCGCTGGCACCTGCCTGCCCTCGTGTGTCAGCTCCACCAGCGTCGGCTGCGAGGCGACGTCGTAATCCCACAGGTTGTGATGGACGAGCTGTCGGCCCCAGACGAGCTTCCCGGTATCCGCATCGAGCGCCACCACCGAGTCCGCCCAGCGGTCATCGCCCGGCCGCCCGCCGCCGAAGAAATCGGGACTGGCGGAGCCGGTGGGAACGAACACCAGATGACGCGTGGCATCGACCGAGAGCGGCGCCCAGGCGTTGGCTGCGCCGGTGAGCTTCGCGCCCTGCGGGCTCCACTCCCTGTAAACCGGATTGGAGGGGTCGCGGGGTATCGGATCCCAGCTCCAGAGCAGCTTGCCGGTCTCGGCATCGAAGGCGCGCACTGTGCCGAGCTCGACCCCGACCGCGCGGTTGTCACCGATCGAGGAGCCCACGATGACCTTGCCGTCGATGATCGCGGGCGGCGAGGTCACCAGATAATCGCGCCAGCCGCTCTGCGGCTTCTCGACATAGCGCACACCCTGGCGCAGGTCGATGGCGCCATCCTCGCCGAAATCCCGACAGGGAGCGCCGGTCCCGGCATCCAGCGCGAGCAGCCTGCCGTCGAGCGTTGGCGCGAAGATGCGCGCCCGGCACTCGGCGCCTGCTGGCCTGGAGGGATCGACCCACAGGGATACGCCCCGCGAGACGCCGTCGGAATAGTGCAGGCCATTGGCGTTGTGGCTGTCGTGGCGCCAGCGCAGTGCGCCGCTGGCGGCATCGATTGCGACTACGTTGGTGCTCGGGGTGGTGAAATAAAGCTTCCCGTCGTACAGGATGGGCGTCGCCTCGAAGGCCGAGTGCTTCCAGTCCGTGACGCCCTTCCCGAGCTCGCCCGTGCGATACACCCACGCGACCCGAAGCCGCCCTACGTTGGCAGGGGATATCTGAGTGAGCTGCGAGTAACGCTTCCCGCCCGGATCACCGCCGTAGGACGCCCAGCCGTTGTCCGCGGACTTGGTGGCGCCACCCGGGCTCGAGGCCACTGCGCCATCAGTCTTTGCGGATTCCACAGGATGGCCGGCGCCGCCCGGTGTGGCTCGCGAGGAGCAGGCGGCGAGTGCCACAGCCGCCAGCAGAGTGGCGGTGAGGGTGGGCAGGGCTCTTGTCATGGCGGTCACTCCGGCAGTCACTTGCGCAATGGAGGCCCGAACGCTACGGGCTCCGGGACGCGCGCCGCAACCGGCGAGGTGACGAGCGGCGCTCTGCGGGGTCGAGGGGCGCCACTGCGGGGATGAAATCAGCGGAGGAGGTGCTGCAGCCGGCTGCGATATCGCCGGCTGAGGTTCACGCAGGTGCCATCCTGCAGCACGATGCGGTAATCGCCGTGGTCCCAGGGCTGGATCTCGCGGATCCGGTCGACATTGACCAGGTGGCCACGATGCACCCGGACGAAGCGCCGCGCATCCAGCTTCTTCTCCAGGGCGGCTAGCGACTCCCGCCGCGGGTAAGGGGTGCCCTGGGCATACACGTTGACATAATTGCCGTCCGCTTCGACCCGATCGACATCGGCAATGGCGATGATGTATTCCCGGTTGAGCTTGCGGACTACGAGGCGCTCGAGCGGTGCTTGCGCTGCGGTGGAGTCGCCCTCCGCCGGGCTACTCGGGGCCGGCGGCTGTTCCGCGGCCGCGGCGTGGGACTCGCGGGAGTCCGACCAGAGTCCGTATAACCGGAACGCCACGATGCAGCTGAGGAGCAGCCAGTAGCTGACGAAATCCTTGCGGTACTCGTAAAACCAGTCCGGCCACCAGGGGCCGAGCTGGTAGTGGCCGCCCATCAACCGGTAGACCAGCTCGCGAAGGACAGTCATGCCGCCCACATGAACCAGAGAGAAGGGCAGCGTCGCAATGAGATGCGCTGGGAGATTGCGCAGCCAGCCGCCGTGGACCAGTGGAAACTGCCTGAGCCACCAGCCCATTGCCGGCAACAGCAGCCAGATGCAAACGACGCTCGAGAACTCCCAGGTGACCGGCTCCCACGCGGCCAGATGTACGCCCTCATTGGCCCGATCGGCGAGCGCGGTGAAGACGTTCGACACCGCAATGAGCGAAAGCATCACGGCGAGAAAGCCCATCTGCCCGAGGAAAACCTTGCGGGCAGTGGCGGGCTTGAGCTCCTGGACGGTATCCATCGGAAATGCGGCTGAGTCTCTCGCCGGCATTATCCCGTGGCGGCGTCCGGCTGAACAATCCGCGCCACGGCCGGCGCGAATGCGGGCCTTCTGAAGCGCATCGTCATGCGTTTTCTCGCCGAGCAGCAAAAGACCGCTCGCACGGGGTGAGGGCCCCGTCTGAGCGCACATCTTACGGGCAGTGCTTAGCGCGCTGGTACAGCGTCGAAAGCGACCGTCAGGCGGGGCTGCGGGCTCTGGAATGGGACGGTGCCGTGCCAGAAGTAGGACGGAAAGAGCACGAGCATGCCGGGTGCCGGTCGGACCGTGTATTCGGGCTCCAACGAAGGGCTCGTCAGGATGCCTGGCTTGCCGAAGCTGAGCACGCCTTCGTCGGTGCGAGCTTCGGCCATCACTTCCGGCAGCGCGACATAGAAGGCTGAGGATATCCAGCCACGCGGATGGACGTGGCTCATGTGAAAGCCGCGGTCGCGCAGGCGTACCGACCAACTGCCGTTGAAGCGCCACCTGCCGTCATTGCGGCGGCGCAGGGCGTCGGTGCCTTTGCCGATGTGCTCGAGATAACGTGCGATGGGCTGCGCGAAGGCCTCGAAAAGCCCGCGCACGGCGCGATCGGTGCTCTGCGTCAGATCCCGGGTCGTCTCGGTGCCGTGGCGCAGAGACTGGAAGAGCAGGGCATGCCCGTTCGGATCGTGCACGCGCTCGAGGCTCGCCGTGAGGTCTGCGAGGAAGCCGGGCAGATCCTTCCAGGGCGGTGGCGGTGAGATGTCGAGCGGCAGAACGAGCTGCCGATAGTCACAGAGCTGCTCGTAACGCGCATCGCCGAGCAGACGCAATGCCGTCGTTTTCAACGCGATGAAATACTGGTCATCCGGAGCATGTGCCAGCAGTATCTCGCAGTTCCCGAGGCCGCCTTTTGCATCGCCCACCCCCAGCTGGGCAGCGGCCAGCAGGGCGCGGGCAGAGCTGTTTTCAGGCATGGAGCGAAGAGCCCGCTCGCCGAGCGCGAGCGCTTTGGCCGGGTCGAAATCGAGCGCCGACAGTCCGGCCCGTACGAGCAGCGCCGGCGGCGCGTGGGCGCGCTCGGCCCTTGGAGCAAGGCATTGGTAGGCGCCGCGCGCATCCCCTGCACCCTGCAGGACGGCGGCCTTGGTTGCCCAGAGCGCATCGTCGTTGCCGAATCTGCTCAGCGCCTGATCCAGCGCCTCGGTCGCCTGCGCGATATCGCCGGTGCGAATCCAGATGACCTGCGCGAGGCTGTTGTGCGCCTCGGCGAGGCGCGGCTCGAGGCGAAGGCAGTCGCGAAGCGCCGTCTCGGCGCGCTCGTTGGCACCTTCGGCCATCAGGGCTTTCGCGTATGTCAGGCAAAGTGCGGCGGACCTGAATCCGCGCGCCAGAGCTCTGTGCGCGATCCGCGCGGCTTCGTCATGGCGGCCCGCAGCATTGAGGGCGATTGCGAGCGGCTGGGCCGGGGCGGGATTGTCGGGCGCCGCGGCGGCCAGATTGCCGTAGAGCACGATGGCTTCCGTGTGACGGCCCAGTGCGATGAGGGCCGTGACATGCTGCGTCGCCAGGTCCGGATCGGTCCTTTCCGCGGTGCAAAATGGGGTGGCGACCGTCAGTGCCCGGGCCGGGCGTGCCGTGTCGTTGTAATGGCGGGCAAGCAGCAGGGCCGCGCGCGGATCCGGCCGCACGCCGGAGGCCACCCGTTGCAGGACGGTTTCGGCTTCGGCGCCCCGGCCGCTCGCGAGCAGCAGCTCGCCGAGAGTCGTGTATGTTGGAGCCCAGCCCGGGTCGACCTCGAGTGCGCGGCGCAGCAGGGCCTCCGCCGCAACGGCGTCGCCGAGAGCCAATTTGGTGCCGGCAAGAAGCCGCTGCGCCTCGGCGAAGGCCGGGTTCGCGGCGACGATCTCCTCGAGCCGATCGTGGGCGGCGCGAAAATGGCCGGCCTGGAGCTGCGCGCCGATGGCGCGCATGGATTCGAGCACGGAAGCCGGAACGGACACTCGAGATAGCCCCGGATCGGAACGACTGCGAGGATTCTCGCACGGGAGCGCCCGGGGGCGCAGCGGAGCGCGGATTGCGTTCCCTCGAATCCTGCGGCGGCGCTCGGGGGGATGAGCGCCGCCGCAGTCCCCTCTCGCGCCCCATCGCGCGAGAGGGATTCCCTCAGGCGGACTTCACCACTTGTATTCGGCGGTGAAGTTGACCTCCCGGCCCTCGTACGGACGTCCGAGCAGGACGTCGCCGATGCCGGTCGCTACGCCGAACTTGCGCGCGTTGCCCTCGGTGAGCGCGATCGCGTTGTTCAGGTTCGTTCCCTGGATGCGAAGGTCCCAGTGATTGCCGAAGTCCGAGACGAGGCCGGCGCTTACCATCGTATAGGTGCCGAGCGGCTGCAGGCCCGACTGGTCCTCGTACCGCTTGCCGCTATGCTCGACCGTGACCCAGGCCTCCACGTCGCCCCACGGTGTCGCCACCGAGTAGCTGGGCGTCACATCGACCCGGATATTCGGCTGACGCTGCAGGGGTGCGCCGTTGATGTTGCCGCACAGCTGCTGCCCGAAAATGTTCGTGTATGGGTAGCAGGTGTCCGCATTCTCATAGGTGCCATGCATCCATCCACCGACGATCCGCAGCGTAAAGCCCGCAAATGGCCCGATATAGCCGTCGAGGTCGATGCCGTCCGTCTTTGAGCCGTAGGTGACGAAGTCACCCGGGATGCCGATGCCGGCTGCGGTGGTCGCCTCGGCATTGAGGCCGGTGAATATGCGGTGATAGGCATCCATGTCCACGTACCAGTATCGCCCCTGCCACTTGTAGCCGACCTCGTAGTTGTGGACGATCTGCAGCGGCTGGAAGTTGCCCTTGGCGCCTCGCATCCCGTTGTCGAAGTCGTTGTAGTGGACGCCGTTGTTCAACCGGAAGTAGGCGCTCATATTCTGCGTGATGTCGTAGTTCACGCCGCCGGTGAACGTCGGACGGGTCCTCACGTAATGCTCGTAGTCCCAGGTGCCGTTGCAGACCGGCACGGCGTTGTCCCAGAGATCGGTTGCCGGGCCGAGCGGGACATTGGTGGTGTTGCAGGTGCGCTGGTGGGCATTGATGTTCTCGAGCCGCGCGCCACCCTGGAACAGCCAGGGTCCCAGGCGCCACGAGTCCGAGAGGTATCCTGCGATGTTGCGGGCGTTGCCGTGCTCTGCGATATTGTAGTTGCTGTTATCGTTGACGAAACCCTGGCTGCTGGACAGGTTGTAGGTGGTCCCGAGTTGATTGAAGTTGAGCACGATCGGAATGGCATTCGGCGTGTTGGTCATCAGCATCTGGTTGCCGAGGGACCACTTGTCGTTATCCTCGTAGATGGCGAGGTATGCGCCGGCCGTCAGGGTATTGCCCTTGAAGACTTCCCGGCTCACCCGGAACTCGTCGGCGAAGTTCTGCAGCGACTTCTGGATGAACCACCAGCCCTGCTGGATCACACTTTGACCGAGCGGGACCGGCAGGCCTGAGCCGGCATAGGTTGCGTTGATCGGAAGTGTGCTGGTGGGCGTGGTCTTGGGTGTGCCATTCGCGTCGTAGGTCACCCCGTTGATGGTGAAATCGGGCAGGTTGTTGGTATCGACGGTCGTGCCGTCGGCATTGCAATAGCCGGCGGGCGCGGCGTAGCCGCAGCCGTAGAGATAGTATCCCAGCGGCCTGGGGTTCGGGCCCGAGAAGAACGCGTTGGTGTCGAGGCCGCCGCCGTCGGCGATGAAATCGTTGTACAGGGTCCAGTCGCCGAGGGTCTGATTATACTGGGCGCCGAAGAAGTACATGTTTGTGCCGCGGCCGTTCGCCATGTTGGCCTGCTGGAAGCCGCCGAACGGGCTCGGAACGGTCGCGTTCTGAGTGCCGTAGCCCTGGTAGGAGCTGGTGAGGGGATCAAATCCTGGATATCCGCTGAAGGAGCCGTTGGAGCTCTCCAGGACCGGAATGGGCGCGATGAACTGGTTCTTGTCATCGAGCGCCCGCGCCCAGAACACGAGCGAGCCGCCGTCCAGGTCTTTCTTCAGGGTGCCGGTCAGCTGGCCGCCGTCGTCGGACGGGAACTGCGACGGGCGGACCCCGTGCGAGACGCGGTAGAAGCCGCCGAGGCTTCCGTACCAGTCCTCGCCGAGCGGACCTCCAACGAAGGCGTCGGTCCGCCACATGTGCTCGGTGCCGTAGGTCGCGCTCACCTGCCCGGTGGGGGTGGCAGAGCCGGTTCTCAGGATGTAGTTCGCCGTCGCGCCCATCTGCGCCGGGCCGAAGATGACCGAGGGGCCGAACTGCGTGATCTCGACGCGCTCGATGGTGTTGTCGAGCCGGAAGAGGGAGCTCGAATCCATGAAGGAGAGGTTCGGCGCGCCGTAGAGCGGCAGACCCTGGATCATGTTGGTGAAGAATGGCGAGTCGCCGCCGCTCGGCAGGCCGGCGACTTCGATATTGGCGCCGGTCTGGCCGCCCGAAGCCTCCGGCCAGAGGCCTGGGGCGATCTTGAGGATGTCGGCCGAGCTCAGCGGGTTCGCCTGCTTGATCAGGTCGCGGTCCGCGGAAACGATGTTGTAGCTCGCGTCGATCTTTCTCACGGCCGTGGCCGTGGCGGTCACCACCACTTCCTGCAGGTTCTGCGAAGTCTGCGCCGCCGTCGGAAGCTGGGGAGCCGCCACCGTCGCGGCTTGCCCATGAGCGGTGCCGGTGACGGCCAGCGCGCTGGCGCCGAGAATCCCGGCGACTACGGCCGCGACGCTGTTCGCGCCGGAACCTTTCAGCTTGCTCCGGGGCATATCGGTGGGTACGGAGGCCCGCTGCCGGGCCGGATGAAGGTTCTTGGCTTTGACTCTCATGCAAAATCCCCCAATGGAAAGTGCCGCCTGGAGCAGGCGGCGAGATCGAATGCGATGATCACCCTCGTCCGGATATCGCCGTTGCGAGACCGCAACATCCATGGCGCGCAGCGGGCGCGAAGGCCGCGCGCGGCGCGATTGTCCAAAGCGACCGGGACGGAGCAAGCGGTCATCTTGGGAGTAGACGTTTGAGCGCACAAACTCCGCTATTCCCGATGCAATGAATTTTTCGGCCGGCATCGCGATGGCGCTCGCATGCCATTTCGAATTCCATCGGCAGTGACGGCAGCGGTCGAACACGCTATAAGTCGCCCTTTCGCCACAGGCTGGTGGAGACGCTTCCGCATGAGTCGATCACGAGCTTCACTGCTGCTGCGAGCCGCGACGGCGGCTTGCGCACTGCTTTGCTTACTGCCGGCGGCAGCCTCCGCGCGGACAGCTCAGGTCCAGCTCGCCTTCAGGGTGCGCGAGGGCCGAATCCTCAACGACTTCCTGCGGGAGGGGCCTGTCTCGGCGCATCTGGTCCTGCGCTCGGGTCCTCTGCCGCGCATCCTCGTTGCCTTCCCCGCCGGCAACAGCGGCGTCGGCCTCTGGTTCGCGCGTCAGTCCGGCGGTGCGGCATGGAAGATTCGCGGCGAGCCACAGGCCATCCATGCGCGCGATGAGAAGGGAAAGCCGATGTACGGCATCAGCGCGCAGCTCACCCTCGCGGATCGGGAGCTCGACATTCGCCAGGCGGTGCTCTCCAGCGTCCGCGTGCTGCGCGATTACCAGTCGACCGGAACACTCCCCAAAGGTATTGCCGCTGCGCCTGCAGTCACCGGGCATACACTCACCTGGACGCGCGAGCGGCTCGATGGCGCGGTGAGCTATCGGCTTGCGGTCGAGGTGCTGGACGGGCGGGTGAGCGGCAAGCGCATCTTCGCTGGCAGCGATGGCTCGATCGGCCTTCGGATCACGGGCCTCACGGGCGAGGCGCCGCTCGTACCGCTCGCAGGCCGCGATCTTCTGCGCAATCCCTCCGCGGGGGATACGGCGGCAGGGAAGACGCTGAGCTTCCTCGCCTATCGACAGAAGCTCCTCGCCGGCTCGTGGCGATTCGATACCTACTTCGGCCGCGACACGCTGATGAGCGTGCGCTTGCTGATGCCGGTGCTCAGTCCGACCGCGGTGGAGGATGGCCTCGATTCCGTTCTCGCGCGGCTTTCACCCAAGGGGGAGGTCGCGCACGAGGAGGATATCGGCGAGCAGGCCGTGCTCGATCATCTCCAGGCTGACGGCTCGCGCTCCGCGGCGCCGGTGTACGACTACAAGATGATCGACGAGGATTACCTCCTCGCGCCGGTGGCCGCCGAGTGGTTGTTGCAGCCCGGCGCAAAGGCACGCTCGACCGCATTTCTCGCAGCGCCAGTCGGTGGTCCGCTCGAGCGGCGCGGCACGCGCGGTGCGGCGCTGGTGCGGAATCTTCGCTACGTGGTGACAAGCGCCGCAGCCTTCGCACAGGCGCCCGCCGTTGCGCATCTCATCGGCCTGAAGCCAGGCCAGATCGTCGGCGACTGGCGGGACAGCGGCACCGGTCTGGGCGGCGGTCGGTATCCTTACGACGTCGATGCCGTGTTGGTTCCGGCGGCACTCGATGGCGCGGCCCGGTTGGGGGCGAGCGGGCTCCTGGCGCCTTACCTGTCTGCGGCGGACCGGGCGCTGTTCGCCGATGCGGCGCGGATGGCCAGAATCTGGCGCGAGCGGGCGCCGCCGCTCTTCGAGGTGACCCTGAGGCATTCGGTCGCCGCCAATGCGGTCGAGATCTACGCCGACTCGCAGGGAGTTCCTGCGCAGCCGGCCGTCGATGCGCTGGACCACGGGCCGCTGAGGTTTCACGCACTGTCGCTCTCGGCCTCGGGTGAGCCCATCCCGGTCATGCATTCGGATGAAGGCTTTCTGCTGCTCTTCGAGCACCCCCGGCCGCAGGCTCTGGACCGGATCGTCTCGGTGCTGATGCGCCCCTTTCCGGCGGGTCTGATGACGGGTGTCGGCATGGTCGTGGCCAACCCGGCATTCTGCGCGCCGTCTCTGCAGCGGCAGTTCAGCCGCAACGCCTATCACGGCACGGTGGTATGGTCCTGGCAGCAGGCGCTCTTCGCCGCTGGCCTCGCGCGCCAGCTCGAGCGGCACGATCTTCCGCCCGCCGTACGCACCGATCTCATCAAGGCCCAACGGATCCTGTGGCCGGCAATCGAAGCGACGCGATCCATGCAGAACGCGGAGCTGTGGTCTTGGGTCTATGCGCGGGGGCGATACCGACTGCGGCCGTTCGGCTCGTCCGCTGCGGATGTCGACGAGTCCAACGCGGCGCAGCTCTGGAGCACCGTCTACCTAGCCGTCAGGCCCCCGGTAGCGGCGCACCTTCAGCGAACTAACGTGAGATAGCGACGATGGGCGAGACATTCAGCACCACTTACAGGCTGGGGCAGGCGAGCATGACGCCCGCGCTGCAATCCTACGATCTTTTCCCGACACGGATCTGGCAGGGGCATCTCGAAGCCCTGCAGCCGCGCTTCGCGGAATGGGTGAGTTGGGTTCTCGCGCTGCGCGCGGCGAGCCCGGCGCCTGCGGGCCGGACCAACCGCAGCGGTTGGAACAGCAAGGAGATGGATATTCTGGAGCGGCCGGTCTGGGCTGCATTGCGGCAGGCCATTCATTCGGCCTGTGCAGCGGCGCTCGGTGAGATGGGCCGCAGCGGACAGCCGTTTCAGCTGCAGTCGTGGGTCAACCTGCACGACCGCGGTGGCTTCAACTTCCTGCACATGCACGAGGCATCGCTGCTCTCGGGCAGCTTCTATCTCGAGGTGCCTGCGGGATCCGGCGCGCTCTGCTTCCGCGATCCCCGTCCCGGCGTGACACACGGCAGCGTGAAGGGCTCCGTCCCTAATGGGCACGCCGACATTCACCTGAAGCCCGGCACCGGCTTGCTCGTGCTCTTTCC
>DASVWT010000279.1:0-5696 GCA_036393055.1 Steroidobacteraceae bacterium
CAGCGTCTCACAGGCCACGCGACCCCGGGTGTCCTCTTTGAGGATGGCGTCCAGCACGGCGTCCGATATCTGATCGGCCACCTTGTCGGGATGCCCCTCGGAGACCGACTCGGAGGTGAAAAGAAAGTCATTGGCCATGTATTCGATTCCTGGTTTGAATGAATTGAAAGTCGCGTGGCGGGCCTGCAATCAGGGGCGCGCGGCGAGCGCCGCCGCGGCGGCTACGGCATCGCCGAAGCTTTCCGCCAACCGCCGCTCGATCTGTGCCGGGCTCGCGCGGTGATTCTGGGTGCCGCGCGACTCGATCTTCAGCGCGCCCATGACGGCGGCGATGCGGCCCGTCGTCTCGTAGTCGAGGTCGTGTATGAGGCCGTGCAACAGTCCCGCGCGATAGGCATCGCCGCAGCCGGTAGGATCGACCACCGCGGCGACCTTGGCGCAAGGGACCTCGATCTGCCCGTCCGGGAGGTGGATGATGGAGCCCTTGTGTCCGCGCGTGACGATGAGCGCCTCCACGCGCCGCGTCACATCGCGCACCGTCCAGCCGGTCTTCTGCTGCAGCAGCTGCCACTCGTAGTCGTTGACCGCCACCCAGCTGGCCTGCTCGATGAAGCGGTCGAGGTCGGCCGCATCGAACATCGGCAATCCCTGTCCCGGATCGAAAATGAATGGAATGCCCCGCTCGGCGAACTGTTCCGCGTGCTCGACCATGCCCTGGCGCCCATCGGGAGCCACGATTCCGACGAAGACATCGCCGGCGTCCGCCACCTTGTTGAGGTGCGCGTGCTGCATGGCGCCCGGATGAAAAGCGGTGATCTGGTTGTCGTCCAGATCGGTCGTGATGAATGCCTGGGCGGTGAGCTCCGTGTCGATGACCCGCACATGCCCGAGCGGCAGTCCATTGCGCTGCATCCACTCGCGGTAGGGTCCGAAGTCCCGGCCCACGGTGGCCATGGGAATCGGCAGATCCCCGAGCAGGCCCAGGTTGTAGGCGATGTTGCCGGCGCAGCCGCCGAATTCCCGCCGCAGCTGCGGCACGAGGAACGCCACATTGAGGATGTGGATCTGCTCCGGGAGGATGTGCTCGCGGAAGCGCCCCTGGAAGCTCATGATCGTGTCGAATGCCGCCGATCCGCAGATCAGCGCCCTGCGCGGCTCACCCATGTGCTTGGCAGTCGTCGTTCATCAGACCGCCTATCATAAGTTGCGCGGCGGTGGCGTGCCACTTTGGGCATGGGCGGGCTCTGCGGCGGCGAGCAGCCCCACCCCGCGCAGCGCCAGATCGCTCAGGCCCGCGCCCTGCCGCTCTCCGTAGTAGGCGATCATCTGCCGCCGCATGCGCGGCTCCCAGTAACGCCTGATATGTCCCGCGACAGCCTTCGCGGCCTGCTCCGCGTCCGGCTCCGAGGCGAAGTAGGCGCTGATCTCGTTGGCCATCTTGATGAGAAGATCGATGTTCATTGCTGTTCCAGACGCCACGGATGGGCATAGACCACGTGCTGATGCTCGCGCGCGAACGCTACCAGGGTGACGCCCGCGCGCTCCGCCAGACGCACGGCGAAGGCGGTGGGCGCGGAAAAGGCCGCGATGAGCGCCACGCCCACACCCACGCTCTTCTGCACCATCTCGAAGCTCGCGCGGCTGGTGAGAAGGAGCGCGCCGGCGGCCGGGTCGATACCCGAGCGCACCAGGGCGCCGATCGCCTTGTCGAGCGCGTTATGGCGGCCAACATCCTCCCGCACCAGCTGAATCCCCTTTCCCGGCAATACCCAGGCCGCCGCATGGACGCTGCCGGTACGGGCGTTGAGCGGCTGCAGCTGCGCGAGCTGCGCTATCGCCTGATGAAGCTCCGCAGCGCTCAGCCGGGCCCCCGCGCCGACGGGCCTCACCTCCCGGACCGCCTGCTCCACCGTTTCCTGGCCGCAGAGCCCGCAGCCGCTGCGTCCGGTCAGGTTGCGCCGGCGCTCGATGAGCGCCGAGAAGCGCTCCCACGCGACGGTGATCCTGACCTCCGCGGACTCATCTCCCCAGATCACCTCCAGGCCGCGGATCTCGTCCGGCCGCTGCACCAGCCCCTCGCTCAACGTGAAGCCGACGGCGTAATCCTCCAGGTCGGCGGGGGTCGCGAGCATCACCACGTGCGGAACGCCGTGATAGACCAGGGACACCGGCATCTCTTCGGCGATCAGATCCCGCTCGCGCGTGATCGTGCCGCGGCGCCAGCGCTCGACGCTGAGCTCGACGCATTCGCGCCGCATGGTCGCCCTGCTCAGGCGGGTGCCGGATCGCGCTTCGGCCGCCGCGCCGGTCGCGGCATCGCGCGCTCCTGCGCGGTGCGCTTGCGCCAGGCATCCTTCTGGTTGACCAACACGACCTCGACCGCCGTGACCTTGTACTCCGGGCAATTGGTCGCCCAGTCGGAGTTCTCCGTGGTGACCACGTTGGCGTTGGTCTCCGGGAAGTGGAAGGTGGTGTAAACGACGCCCGGGGCGATCTTCTCCGTCACCTTGGCGCGCAGCACCGTCTCCCCCGCCCGGCTCGTGAGGCCCACCCAGTCGCCGTCGGCGATACCGCGGACCTCCGCATCGTGCGGATGGATCTCCAGCCGGTCTTCCGGATGCCACACGACGTTGTCCGTGCGGCGAGTCTGGGCACCGACGTTGTACTGAGTCAGCACCCTGCCGGTCGTCAGGATCAGCGGGAAGCGGCTGGTGGAGCGCTCGCTCGTCGGCACGTATTCGGTGAGGCAGAACTTGCCCTTGCCCCGCACGAACTGGTGCACGTGCATGGTGGGCGTCCCCTCGGGCGCGGCATCGTTGCACGGCCACTGGACACTACCCAGACGGTCGATCTTCTCGTACGTCACACCCGCAAAGGTCGGCGTCAGCCGGGCGATCTCCTCCATGATTTCCGACGGATGGCCGTAGCGCATCGGAAAGCCGAGCGCCTCCGAAAGCATCATGGTGATCTGCCAGTCCTCGTAGCCCGCCTTGGGCGGCATGACCTTGCGCACCCGCGAGATGCGCCGCTCCGCGTTGGTGAAGGTGCCGTCCTTCTCGAGGAAGGACGATCCCGGCAGGAACACGTGCGCGAACTTCGCCGTCTCGTTGATGAAGAGGTCCTGCACGATCACGCACTCGAGCGATTCCATGGCGCGCGTGACGTGATGGGTGTTGGGATCGGACTGCACGAAGTCCTCTCCCTGCACGTACATGCCGCGGAAGGTGCCATCGAGCGCCGCCTCGAACATGTTGGTGATCCGCAGTCCCGGCTCCGGCTGCAGCTTCACGCCCCACGCCTCCTCGAACATGCCGCGCACCACCGGATCCGACACATGCCGGTAGGCGCTGAACTCGTGCGGGAAGGAGCCCATGTCGCAGGAGCCCTGCACGTTGTTCTGGCCGCGCAGCGGATTGACGCCCACGCCCTCGCGGCCGAGGTTGCCCGTGGCCATGGCGATATTCGCGAGCGCCATGACGGCGGTCGAGCCCTGGCTGTGCTCCGTCACGCCCAGGCCGTAATAAATGGCGCTGTTCGGGCCGGCGGCATACAGCCGCGCGGCGCGGCGCACGAGGTCGGCCGGCACACCGGTCAGCGCCTCCATCGCTTCCGGGGAGTTGCGCTCCGCGGCGATCAGCTCCTTCCAAAGCTGATACGACGGCGCCTCGCAGCGCTCGGCGACGTAGTCATCCTTGGTGAGGCCCTCGGTGACGATGACGTGGGCGATGGCGTTCAGCATTGCAACGTTGGTGCCGGGCGTCATTTGCAGATGCACGTCCGCGGAGATGTGCGGACTGCGTACCAGACCTATTGCGCGCGGGTCCAGGACGATCAGCTTCGCGCCCTGGCGCAGCCGCTGCTTCATCTGGGACGCAAACACCGGATGACCGTCCGTCGGATTGGCGCCGATGACCAGGATGACATCGGCTTTGGCGACCGAGGTGAATGCCTGGGTGCCAGCCGACTCGCCGATCGTGCTCTTCAAGCCGTAGCCGGTCGGGGAATGGCATACGCGTGCGCAGGTGTCGACATTGTTGTTGCCGAAGGCGACGCGCACCATCTTCTGCACCAGGAATGTCTCCTCGTTGGTGCAGCGTGAAGAGGTGATGCCGCCGATCGAGTCGCGCCCGTACTTCGCCTGGATGCGCCGGATCTCGCTCGCTGCGTAGCCGATCGCCTCCCCCCAGGAGACCTCGCGCCACTCCTCGTGAATGGTCTTGCGGATCATCGGCTTGAGGATGCGATCGGCATGTGTCGCGTAGCCGTATGCGAAGCGGCCTTTCACGCAAGCGTGGCCGTGGTTGGCATCGCCGTCGCGGCTCGGCACCATGCGCACGACTTCGGTTGCCGCGCCGTCGCCGCGGATTTCCGCCTTGAAGCTGCAGCCCACGCCGCAATAAGCGCAGGTGGTGGTGATGGCGCGCTCCGGCTGACCGAGGCGGATGAGGGACTTCTCGGTCAGAGCCGTGGTCGGGCAGGCTTCGACACAAGCCCCGCAGGAGACGCACTCCGACTCCAGGAAGGACTCGTCCTGGCTGGCGGCGATCTTCGATGCGAGGCCCCGGCCCTGGACCGTGAGGGCGAAGGTGCCCTGCACCTCGTCGCATGCGCGCACGCATCGCGAGCAGACGATGCACTGCTCGGGATCGAAGTCGAAGTAGGGATTGCTCTCATCGCGCGGCAGCGGCTCGCGCGCGGGCCGTGGACCGTACGAGGTCCGGCTCAGGCCAACCGTCGCGGCGACGTCCCGCAGCTCGGTTCGCGCGCCGCCGGCATCGAGCGGGTGCTCCGAGAGATAAAGATCCAGCACTCCCCGGCGCAGCGCGGTGAGCTTTTCGGATTGGGTGCGGATCTTCATCCCGGGCGCCACGGTCGTGGTGCACGAGGCCGGATAACCCTTGCGCCCCTCGATCTCGACCAGACACATCCGGCACGAGCCGAATGCCTTCAGGGTATCGGTGGCGCAGAGCTTCGGTACCGCCGTGCCCGCAAGGGCGGCGGCGCGCATGACGGAGGTGCCGGACGGCACGGTCACGGACCTGCCATCGATTTCCACCGTGACGGTGCCGGCCGCCTCGACCGGAGCCGGCGTCCCGAGATCCTCGTAATCAATGGCGAACATAACTTAGCTCCGAATTCGAAAGTCTTCCCTGAAATGCTTCAGCGCGCTCTGCACCGGGAAGGGCGCCATCCCCCCCAGGCCGCAGAGCGATCCCTGCACCATGAGGTCGCAGAGTTCCTCGAGCCTGCGCAGATTGTCTTCCGTGTCGCGCCCCTCGATGATGCGGTCGATGACCTCCATGCCGCGCGTCGAGCCGATGCGGCAGGGCGTGCACTTGCCGCAGGATTCGACCGCGCAGAACTCCATCGCGTAGCGCGCCATGCGCGCCATGTCGACGGTGTCGTCGAAAGCGACGATGCCGCCGTGGCCGAGCAGTCCGCCGATGCCGCCGAGCGCCTCGTAGTCGACCAGCGTATCGAACTGCGAGGCGGGGATATAGGCGCCGAGCGGCCCGCCGACCTGGACCGCCCGCAAGGGGCGCCCCGAAGCCGAGCCGCCGCCGTAGTCGTACAGCAGCTCGCGCAGCGTCAGCCCGAACGCCCGCTCGACCAGGCCGCCGCGCTTGATGTTGCCCGCGAGCTGGATCGGCAGCGTGCCGCGGGACTTGCCCATCCCATAGCCCGCGTAATACTCC
>DASVWT010000280.1:0-3424 GCA_036393055.1 Steroidobacteraceae bacterium
GGCCCGTTCGCGAGACTCTTGTAAAGCCCCAGCTGATCGCCGACTACCACTGTCGCGGCATGCATGACGGCGCCGATATCGCCGACGAACTTGCCCATGAAAGCTTCGAGTTTCGCCTGGTCGATGGCCATGAGGTATCCCCTTTGATGTAAATCTCAGCGGCTTGCCGGCTGCCGGTGTAATGATTCTCGAGCCTCATACCGACAGATGGGCGACGGATTTGCCTGAGATCAGTGCTTCGTCGGGATTCGGCGGCAGAGCGCCTGTGTTTCTGCGGATGGCTCCACTCCGAGCGTTGCCAGAAGTATCCGGCGGCACTGGCGATAGGTCTGGAGGGCCTCGGCACAATGACCCTGCTTGAGTTGCACCGCGATGAGGCGCCGGCAGAGCGACTCCGGCGCAGTGTCGAGCTCTACACCTCGGCGATAAAGGACCTCGGCGCGTTCAGGTGCCGCACGCGCCTCCCACATCTCGCCGAGCGCCATCAGACTGCGGAACATCTGGCTCGCCAGTCGTTGCCGCCGGCCCAGCAGCCACGGATTCCCGTCCTCTTCCGGCAGGAAATGTCCGTGATAGAGGGTCAGGAGTCTTTCGCTCACGGTCTCGAGCTCCTCACTGGCCATGGGCGGCGCCGCAGCCGTCGCTATTTGAGCGCGGCTCACCAGTCGCTCGAAAGCCTGCGTGTCGAGCCAGCAGCAGCCGGGGTTCAACGAGAGCCGGCCGCCCTCCAGCAGGATCGCATCGTCCCGGCCGACCAGCTTTCGTAGACGTCGAACCGTGATTTCGAACGCGTCCGCTGCTGCGTCCCCGTCCGCGTCCGGCCAGAGCGACTCGGTGAGCTTGACGGCGCTCACCGACTGCCCGCCCTGCGAGATCACGGCCTTCAGCAGCTCGAGCGGTTTCTTAGGCACTTTACGCGCCGAGCGCACCGGTGCTGCATCGACCGTCAGCGCAAATCCGCCAAACGTGCGGATCCTGACGGGCCAAGGCCACTCATCGACTTCTGGCGATTCCGCGCTGATTGCAAACTCGACTATCAGTGCGCGGGTGTACTCGGGCTCGATGCCTTCGACGAGGGCAACGGCGAGCAGCCGTCGAAATCCAGTCACGAGCCAACGAAACGACGCCGCCGACCCGTCGCTTCTGCTGCGCGTCAGCGCCTCAGCCAGAAGACTTCTCGCACGATCCTCCTGGTGAGCCGCGAGCCGCGCATAAGCTTCGACCATCAGCATCAGCGGCTCGTGTTTTGCGTGCACCGTGCCTGCGGCCACCGAGCGCACCTGCGCCAGGATCTGGAGCGCCTGGTTGGGTTGGCCCGCCTCTACGAAGGCACTGGCGACGATGGTCGGGAAGAGGATATTGAAGAATGCGGATGCGGTGCTGCGTGCCGCCTCGAGACACAGCCCTCCATGGTAAATGGCCAGCGACGGCTCACCGAGAGCCTGATACAGAAGCACTCGGGCGAGCTGATACTGCGCCACCTCCCCCGCGCGCGCCGGGTCGACCTTCGCTTCGAGCTGTTGCACCAGGCGCGTGGCGTCCGCTGGAGTGGGACCCATGAGCTGCAGTAGTGACCTGAAGAACGGGTCGAAAAACCGAAACCACCTCATGCCGAAGTCCTGGACGATGATGCGCAGGCGGTCCAGCGCCGCGAGCCCACCCTCGTAGTCTGCGTCGAGTGCTGCGTAGTAACTGAAGAACACGAGCCACCCGGCGCGGCGAAACGGCGGCAACTCGCTCGCGAAGAGCGGCGCGGTTTCCCGCACCAGGGTCCGGGCGCTGCGCAAATCGCCGGTGAAGCAAAAATACTCGAGGAGCTGCGTGGCGGTGTCGGCCATCGCCAGCGGAGGCATCTCGTGACTGAGGCCGGCTCGTACCACCCTCAATGCTGAGGGCAGGAGCGGGTGCCCAGGATGGCGCAGCATCGCGGCGATCATGAATGCGGCGTGCACGCTCAGCCGCTCGGCATCGGAGCGGAATTTCACATTTGCCGCAAGCGCACGCTCCAGCACCACAATCCAGCGATCGAGGTCTTCCAACGCGGTCTGATCGATGCTGTGCGTCTGGACGATGCCGGTCGCGCAAAATAGCCGCCCGCGCTCATCACCGGCGATGTCGAGCGCCTCGAATGCGCGGATGAGC
The DNA here is from genome assembly GCA_036393055.1 of Steroidobacteraceae bacterium. GTDB lineage: Bacteria > Pseudomonadota > Gammaproteobacteria > Steroidobacterales > Steroidobacteraceae > 13-2-20CM-66-19. The sequence goes on from DASVWT010000280.1 coordinate 2,143, forward strand.
GTCGCTCGGGCCTTCGGCGGGTCGATCAGGACGAGGGCGCTGCCATACCAGGCCGTGAGCCAGGGCGTCCTGGCCACTTGCTCCCGTGGCAAGCGCGCGATCCACGCCTTCAGGGTCAGCCAGCGACCCTCCGCGACGAGTGCACGCGCCTCGCGCAGAATGAGGGTCGTCGCCGCATCCCAATCTCCGTTGTCAGCCCACAGCTCGAGCGCCGCCGAGGGCTCGCGCGCCCGATCGAGCAGCCGCGCCGAGTCCGCCCGCAATGCGCGCAGCTCAGAGGCGGTCAGCGTCGCAATGGCTCGGTTCTGCAGGAAATGCGCGAACAGGGCGTGGAACTGAAAGCTGGTTTCCTTGCCCTCGTGCCTGTCAGTGAAGAGCCGCTGGCGGAACAAGCCTTCGAGCAATGCCCCGGCCTCCTGGTTGCCCGTGAGGGCCTTCGCTGCCGTGATGGTCACGCGCGGCAGGAACGCAGTTCGAAGGAGCAGTGAGTGGGTTGGTTGGTCGACCAGTCCGAGGACCTGCCCCGCAAAGTAATCGAACGCTTCCTCGAAAGTGTCGGCAGGCCGTGCGGCGGGCACCGTTCCCGAGGCTTTGAGGTGCTCGAGCATCAGCACCAGGCCCGCCGCCCAACCGCCCGAGCGCTCCTGCAGGAGCTTCAGAGTCGTCTCGTCTGCAGTGCGCTCGGTGAGGACCATTTCGCGCATTTCGTTCGCACTCAGCCGCAGCTCGTCGGCGCCCATCCGGACCAGCAGCCTGTTCGCCTGCGCCCGTGCGAGCGCGCCGGACGGATCGCCACGGCTCAACATGAGGAGCATGATGCCCTCGCGTGCTTCGGTGAGCGCATCACGCAGGATCTCATGGAAGGGGGCCGTGGGCGGAACTTCGTGACAGTTGTCGAAGACGACCACTGCGGTGGGCGGCAAGCGAGCAAAGAAAGCGCGAAAGTAGGGACGGGTAAAGCTCGGCAGATTGGCGAGATGTCCCGGGCTGAGGCTCGGAAGCGGTGCAGGATGCCGGCCGCGTGACGTGGGCGCGGCGAGCGACAGGTAGTGGAAGAACGAGCCCGGATCGGCATCACCCGGATCGACGTCGTACCAAACGCCGGTGAGTCGTCGCGCCCTCAGGTAGCTTGCGGCGAGAGACGTCTTCCCGGCGCCAGGCGGTGCCGTGACCCAGACCGATCCGCGCTCGCGCGCGCTGTCGAGCTGTCGGAACAATCGCTCACGGTCAAGAACGCGGAACAGCTTGGGCCGCGTGAGCTTTGACAGGCCGACTGCCGCCG
>DASVWT010000281.1:0-4395 GCA_036393055.1 Steroidobacteraceae bacterium
CCGCCCGAGGCGGACGGCTCCGCGGCGGCGATCAGGGTGACGATCTGCGCATCGAGCAGCGCGTGCAGCTGCCGCTCCGACAGCGTGCGAAAGCCCGTGTCGAGCACGAGCATCATCACGCCGAAGAAGAGCGCCAGCGGAACGGCGACCGAGACGAGCAGCCGGCGGCTTAGGGAATGCACGGTGAGCTGCGCTGTCTGCGCGCGGCCCCTGAGGTCAGGATGCCGGCTCGCGCGCGAGCGCGAAACGATAGCCGCGGCCGCGCAGGGTCTCGATGGGCCTCAGGCGATCCTCCGGATCGAGCTTGCGGCGAAGCCGTCCCATCAGCACCTCGATCACGTTGCTGTCGCGCTCGAAGTCCTGATCGTAGAGACGCTCGGTCAGCTCGCCCTTGGAGATCACCTCGCCCGCCCGCAGCATCAGGTGCTCGAGGATGCGGTACTCGAAGGTGGTCAGATCGACCGCCTGGCCGCCAACCGTCACCGTCTGGGCGCGGGTGTCCAGGACCACGGGGCCGCACTTGAGCTCCGGGCTCGCCCAGCCGCCCGCCCGGCGAAGCAGCGCCTGCAGCCGGGCCAACACCTCCTCGAAGTGGAATGGCTTGGCGACGTAGTCGTCGGCCCCCGCCTGCAGGCCCTCCACCTTGTCCTGCCAGTTGTCGCGGGCGGTGAGGATCAGGATGGGGAAGGTCTTGCCCGCGGCGCGCAGCTGGCGGATGACTTCCAGTCCCGCGAGCTTCGGCAGGCCGAGGTCGATGAGGGCTACATCGAGCGGATATTCCCGCCCTGCGAAGAGCCCCTCTTCGCCATCTTGTGCCACATCTACAGTGAACCCAGCCTCCGTGAGACGCGTCTTCAGCGTCTCGCGCAGCGCAGCCTCGTCTTCGACCACCAGCACTCGCATTGGAAGACTCCCCCGCGAAACCAACCGTCTGCGCGAGCGTCAGAGAAACGTGCCGCTCGCCGCGTCCACCCGGACAGCGAATACCCGTCCAGCCTCATCCAGCATTCGCAGAACGTAGATGGTACGGCCTCCCTGCGTTTGCGTCTCCGCCCTGACGACCCTCGCCCTGTAGCGATGCTGCGCCAGGCGTACCGCCTGATCCAGGGACAGGCCCGACCGCTGCGCGGACGCACGTGCCAGGAAGGCTTGCCCGGGCACGGCCGGAGCCGCGTAAGCGTGGGCCATGAGCACCGCGCCCGAGAGCACCAGCGCCGCCGCGGCGATCAGCGGGGTCCGAAAGGCCTTCATAATCCCGGGAACATAGCCGGAACCGGGTGAATCCGGGCTGAATCGCCCCTCGAGGCTCCACTACACCTCTCGCTTCGCCTGGCGCCAGAGCGCATCCCACTCGCCGGCGCCCAGGTCCTGGAGCGGCCTGCCTCGAGCGGCCGCCAGCGTCTCCATGCGCCGGAAGCGCCGCTCGAATTTCGCATTCGCGGCCCGCAGCGCCTCCTCGGGATCGATCCTCAGGTGCAGGCTCCAGTTGGCGACGGCAAAGAGCAGGTCACCGACTTCCTCGCCAACGGCGGTCCTTGGCGCCAGGCCCCCCGGCCCCGACATCCTGTCTGGGCGCTCGCCGCTTCGCGCCTCGCCCTCGGCGATCTTGTCCCGGCTCTCGTGTGCGTGCGCCTCGAGCGCCTCCTCGATCTCGCGTACTTCCTCCAGCACCTTGTCCCGGACCTGAGAGGCGTGCTCCCAGTCGAACCCCACGCGCGCGGCGCGCTTGCCGAGCTTTGCGGCCCGGGTGAGGGCCGGGAGCGCGCGCGGCACATCCGCGAGCGCACTGTGGTCGGCGGCCGCGGCCTCACCCGCCGCCTGGGCGCGCTCGCGAGCCTTCTGCTCCTCCCAGGTGCGCGACAGCTGACCGACATCGGCCGCAAGCCGCGGGTCCTCGAACACGTGAGGATGGCGGCGCGTGAGCTTCTCGCGGATGCCGTGCGCCACGGCCGCGAAATCGAACCAGCCCTGCTCCTCGGCCATGCGGGCATGGAACACCACCTGGAAGAGAAGATCGCCGAGCTCATCGCGCAGCTTCCCGGGCTCGCCGCTCTCCACGGCATCGGCAACCTCGTACGCCTCCTCGATCGTGTAGGGAGCGATGCTGCGGAAGGTCTGCTCCCGGTCCCATGGACAGCCGAGCTGCGGATCGCGAAGACGGGCCATGAGCTCCAGGAGCGCGAGAATGGCCGCTCCCGGCTCGCCGCCGGCACTCACCGCTCGCCCTCGACACACAGCCTGTAGAGTGTCACGAGCATGCCCGCCGTCGCTCCCCAGATGTTGTGATTGTTGTAGGGAATATCGAACATCTTTGCCTCCGCATCCGCCGTGTGGAAGCGATGCAGCCGCGGACGGTGATTGCCCGGGTCGAACACGAAGGCGAGCGGCACCTCGAAGGTGTCTGCCACCTCCTGCGCATCCGGGAGAAGCTTGAAGCCGGGACGCACCATCGCAACCACCGGAGTCACCCGGAAGCCGCTGATGACCACGTGATCCGGCAGGAAGCCAACCACGCGGACGCAGTCCTCTTCCAGCCCGATCTCTTCCCGCGCTTCCCGCAACGCCGCCGCGGTCGGACTCTCGTCCTGCGGCTCGATCCGCCCGCCGGGAAAGCTGACCTGACCGGCATGGTGGCGCAGCTGGGTGGCCCGTTGTGTCAGGAGCACCGTAGGGCCGCCCGGATGCTCGACGATCGGCACGAGCACGGCGGCCGGTATGGGATCTGCCGGAAAGAAACCGTGGTAGGCGCGGCTCTGCTGCGCGGTGAGGCCGGGGACGATCCAGTCGCAGGAAGCGTGACGCGGCCGGCTGCCCGCGAGGCGCTCGCGGATGCGCGCGGGCCAGTCCACGGGCTGAGGCAGCTGCGCCGCAGCCGTGCCCGCCTCCTGCGCCCTGCCGTCCGCCTCAGCCACCGCCGCCGGTGCCGCCTTTGATGCCGCCGCGGGTGAGATCCGCCGGGTCGAGAAGCCGCGCGAGCTGCTCGGCCGGCAGGTCGGTCATCTTCTGCGCGATCTCGCGCAGCGGCTTGCCCTCGGCGTACGCCTTCTTCGCGATCGCGGCGCCCTTCTCGTAACCGATCACCGGATTGAGCGCGGTGACCAGGATGGGATTGCGCTCCAGCGCTTCCGCGAGCCGCGCCGGGTTCACCTTGAAGCCGGCGATCGCGCGGTCGGCGAGCGCCCGCGAGATGTTGGCGAGGAGGCGAATGCTCTCGAGCAGGTTGTGGGCGATGACGGGGAGCATCACGTTCAACTGGAAGTTGCCGGACTGTCCCGCGACCGTGATGGTGGCATCGTTGCCGATGACCTGGGCGGCGACCATGGCGGCCGCTTCCGGGATCACCGGATTCACCTTGCCCGGCATGATGCTGCTGCCCGGCTGCAGCGCCGGCAGGGAGATCTCGCCGAGCCCGGCAAGCGGCCCGCTGTTCATCCAGCGCAGGTCGTTCGCGATCTTCATGAGGCTCACGGCAATGGCCTTCAGCTGCCCCGAGAGCTCGACGGCGGTATCCTGGGAGGAGAGCGCCTCGAAGTAATTGCGGGCCGGCGTGAACGGCACCTTGGTCAGGTCGCTCAGCGCCTCGCAGAAGCGCGCGCCGAACTGAGGATGGGCGTTGATGCCGGTGCCGACAGCGGTGCCGCCCTGCGCGAGCGCGAGCAGCCGCGGCTCCGTGGCCTCGAGGCGCACGAGGCCGCTCTCGATCTGCGCGCGCCAGCCGGAGAGCTCCTGCCCGAGGGTCACGGGCATCGCGTCCATGAGGTGGGTGCGGCCGGTCTTGACGACCGTGCCGACCTCCCGCTCCTTGGCCGCGAGCGCATCGCGCAGGTGCTCGAGGGCCGGGATCAGCTCCCGGCGCACGCCGAGGGCGGCGCTCACGTGGATGGTGGTCGGGATCACGTCGTTGCTGCTCTGGCCCATGTTGACGTGATCGTTGGGATGCACGGGCTTGCCGAGGCGGCGCGTGGCGAGCGTCGCGATCACCTCGTTGGCGTTCATGTTCGTGCTGGTGCCGGAGCCGGTCTGGAAGACATCGATCGGAAACTGCGAATCGTGCCGTCCGGCCGCGACTTCCGCCGCCGCCGCATCGATCGCGCGCGAGACCGCCGCATCGAGGAGCTCGAGCCGCGTGTTGGCGCGGGCGGCGGCCTGCTTGACCAGCCCGAGCGCGCCGATGAAGGCGCGCGGCATCGTCAGGCCGCTGATCGGGAAATTCTGCACCGCGCGCTGCGTCTGCGCGCCCCAGAGCGCATCCGCGGGCACCTGCAGCTCGCCCATGCTGTCGTGCTCGGTTCGAAAGGAACTCGTCATGCATCTGCTCCGTGGCTCGTCTGCGTTATGATACCGCATGCCCGACACCCGTCCGGATCCTCTTCACCCCGATTCCCTTGCCGCGGT
>DASVWT010000282.1:0-4331 GCA_036393055.1 Steroidobacteraceae bacterium
GACCTTGGTCGTCGTCAGGGGCAGCCTCGCTCCGGACGGTGCGGTGATGAAGTCCTGCGCCGCCGAGCCGAAGCTGTTCCGCCACCGCGGGCCCGCAGTGGTCTTCGAGGACGTACAGACGATCGCCGACCGAATCGATGATCCGGAGCTCGGCATCGAAGAGAACAGCGTGCTCATTCTGCGCAACGCCGGTCCCGTGGGCGCGGCGATGCCGGAGTGGGGAATGCTCCCCCTGCCGCGCAAGCTACTCGAGCGTGGTGTTCGCGACATGGTCCGCATCTCGGACGCGCGAATGAGCGGCACTGCCTACGGCACCGCCCTGCTGCACGTTTCGCCCGAGGCTGCGATCGGCGGCCCGCTGGCCCTCGTGCGCAACGGCGACATCATCGAGCTCGACGTTGCCGCACGCCGGCTGGATCTCCGCGTCGACCCGGATGAGCTCGAGCGTCGGCGCCAAGCTTGGCGTCCCCCGGAGCGGAGGCACGTGCGCGGCTACCGAAGACTCTACGATCAGCACGTCGAGCAGGCGCACCGCGGCTGCGACTTCGACTTTCTCCGGGGAGCCGACGTCGAGAGCCTCCCCGAGGGGCTCTTCGACGGTTGGGTGGGAGGCTGGTAATCCCTCCATGAGCATTCTCTATCGATCGGATGAGCCGCGTGCGGCGGCGTGGGCGAGCTACTTCGCCAAGCATGCCCCCGACCTGGACTTCCGGGTCTGGCCTGACGCGCGCGACCTCCGGAAGATCGAGTACCTGATCGCCTGGAAAGTGCCGCCGGAGTTCCTGACTGAGCTGCCGCGGTTGAAGGTACTGTTCTCTTCGGGAGCCGGGATAGATCACATCGATTTTTCCACGGTACCGGCGCACATCCCAATCGTCAGGATGGTCGAGCCAGGCATCATCGACGGGATGGTGGAATACGTGAGCCTGGCCGTCCTGGCGCTCCACCGCGACTTTTTCGATTATGTCGCGGCGAAGTCGGCACGCGTCTGGTCCGCCCTCGAGGTACCGCCGGCCTCCACCCGCACCATCGGAGTCATGGGGATGGGCACTCTCGGCCGCGCCGTCCTGGAGCGGCTCGCGACCTACGGATTCCGGCTGCGCGGTTGGAATCGCTCTCCGCGTCACATGAATGGCGTGGAAAGCTTCGCCGGCACGGATCAGCTGCAACGCTTCGCCGAAGGTTGCAATGTACTGGTCTGTCTGCTGCCGCTCACCCCGGCCACCAGGGGCATCCTGAGCGGCCAACTCTTCTCGGCGCTGCCTGCCGGAGCTGCAGTGGTCAATGTCGGCCGCGGGCAGCACCTGGTGAATGCGGATCTGCTCGCCGCGCTCGACTCTGGCCGGTTATCCCGTGCGATCCTCGACGTCACCGACCCCGAGCCCCTGCCGCCCGAGCATCCCTTCTGGACCCATCCGCGGATTTTTCTGACGCCCCACGTCGCGAGCATGACGCAACCCGAGACGGCCGCGGCAATTCTCCTCGAGAATATTCGCCGGCATCAGCGCGGCGAACCGCTCAGGGACGTCATCGACCGGTCCCGCGGCTATTGAAACGACTCGCAGGTAACGCCCCCGGCGTTTGCACAGCTCGACGCGTGCCGGGGGGCCTGCCATGGGCTCAATGCTGATCCTCAGTCTTTGGTGACATCATCACGATGGCTGCCGTTCTCCTCACCCATGTCCATATCCATGTCCTCGTCAGGCGGCGCTCTGGACACGATCTCCTTGTATTGCGCCGGCGTCATATCCGGAAGCTTCTGCAGGAATGCCACCATGCTCCAGATCGTGGGATCGTCGTGGCTGGCGCCCCAGGCGGGCATCGCGCTCATCTTGATGCCGTGCTTGATCGCCCAGAACGCGTCCTTGGGATTGACCCGCACCCGCGAGAGGTTCGGCGGCTGCGGGTACAGGCCGGGACGGATCTCGGAGTCAGCCATGCCCGGCGCCAGGTGACAACCGGTGCACATCGCGGCGTACTGGCCGGCGCCCTTGAGGATCATCTGCGGCTCATCGAGCTGGGAACGCTGATGTGTTGTGATCGGGCGCGGATCGAGCGGTCGCGCAACGTTTGCAGTATGGCAAACACCGGTCTCGTGTGATGGTCGTCGGCGCCAATGTCGTACCAACCAGAATAGATGAACAACGTGGCACCCGCCGCAACAGAGGCGAGCACGGCAATGCCGGTGATGATGATGAGACGCAGGCGCGTCACTCAGGCTTGTGAGGCAACACGAAGGACAATGTCGCCTCGTACTCGACGTGGTCTTCCTTCTTCGGATCTTCGGGTGGCCCGTCATAAGTCGCCGAAATGACATTCAACCCCTGATTGCGCACCCGAATGGTCGCAGTGCCATCGGCGCCGGTCGTGACCGTCTCTCCGTCCGGATCGTTGACGAAGTCCCGCAATATCTTCACATCGGCGATCGGCTTGCCGTGAAACAGCGCGCGCAGCTTCAGCGGCTGATCTTTCAGCGTCGGCAGCTTGGCGTCGACAGGCACCACCTCGAGCGTCTGATGCGGCAACGGCGGAATGGGCATCGCGAGAGGACCGGCGATGTGGATGGCGAACTTGTAGTTCTTCTCACTCAGCGTCGCATTGGGCACCTCGTCGCGGCCCTTTGCCACCCATTCAGCGTCACCCGGCGGCTTGCTCCAGATGCCGTAATCCATCACGGCGGTCACCACGGCCAGCTTTGGCACGCTGTCGACTACGACGAGCGGACCGTCGGCTTCGAGGCGCGCCGGCACCGGCTTGAAGGAAGAATCGTAGCCATCGACACTGGTCACGTGCGACAGCCGCTTGACCGTGTCGAGGTCATCCGCCCCCAGGCCGAAGATGAACGAGAGCCGGTTGGCGTGCTGGGCAAACCAGGCGGCGTGGGCGCCGGCGGCCGGCGCAAGGAAGCACGCGGCGAGCACCGCGGCCGTCGAGACAACCGCGGCCAGTGGAGAATGAATGCGACGTCTGCAACAGCTGATTCGAATCATCATCGGCTCCCCTGAGTTTCTGATTGAGAGGCTCGTTGAACTGGGCATGCGGCGCGCGGGTCCCTGGGCGCTCAGGCCAGCCCTCCGTGGCAGAGATACTTGGTGGCGAGGTACTCATCCAGTCCGTAGCGTGACCCCTCGCGGCCGTAGCCCGACTCCTTTATGCCGCCGAAGGGTGCCGCCTCGCTGGCGAAAGCCCCTTCATTGATGCCTACGATCCCGGTCTCGAGCCGCTCCGCTACCCGGCAGATGCGCGACACGTCGCGCGAGTAGAAATAGGCGGCGAGCCCATAAGGAGTGTCGTTGGCGTGCTGAACCACTTCCTCCTCGCTACCGAAGCGGAACAACGCCACCACGGGCCCGAAGGTCTCTTCCGAGGCCAGGGTCATGGAGTGAGTCGCTTCGCCCAGTACAGTCGGCGCGTAGTAGTTAGGACCCGCGGCGATTTGGTTTCGGACGGGCTGACCGCCGGTCAGCAGTGTCGCTCCACGGACGACGGCGTCCCGCACGTGCCGCTCGATCTTCTCGACGGCGCGGGAATTGATCATCGGCCCGATCTCCGAGTCCGGGAGGGTCGCAGGGCCGACGCGCAGGGCGGCGACTCGCGCCACGAGTTGCCTGGAAAACTCCTCGTAAACGGCGTCATGAACGTAGACGCGGTTCGGGCTGACGCACGTCTGGCCGCCATTGCGGAATTTCGCGCGCATGAGCCCCTCCACGGCGGCCTTGATGTCCGCGTCTTCGAACACGATGAACGGCGCATTGCCTCCGAGCTCGAGCGACAACTTCTTCAGCGTGTCCGCCGAGCCGCGCGCCAACTCCTTGCCGACGGCGGTCGAGCCGGTGAAGGTGATCTTGCGCACGCGCGAATCCGCGAGCCACGCGGCAACCGTGCCGGCCGCGTTGGCACGCGATGCGGTCACGACGTTCACGGTTCCGGCGGGTAGGCCCGCTTCCTCGGCGAGCCGCGCGAGCGCCAGCGCGGTGAGCGGCGTATCCTCGGCCGGCTTCGCCAGCACAGTGCACCCCGCGGCAAGCGCCGGCGCGGCCTTGCGGGCGAGCATGGCCAACGGGAAGTTCCAGGGCGTGATCGCCGCGACCACGCCGAGCGGCTCCTTGGCCACCATCATCCTTCTTCCGGCCACGGCAGCGGGAATGATGTCGCCGTATGCGCGAACCGCCTCCTCGGCGAACCATTCCACGTACGAAGCCCCGTACGCGACTTCGCCACGGGCCTCGCCGAGGGGCTTCCCCTGCTCCAGCGAGATGATCTTGGCCAGATCTTCGGTGCTCGCGACTATTCGCGCGTGCCATTGCTTCAGGAGTTGCGCGCGGTAGCGG
>DASVWT010000283.1:0-6668 GCA_036393055.1 Steroidobacteraceae bacterium
AGGCAGGCGGGCGCGGATCTTCCCGCAGTCCACGCGATAATTGCGAGCGTCAGGGCTGGCGTCACCGGCATATGTCACTCTGGAGCCCGGCACGACCTCCGCGACCATCTCTGCAACATCGCGCACCCGATAATTCTCGGACGTGATGCCGACGTTGAAGGACTCGTTGTGGACGAGCTCCCGTGGCGCCTCCAGAACCGCGACGAATGCTTTTGCGATGTCCTCGATGTGCACCAGGGGCCGCCACGGCATGCCGTCGCTCTTGATGAGCACGTCGCCGGTCGTGCACGCATATCCCACCAGATTGTTGACCACCAGGTCGCCGCGCAACCGTGAGGACACGCCGAAAGCCGTGGCGCTGCGCAGGAACGTGGGACTGAACGACTCATCGGCCAGCTTCGCCACGTCCCGCTCCACCCATACCTTGCTCTGCGCATAGGGCGTCACCGGATTGAAGCCGGCGCTCTCATCCAGGAACGCATCGCCGGCGGCGCCGTAGTTGCTGCAGGAAGAGGAGAAGATGTAGCGGGGCACGCCCGCCTCTTTCGCGAGCCGCGCCAGGCGCACGGATGCCTCGTGGTTGATCGCGTAGGTGGCGGCGGGCTGCAGGTCGCCCAGAGGATCGTTGGAGATGCCGGCGAGGTGCAGGACGGCATCCAGTCCGTGCAGGTCTTCGAGGTCCACTTCCCGGACATCCTTGCGCACCACTGTGCTGGGCGACGCCTCTTCGGCGGCGAACCCGCAGTCCTCGTAAAGGAAGCTGTCGAGTCCCGTCACCTGGTGCCCCCGATCGAGCAGCATCGGCAACAGCACGTGGCCGATGTAGCCGTCGTGACCGGTCAGCAGTACTCGCATGCGTCTCATGATCTCTTGCCTCGCTCGTCGCCTACTTCCAGATCTTCCAGGGGGCGTCGCCGCTCGCCCACAGCGCCTCGAGACGGACTTTGTCGCGCATGGTGTCCATGCATTGCCAGAAGCCGTCGTGCTGGTAGGCCATGAGCTGACCGTCGCGCGCCAGGCTCTCGAGCGGCTCGCGCTCGAACAGCGTGGCATCGCCTGCGATGTAGTCGAATACTCGCGGCTCGAGGACGAAGAAGGCGCCGTTGATCCAGGCCTCGCCGGAGAGCGGCTTCTCGTCGAAGCGCGCCACGCGGTCGCCATCGAGCTCCAGGCGTCCGAAGCGCGCCGGGGGGCGCACTGCCGTCACGGTGGCGATGCGCCCGTGGCGGCGATGGAACTTCAGGAGCTCCGTCAGGTTTACGTTGGAGACGCCGTCCCCCCATGTCAGCATGAAGGTGTCGTTGCCGAGATGGGAGCTGAGCCGCTTGATGCGTCCGCCGGTGTTGGTCCCCTGTCCGGTATCGATGAGGTCGACCACCCAGTCCTCGGCGCTGTGTCCGTTGCCGTTGCCGTGCGGCTCGACTCGGCCGGTCTTGAGCGACACCCGCAGGTCGGGTGCGAGCGAGCAGTAGTCGGCCATGTAGCGCTTGATGCACTCGCCCTTGTAGCCGAGCGCGACCACGAACTCCTTAAAGCCGTAGGTCGAGTAATGCATCATGATGTGCCAGAGGATCGGCCGGCCGCCGACCTCGATCATGGGCTTCGGCCGCACGACGGTCTCCTCCGCGAGCCGGGAGCCGATGCCGCCTGCGAGAATGCCTACTTTCATGCGATGCTACCCGTGGTGCCCACCAATGACTCGATTGTTCTGCGCAGTCGGTTTCGCGTGGCTCGCGCGCGCGCCCCGGATGCTCTGTCTCGGCTGAAGCTCGCAATTTGCGTTCCCGGGACATGAGCCGGTTGCGCGCCCTGGCGGCGAACATGGCCGCCGTCATCACCGGCAAGGCCGCCACGGCAGTAGTGGGGCTGCTGACGGTCGTCGCGCTGACGCGCCATCTGGGGCCGAGGGAATTCGGCTACTACCGCACGGTGCTCACGTACTCGGCTTTCGCCGCGGTGCTCGCCGACTCCGGGCTATACATGGTGACCTTGCGGGAGATGTCGGCAGCCGGCGGCGGCGCGGGCCGGGTGCTGGGCAGCGCCTTGCCGTTGCGCATGCTCAGTACCGGATGCGTTCTGGCCGCGGCAGCGGGCTTTGCATGGCTGACTCCGTACGACCCGCGCGTCAAGTGGGGCATGCTCATCGGGGCGGCGATCTATACGTGCCTGCAGACCAGCGACTTTCTCATCGCCGCTTTCCAGAGCGTCCTCAAGCAGGCGCGCAATGCGATTGCGGAGGTGACCGGTGCGGTGGTCACGCTGGCAGCCGTCTCCACGTTGGCGCTGACGCATGTGGGAGCGCTGCCGATGCTGGGTGCGACCCTGTTGGGTGCTGCGGTCGCATTGAGCATCTCGATCAGGCTGGCGCGGCGGCTGGTGAGGTTTCGGGTGAGCTTCGATGGGGGGCTGTGGCGGCGGTATCTGATCGCGGGTCTGCCGCTCGCCGGCTCGCAGATCCTCGATATGGCGATGCTGCGGGGCGACTCGCTGCTGCTGTCGCTCTTTCAGCCGGCGACCGCCATCGGACTCTATGGCGTGCCGTCGAAGCTCTTCGAGATCACGACGTCGGTTCCCTACATGCTGGCGGGACTCATGATGCCGGCGCTCACGTCGAGCGCGGCACGCGACGATGCGGAGTTTTCCCGGCAGCTCGGCAGGACGGTGGATGCGGCTGCGGTCTATGGGGTGGGGATCGTCATTGCGCTCGCGCCGTTCGCCGGCCGGCTGCTGGCGCTCATCTCCGGCCAGCGCTTTGCCGCCGGCGCGCCCGCGCTCATCATCATCTCGTTCGCCGCGGCGCTTGCGGGCCTGACACACATCCTGAGATTCACCTTGGTGGCATGCGAGAGGCCGCGCCTGGTGTTGGGCGCGGATGCGGTGGCATGCGCCTGCGCGTTCGCGGCGTACTTTGCGCTGATTCCCCGGTTCTCGCTGCTCGGCGCCGCTGCGGGAACCGTCGTCGCCGAGACGAGTGCGCTGATCGCGATGACGGTTGCGCTGCAGCGGGCCGGACGGCGGCTGCCCTCGTTGGTCAATCCAGCCAAGGCGGTGGTCGCGGGAGCGCTGGCGGTGTTGACGATGAGGTACCTGGCCGCCTGGGGCGCTCCCTGGCTGTTGGCGCTCGCCGCGGGCGGCGCACTCTATCTCGCATTGTCGGCTCTGACGCGGGCGATACCGAGGGAGCTTCTTCTTGTAGTATTCGGTGCAGCACGAAAGATCGGGGTGGGCCATGGGTAAAGCCAAGCTGTTGCGCAGGATCTCTCTCGCGTTGGGACTGGCAGGGCTGCTCGCCGGCTGCGCGGGAGTCAGGCTCGGGCAGCCGACGGCCGTGCCCGCCCAAGGACGCCTCGACGTGCCGCAACCCACGGCCACGCAGATCGGTGTGGGCCAGAACCCTTCGCCATCCGCCCCCAGGATGAATCCCCTGGTGGCGCAGGTGAAGCCGCCCGGCGGCCGCGCACGCGCCAATCCTTATGGCTGGCTGGAGAACGTCCACTCCTCGCGCACGCGGCACTGGATCTCGGTGGAGAACCGCGAGACGGCGGAGGCGCTGGCGCGCCTGCCACAGCGCGAGTGGATCAGGAGACGCCTCGGGCAGTTGCAGGGCGGCGGGCTTGCGGAGGCTGCCAACGATGTAATCGTGGAGCGCGCCTTTTATCTAAGTCCCGATGGCACCCGGCTGCCAATGGAGATCGCGCACCGGCGCGATTTGCCGCGCGACGGCAATCGGCCCGCGCTCCTCACCGTATATCGATCCACGCGCAAGCCCCAGGGCCGGCTGCTGACGCCGTTCGCGTTGGTCTGGCTGGAAATGGGCGGCGTGTATGCCCGTGCCGAGGTGCGCAACGCTCTCGCCCCGCTTCCTGCTCCGCCCGGCGCGGCAACCCCGTTGCCCGACAGGTCCATTGCGCTCAGTGACCTGTTCGCGGCCGGGCAGGCGCTGATCGATCAGCACTACACCCGCCGGGCACGGCTCGGCGTCTATGGCCGGGGCTTCGGTGGTTTGATGGCTGGCGCCGCGGTCGCGCTTCGGCCGGACTTCTTCGGGGCGGCGCTGCCGACCGGCACGTGGCCGAGGTATCGGCAGATCGCTTCCGGCAATTGCTTTCCGCCGACGCTCGTCACCACGGCGGAGCGGGGTGGCGACTTCGCGCCCTGGCAGGGCTACGAGCTGGCCGCAGTATTGCAGGCGGAGCAGATCTGCGGCCGCCCGATCCTGATCCGCATCGAGAGTCAGGAGGGGCCGGGGGAGCCTGTGTCGAGCAGGCGGCAGCGCGCCGCGGATGAGCTGGCGTTCGCGGCCAAGTGGCTGGGCGCGCAGCCCCCCGGATAGCGTGCGGGATCGGTGGCCGGGTCCGCAGCCTGGAGGGCAGTGTTCAGGTCAGTCGCCGGACTGGTAGCTCGCGGGCCCCGGTAACGGGGGGTACCTGCCGAGCTTACGTGCCGGGCTCACGGACCGGCGGCTTACGTGGGCCTGCGCTGTGAGGGCGCGTCGCCTTCCGGGTGCCGCCCGGCGCCTCCGTGCGCTGCCTCATCATCCGCGGCGGCCTCGCCCGGGATGGCATGCTTCTCCGTAAGCCAGGCCCCCAGGTCGATGAGCTTGCAGCGCTCGCTGCAGAAGGGCCGGAAGGGCGACTGGGACCAGCCGATCTCGCGCTGGCAGGTAGGGCACTTGACGCGCTGGACGGACATCACGTGCAGCAGGTGAGGAGGAACTTCACGTCCGAGTCGGCCTGGGTGGGTCGCTCCGAGACGCCCTTCCAGGAAAGGAAGCGCACGTTACAGCGATGGTGGCTGCCGCTCACCTCAGGGTAGAGGCCCGCCGCGGCGGGCAGCGTGATGCGCAGGAGCTGCAGCGGATTCTCGCGATCGAAGGTGATGGTGAAGTTGCCGCCCTGGGCGGTCTCCTGCCGGGTGCGGCCGTTCTGGCGAACCAGCCAGATGAGCTCCGAGACCGCATCGCAGAGCGGCCGCAGCATGGTCAGCCACTGATTGAAGGCGCTGACGCGGACCTCGTCCGGCTGCGACAGCCAGTAGAGGTAATCGGGCAGATCGAACTCGCATGTGCCGCCCGGGATGCTGCTGCGGTGCTTGATGGCGTTGAGGAAATCCGACTCCTTGAGCGGCTGCAGATTGGCGACACCGGTGTTGAGCAGCTCCGCGCGCAGCCGCGACAGGTTCGCGATCAGGCTCTTCAGGCGATGGGTATCGACGCCGGGCTTGGACTGGAACTCCCCGAGCAGGATGAGCTGGCGCTCCAGCTCCTTGAGCGCATCGGAGCGCACGTCGCTGCGGCCAATGATGGCCAGGATGTCGATCAGGCTGGACACCGCCGCGCGCGTGCCCCACTGGCTCGCCGCCTCATTGTGGTAGAGCGCCTGGCTGTAGAGGAAGTCCAGCCTGAGGAACGTGCGCATCCGCTCGTTGAGCGGCTGCTCGAAGATCAGGGTGCGGTCGCTCTCGAGGGCATCGGGTGGGGATTGCGGAGGCGTCTCGGCCTCGGGGACGTCGGTGCTCATGCGAGCTATTGTGCTCGACATCCGCGGCCGGCGTAAACGGTCCGAAGGGATCCCGCAGCACCAAGGAGCTACCTCGAAAAGGTAGAAATCAGGATTCTGTTTTCAAGGTAAAGCTAGCGGCTGTCCGAGAGCCGTTCCGACAGCGGACCCCCGCGGCTCAGGAGAATCAGGCTCTCGCGGACTTGGCGGTAATCGGCGCGCCCCCGGCCCCTGAGTGACCGGCGAGCTCCAGGTAACGGGTGTGGAGGACGGAGACCTGGTCGCGCACGGCGCTGAGGTCGCCATCGTTCTGAATGACATCATGCGCGGACTTCAGGCGCGCGGTGCGCGAGGTCTGCGCGTTGAGGATCGCGCGCGCCTGTTCCACGGTGGAGCCATCTCTCGCCTGCAGCCGGCGGATCTGCAGCTCCTCGTCGCAGTCGACCACGAGAACACGGTCGACCTGCGAGGTCAGGTTCTTCTCGACGAGCAGCGGGACGATGAGGATCTGGTAGGGGCCCCCGGCGGCTGCGGACCAAGCCTCCACCGCTGTGCCGATTGCCGGATGCGTCAGGGCCTCGAGGTCCGTCCGGGCCTTCGGGTCGGAGAAGACGATCTGGCGCAGCTTCGGCCGGTCCAGGTGTCCATCCGGCGTGAGGATCTCCCGGCCGAACCGCTCCACCAGCTGCTCGAGCGGCGGCTGGCCGGGCTCCACCACCTCGCGCGCCACCTGGTCGGTGTCGATGATCGGGACACCCAGAGCGGCAAAGAACTTCGTCACCGTCGATTTGCCGCTGGCGATGCCGCCGGTAAGCCCGACGCGAAACACTTTGGTATTGGCCATGATCTCAGTGGGACGCAAACAACCCCAAATACCCCGTCACCAGCTGCTGCCCGAACATGAGCATCAGCCAGCCCGCGGCCGCGAGGAATGGCCCGAAGGCGATGGGGGTCGAGCGGTCGCGTCCCCGGGCAGCCAGCAGCGCAATCCCCGCCACGGCACCGACGGCCGCGGCGATCAGCACGGTAGGCAGCAGCATCTTCCAGCCGAGCCAGGCGCCAAGCGCCGCGAGGAGCTTGAAGTCACCGTACCCCATCCCGTCCTTGGCGGTGAGCAGACGGAAGAGATGATAGACCGTCCAGAGGCAGAGGTAACCTGCTATTGCGCCG
>DASVWT010000284.1:0-4798 GCA_036393055.1 Steroidobacteraceae bacterium
CTCGGGCGCCAGCCGCTCCATGCAGTTCTCGGCCATCACCTACACGACCTTCGCCGAGATCGGCCCCGAGGAGCGCTCCTCGGCGAGCGTGCTCTCCTCGCTGACGCAGCAGATTGCCACGGGCCTCGGCGTCGCGCTCGCAGCGCTGCTGCTCAACTTCAGCCGCCTGCTGCGGCACGCCGCGAGCCTCGCGCCGCGGGACTTTCGCGTGGCGCTGGTGCTGATGGGAATCGTCGGCGCGCTCGCCCTCTTCTCCTACGCCGGCCTGCCCGCGAGCACCGGCGCAGAGGTGAGCGGCCACCAGGCGGCCGCCGGTTAGCCAGGGACGCTGCTCAGGCGCGCGCCAAGCGCGCGATCCAGCGATACAGCGCCCACACGGTGACAGCGAACGCCACGCCGCCGATCCACATCGAGGCAGTGGCGAAGTGGTCGCCCACGAGCGCAATGGGCGTCTGGTTGCCCGAGATCCCGACGGCGAAGGCGAAGAGCACGCCGAGCAACCCCTCTCCGACGATCAACCCCGAGGCGAGCAGCACTCCCAGTTGCTCCGCGGCCTCGGCCGACGGCCCTCGCGCGACGCGCCGGTTGAATACCCAGCCGACGATGGAGCCGACGACGATCATGAGCGTGCTCATCGTCGGCAGATACATGCCCAGCCCGACGGCAAGCGGCGGCATACGTGCGCCTTTGACCGTGCGCCCCAGCAGCCCATCGAACACGATGCACGCTATGCCGATCCCCACCCCTATCCAGAGCTCGGTCCACTCGATGTTGTTCTGGATGACTCCCTGCGCCAGCGCGGAGATGAGCCCCGCCTGGGGAGCCGGCAGCGCGTGCGCCGGATCGACGCCCGGGGCGCCGAGAAATCCGTAGGCGTGGTTGACGACGTCCAGCACCGGCGGAATGATGAGGGCACCCACGATGACGCCGACCACCAGCGCCCACTGTTGCTTGGAGGGTGTCGCATCGACGAGCTGACCGGTCTTCAGATCCTGCAGGTTGTTGTTGGCGATCGAGGCGACGGAGAACACCACCGCGGTCACGAAGAGCGCATATGCCACCAGCGCCTTGCCGGCGCTCGCCGGCAGTGAGCTCTTCACGGCGACGACCAGCAGCAGCGCGCAGATGACCACCGCCAGGATGCCGATCCCCGAGAGCGGGCTGTTGGAGGAGCCGATGAGGCCGGCCATGTAGCCGCATACGGTCGAGACCAGAAATCCGATGACCGCGACGAAGATCACACCGCCGATCGCGAGCAGCCACAACCGGGACCCCAGGCCGCTGATCAGCGCGAAATGCGCGAAGAGCCATATCACCGGGATGAGGCACAGCACGGAAATCAGTGCCACGAGTCCGATGGGAATGTCTTGCTCCGTCCGCGGCAGCGTATGAGCCTGACCAGCCTTGCGCACGCGTGAGGCCGCCATGGCGCCCGCAAGGCCGGTCAATACCGGCTTCACCAGGGTGAACAGGGTCCAGATCGCGGAAATGCCGATGGTCCCGGCGCCGACATAGCGGATGTAATGACTCCACGTCGCCTGCGCGACCTGCGCCGCCGTTCCCGCCGCCGGGTGGAGCACCGTGTAATACGGAATACCCCATCCCCAGGAGATCAGGGCGCCTACCAGCATGGCGATGCCAACCGAGAGTCCCACGAGGTGGCCAATGCCGAAGAGTGCGAATGACATCTGGAAATCGAAGCCGGTCGCCGCTCCGTGCGAGCCCACACGAAAGTAACGCACCACGTCGCTGGCGAAGATGCGGGTCTGCACGACGATGAAGAACGCCGCCGAGACCAGAGATCCGACCAGCACGGCCTTCAGTCCCGTGGCGCCCGCGTCGACCTTCTCCATGTCTTGGTTCTGCTCGGCGCCGCAACCGACCTTGAGCACCTCGGCGCACGCCACGCCCTCGGGGTACGGAAGATCCGACTGCGTCACGAGTGCGCGGCGCAGCGGGATCGTATACATCACGCCGAGAATGCCGCCCGTAGCGCACACGGTGAATGACATCCAGAAGGGAAAGCCGGTCCACCAGCCGATGATCACCAGTCCCGGCAGCACGAAGATGATGCTGGAGAGCGTGCCCGCGGCCGAGGCCACGGTCTGCACGATGTTGTTCTCCTGTATGGTGGCGCCGCGGCAGTAGCGCAGGATCGCCATGGAGATGACGGCCGCGGGGATGGACGTGGAAAAGGTAATGCCGGCCTTGAGGCCGAAGAAGACATTCGCGGCCGTGAACAGCACGGTGATGACCACACCGATGATGATGCCGCGCAGGGTGAATTCGCCGCGCGCCGAGGCGCCGGCAGGTGCCGCCGTTTTCAAGATGTAATTTTCCTGGTAACCCCCAATGCGGCCGCACCTTACCCGATTGCGCCCACGCGGGGAACAGGCGCCGGCTCGAGGGGCCGGCCGCGCAGTCGCTCAGGTCCGCCTGGGCAGGCTTTCCCCGCCCGGGTCGAGGCCCGCATCCACCACGTCCTGCCTTCCGTAGGTGCGGAATTTCTCGATGACCCGGCTCATCTCCGCTTCACCGATGAGGCCCGCGTTGCCGAGCGCGAGAGCGGTGCAATATTGCGCGGCGAGACTCTCCACCTCGCCCGCAAGCTTCAGCGCCGCCGCAACATCGCTGCCGACGGCGATGATGCCGTGATGGGCGAGCAGACAGGCCCTCCGGCCCTCCAGGGCTGCCAGTGCGGCGTCCGACAGTTCCTGTGTTCCAAAGGTGTGATACGGGGCGCAGCGGATATCCGAGCCGCCTGCGACCGCCACCATGTAGTGAAACGCAGGGATGCCCCGTCCGGTACAGGCGAGTGCCGTCGCGTGGCGGGAATGTGCGTGTACGATGGCGCCTACTTCCGGGCGGGCTGCCATGATGTCACGATGGAATCGCCATTCGCTCGAAGGACGTCGGCGGCCGAACCAGCGGCCATCGAGCGTCACGAGCGGAACATCGTCCGGCTGCAACGTGTCATACGCCATACCGGTGGGGCTGACGAAGAGACTCACCGCGTCCCGGCGTGTACTGACATTGCCCGAGGTGCCGTAGGTCAGGCCGAGGCTCGTCAGCGCCCGGCAGCCGCCGATCACCGCCGCGCGCAGGTCCGCGTCCGATGGGCGTGCATCGCGGATGTCGCGGCCTGTCATGCGCTGCGCCTCCGCTCGGGGTAAAGATCCAACAGACCCTCGCGGCTGGCGGCGCAGACGCCGCGCTCCGTGATGATGCCGCTGACGAGGCGCGCGGGGGTTACGTCGAAGGCCAGATTCAGGGCGGCGCTGCCCTCGGGCACCACTCTGACACTGCCCACCTCGCCGGCTGCCGTGCGGCCGATGACGTCCGTGACCTCCGCCGCCGACCGCTCCTCGATCTCGATATCGCCGCCGCTCTCCAGGCTCCAATCGAGGGTGCTGACCGGCAGCGCGGCGTAGAACGGTACGCCGTTGTCTTTGGCGGCAAGCGCCGTCAGGTCGGTACCGACCTTGTTGCAAACATCACCGCACGCAGTGGTGCGATCGCTGCCGACGATCACGCAATCCACCTCGCCCCGCTGCATGAGCAGTCCGCCGAGATTGTCGACGATGACCGTGTGAGGGACGCCATGCGCGCCGAGCTCGTACGCGGTGAGCGCGGCGCCTTGGTTGCGGGGGCGGGTCTCATCGACCCAAACGTGCACGGGGATGCCCGCCTCGTGGGCCATGTAGATCGGCGCGAGCGCAGTCCCCCAGTCCACGCACGCCAGCCATCCCGCATTGCAGTGCGTCAGGATGTTGATACGGCGCGCTGACGGTTTTGCAAGACGTCGAATGATCTCCAGGCCATGGAGGCCGATGGCACGGCACTGCTCCACGTCCGCCTCACAGATGATTCCAGCCTCGCGGAAAGCAGCCTCGAAACGCTTTTCGGGAGCCAGTTGCACGATGACGCTGCGTACGCGCTCCAAAGCCCATGCAAGGTTTACCGCGGTTGGTCTCGTTGCCCGCAGCGCTTTAATGGCCTCCTCGATCCGCCGGTCGGATGCATCCGTGCGCAGTGCCAACGCCAGACCATACGCGGCTGTGGCGCCGATGAGCGGTGCGCCCCGGACCACCATGGTCTTGATGGCATGAGCCGCGTCCTCCAGTGTCGTGAGATCGAGCATGATGAGCTCGAACGGCAGCCGCGACTGGTCGATCACCCGGACGACGCCGAAAGCGGCCGGCCAGATGGTGCGGTAAGGAACGCCTGAGATCCTCATAGGTACGACGATGGTAGCGATCGGCTCGACTCGAGTCACGCGCCGGCGGCCTGGCTGGGCGCGGCACTCGAATCCGCAGCGAAGCGCTGCGGCAGGGCCGCCCTCATTCTCATCCATCCGCCCCTCTTCTTCACCTCCGGCTTCTGGGCGGCCCGCTGCCTGCATTGGGCGGTGCTGAGATCGCCGCCGAGCTGCACCCGTCCGAAGGCACGGTGCGCAACTACCTATCGGAGGCAATCAACAAGCTCGGCGCGGGGAATCGCATCGAAGCGGCCCGCCTCGCCCGCGCGCGCGGCTGGCTGCAACCCTGCACATCAGGCAGGCGCGGCCTGCGCGAAATCCGCGGCGATCCGCGCGCTGATTCGCTCTCGCAGCTCTTCGGTGATATCAGTTTGCGCGAGCAGCTCGATCAGGCGCTTCCTCGAGGTGATGCCGCGCCGCGCGAGCTCTCGCGCGAACACGAGGTCCTTCTCCCTGAAGGCTGCGTACTTGGCTATTGCGAGATCGTGGGGATCCAGGCAGAGGCCGCGAACGCCATCAGTATCTCCCGGCGGCAGATTC
>DASVWT010000285.1:0-3734 GCA_036393055.1 Steroidobacteraceae bacterium
ACTGCACGCTCATGGGGTCGACCAGGAGCTTCACGCCCTGGTTCTCGACGCAGGTGTCGCCATCCTGGACCTCCTCGTCGAACTCGAAGCCGTATTGCAGTCCGGAGCAGCCGCCGCCCTGGACGAAGACGCGCAGCATCAACTTGGAATTGCCTTCACCGCGGATGAGATCGCCCACCTTGCGCGCGGCCGCGTCGGTGAAGAGCAGGGCGGGGGCTTCCAGCGAGGCTTCTGCGGTGCTCATTGTGGATCGGATCTCCTCGAAAAATCAGGCGAGCGAGTCATGCTGCGCAGTCTAAAAGCCAGCGCCGGATCCGTCAAAAACGCATCTTCAGGCCGTGGCGCCGGTCTCGGACCCGCTGTCGGGGAGCCGGACCAGCTTGCCCGTGATCCGGGCGCCGAGCGTCATCTCGATGATGCCGTAGTACACATTGCCCTCCACGCGCGCACTGGCCCCCAGCACGACTCGGCCCCGAGCCACTATATCGCCACGGACCCTGCCATGAAGGACCAGGTCGGTGACCTCGACAGGTCCCTCTATGGAGCCGGAATCGCTCACTGACAAGGAGGCCGGTGCCTGAGAATCGGCCCGGACGCCCCCCGCCACCTGGCCGTCGAGGTGCAGGCCGCCGGCGAACTCGAGGTCGCCATGGACCCGGACCGACTTGCCGATCAGCGTATCGATGCGCTGGGGCTTGGAATTGCGCTTGAACATTCAGATTGCTGGAATATTCAGGGCGCCATGACCGCGCTCCAGGGGAGTGTCTGGGTCAAAGGGGCGACGTCCTTGCGGCTGGAGCTGACCTGCACCGTCAGGTGCTCCGGGCGGAAGCCCGGCGGGAGGGTGACGGTCTGCTCGACTTCCTGATAATAGCGGAAGTCGTAGTTCGCATCGGCCGAGCCGCCGCCGGCCAGGGCCTCGCTATCGAGAGTCGTCGGCTTGCCGGCCTCCCCCTGCCCGTCCACTGACAAGCTCACGCTACCGGTTGTCATCCCGTCTGTTTTCCCGGCGCGCACCAGCGACACGTGCACCAGGAAGTGGCCCGTCGGCTTGGCGGCAGCCACACGCACCGTTCCCACCCGTACGCCGATCGCCGGGGCGCCTTCGGCGACGACGGCCCGGTAGAACGCCAGCTCTTCCGTCTGGCGAGCCACCTGCGCCTGCAGATCGCCGATGGTCCTGGCCACCACCTGATCCTCGCGCGCATGGCCGGCGTTCAGGGTCTCCAGCTGGATGACCCGCGACTGCAGCTTGCCGTCGGTCTGCTTCAGCTCCCTGACGGAGCTGTCGAGCCGCGCGCGCTCCTGTATTGCCGCGGCAATGTTGTAGCCCGCCCGGTACTGCCCGAACTCGAACGCCGCGGCGAGTCCCCCGAGCCCGAGGACGGCAAGCGCGGCGGTCAGGATTGTCCGGCGCAAGGGCGCATGCGGACGAATCACCAGATCCGGTTGGCCGGTCTTCATGAGGTCACTCGGCCGGTGCCGCCTCCTGGCGGGGGCGGCGCGCGACCTGGTCCCACCAGCCCGGCAGCGGCGGAGGGCCGCCGGGGAAGGCAACGGACGCGAGCTCCAGGAGCGCGCGCTGATACACGCCGCGCTTGAAGTAGATGACCTCCCGTACCGGATCCCAGAAGCTCGACCATCGCCACTCATCGAACTCCGGCTCGTCCGTTCGCCTGAAGTCAAACTCCACCGGCTCGCGCCGCAGCCGCAGGAGGAACCAGCGCTGCTTCTGGCCGATGCACAGCGGCTGCTGATTGCGGCGCACATAGCGCGGCGGCAGCCGGTAGCGCAACCAGCGAGCGGTGTGCCCGAGCAGCTCCACATCGGCCCGCTCCAGCCCGATCTCCTCGTTGAGCTCGCGCAGCGCCGCCTCTTCCAGGCTCTCGCCCGCCCGCATCCCGCCCTGCGGGAATTGCCAGCCCCGTCCGCCCGACCGCCTGCCCAAAAAGACCTCGCCCGTGCCTCGCATCAGGATGATGCCGACGTTTGCGCGGAAGCCGTCCGAGTCGATGACGTCTGTGACCATGCGAGGGTTTTATCAAGCGTGGCTTGTGCTGAGCAAGCTCCACCTCCTAGGCTAGCTCTTCTTCCCTCCGGGCGGCTGTGACTTGAAGTCGATCTCCACAACCCATCGAACCGGCGGCGGCGCCTGGAAAGGCCTCGCCGCGCTGCTGTTCCTCGCGGTCGCGGTGTTCGTCGGCTCCCTTCTCGTGGGCAGCGTGGATCTCTCGCCGCACCGGATCCTCGCCGCACTGTTGGGTTCCGGCGACAGCGTGGCCCGCGGCGTGGCGCTCGCGGTGCGTCTGCCGCGCACCCTGGCCGCATTCGGGGTCGGGAGTCTCCTCGCGCTGGCCGGAGTGCTCCTGCAGGCGCTCTTCCGCAACCCGCTCGCCGATCCGTTCGTGCTCGGCGTCTCCGGAGGTGCAGCGGTCGGCGCGCTGCTCGCGATGATCGCGGGCGCCGCCATGTTGACGATCCAGGGGTCTGCGGTGGCGGGCGCCGTGATTGCCGTTGTGATCGTTCACCTGCTTGCGCGCAGCGGCGGCACGACCCGCCTGCTCCTCACCGGTGTCGTTCTGGCAAGTGCGTGCGGCGCGGTCGTGACGGTGCTGCTCTCGGTCGCGGACGTATCGCACCTGCGCGGGATGGTGTTCTGGCTGGCGGGTGATCTGGAATGGGCCGTAAACCCTTGGCTGAGCGCGATCACCGCGTTGTTCGCCGTCGTCTTCGCCGTTCTGCTGGCGCGTCCGCTCAATGTGCTCGCGGCCGGTGAGCTACGCGCCCGCAGCGTTGGCATGAGGCTGGAGGCATGGCGGACTCTGGTGTTCGTGGCATGCGCTGCGTTGACCGCCATCGCGGTCGTCAGCGCCGGGACGGTGGGCTTCGTCGGATTGATCACGCCGCACATCGTGCGGCTCGCATTCCGCACCAGCGATCATCGCGTGGTGGCGCCGGCGGCGGCTCTGCTTGGCGGGACGCTCCTGGCCTGCGCCGATGTGGCGGCACGGACGGTGGTGGCGCCGAGGCAACTTCCCGTGGGAGCCATCATGGCCCTCGTCGGCGCGCCGCTCTTCATCGCGTTGCTGCGCCGGCGGGGGTGAGGAAAATTACCTGACGACGTTTCGCGACGCGGCGATTCGATTACGGCCGGCGCTCTTGGCCCGGTAGAGAGCGGCATCGGCTTCCGCGATCAGGCGATCGGCGACCACCTTGTAGTCGCGCGTACCCTGATCGGGCGCGGCAGCGGCAACACCGATCGACAAGGTCACCGTCTCCGCCGCATGTCCGCCGATCGATACCGGCTGGCCGCGCACCGCATCCAACACACGCGCAGCGACCCGCTCGCCGTCGCCGACACTGCCCTGCGGCAGCACGATCGCGAACTCGTCGCCGCCGAAGCGCGCCCCGGCGTCACTCACCCGCATCTCCGCGTCTATGCGCTGCGCGACCTCCCGCAACACTGCATCGCCCGCGAGATGCCCGTACTGATCGTTGATGCGCTTGAAATGATCGACGTCGATCATCAGGCAGGCGACGGGCTGCCGCGCCCGCTGGGCGCGCGCCAGCTCTTCACGCAATCGCGACTGCAGGTAACGCCGGTTGTGGAAGCCCGTCAGGAAGTCGGTCAGGCCGCTGCGCACCAGCCGCGCGCGGTTGACGGCATTCTCGATGCAGATGGCCGAGACCACGCCGAGATGCGCCAGGAAGTCGCTGGCGAGATCGCTGGTGAA
>DASVWT010000286.1:0-5215 GCA_036393055.1 Steroidobacteraceae bacterium
GCCACGAACCAATTGGCTTCGCGCTTGCACCAGTCAGACTTAAGTAAGCAGGAGCACGTAGTCTAATGGGCTACCGTTCGCGCCGATCCAGGGTCATCGAGCGTGGTGGCGATCTGCCGTGCCCGTGCCGCGCACGCGTGCCATCGTGCTCGCGGCCGTCAAGACCAAGCCTTCGGCGGCCCTGAACCGGGCCGGTCTTGACCGCCGCTGTGCGCGACGGCGTCGAGATCGGGCGGCCGGGACGGGAGAATGCTCCGCAGGGCCGAACCAGAGAATGTGATGGATTGCGATCTGCCCTGTCGCTCGCCAGCGCGCGAGATAGCTGCCGGCTGCATGCACTTCCCAGTTCCCGTTCCCGCACGTTGTCGAGAGCCCGGGAACGGGAACTGGGAAGTCGGGGCGTTGGCGCCGGTCTTGTTGTGATTGTCGCTGGTTCCGGGATCAGCCGTCGGCGAGGCGATATCCGTCGTCGGTTTTGACGATGCGGCCGGTGTCGGCGAGCACGGCGAGCCGCTCATAGAGCGTGGTGGCGCGGACGCGACAGCAGGCACGCAGCTCGGCGAACGGCAGTGCGGCGTCGGCACCAGCGAGTGTGGCGGTGATGCGCTCGTCGAGCGAGCTTGGCGGCGGCGTTGCCGGATCGCGCCGGTCGACGACCTCCAAGGCAAGGGCAGTGCCACGCTGTGCCAGCTCGATGGTGATGGGGGTCATCGATGGCGCGGCACGATGCCGACAGCGATAGATCATCGCCGTCGCGGCGCAGGTAGAGGTTGGAATCGCCCCAGGCGTGGAACTCCGAGGAGCCGCGCAGCGCCTGACCGGCGCGGACGCCGCCACCGCCCTTCTTGGCGTGATGGACGACGAGCACGGCAACGTCATGCCGGCGCTGCAGCTCGCGCAGGTAGGCGAGCAGCGGGGCGACCTCGCCGCTTGCGTTCTCGTCGATGCGGTGGAGACGTACGAACGGATCGAGGATGAGCAGGCGCGGCTGCAATCTGGCGACGGTCTCGGCGAGGTTGCGGCGGTCGGCATCCAGATCGAGCCGGACGGTGGGCGCGGTGATGACCTGGATGTCGAGATTAGCCAACGCCACACTGGCTGCTGCCGAGATGCCTTCGAGGCGTCGGCGCACGATGTGCAGTGCGTCCTCGGCGGCGAACACCGGGACGCGACCGGCACGCGGCACGGCGAAGCGGCGCAGACACGGAACGCCGGCGGCGACCGCGACGGCGAGGTCCAACGCCAGGAACGACTTGCAGCACTTGGGCTCGCCGCCGACGATGCCGACCGCTTGCTCGGACCACAGGCCGGTGACCAGCCAACGATGTTCCTCCGAGCGCTCGGCGAGACGATACGCGGGTTCGACCGGAAGCAGGCTCATCGGCGCCGACCTGCGGTCTTGGGCTCGGCCACGGGTGGCGTGGCACAGGTCTCCAGGAACAGCTTCTCATCGATCTGGCGGGCCTCGCGCTCCGCTGCGACGGCGAGCAGCTCGCCGGCGATGTTCATGAGCGCACGCGGGTTGCCCTGGGCGTGATCGCACAAGGTGGCGATCAGCTCCGGCGTCATCAGCTTGACGGCGCCGGCCTTCTGCAAGGCGTGTACGACGTACTCCTGCAGCTCCTCTGGGCCGGTACGTTCGAGCGCGAGACGCACCCGCATGCGGCTGCCGAGCGGGAGCAGTTCCTCTGATCTGAGACGCTCCAGCAGCCGGCCGTCGCCAGCCAGCACGACGGTGAGCAGGATATGGCTGTCGAGGCGCGCGGACGACAACAGCCGCAGCTCGGCGAGCACGGCTGGCGGCATCTCCTGGGCCTCGTCGACGATCAGCACCGGTCGCGACAGAGCGGCGTCGATGTGGGTCTGCCAGCGATCACGCAGCACCTTGGCTCCTGCCCAGCGGTTGTGTGGAGCCAGCTCGACGCCGAACAGATCGCCCATCTCGCGATAGAAGTCGGCGAGGCCGGCCTGCGGGCGCGTGACGATGCCGATCCTGACGTCGCGCTGCGCGCCGAGGCGCTCGGCGAGAATGCGCAGCGTGACGGACTTCCCGGTCCCGGGGGCGCCGGTGACGAGGGCGAAGCCGCCTTCGCCGACGAGCTGCTGGACGCGCCAGCAGAACGACTCGATGCGGCGCGTCACGTGCAACGCCTCGACCGGCACGTCGGGTGCGAACGGGTTCCACTTCAGGCCGTAGAGAGCCAGCATCTTCTTGTTCACGGTGTCTCTCCTTCCTCGTCCTTGGGCAGATAGGCCGGCGGCAGTCCGGTGGCGGCCTGCTGGTCGAGCATCCTGACGAGCAGCGGCGGGAGGCCGGTCGCGGGCTCGACGTCGGTTGGCATGGGCGTCGCCGATCCATTGGCTACGGAAGAGAGCGTGCGGCGCAGACCACTGGCGTTCTGGGTCTTGTCCTGGGGATAAAGCCGGGTGAGCACCGTGCCGGTGCGCTCGTCGACGAGGTGGACGAGACCGAGATCCCAGCCGGCGTAGCGCACTTCGAGCCGCGTCAGATGGCGGTACCGGTTGGGGATCTCGAAGCGGCGGCCCTCGATCACGACGGTGCCGTCACTCTTCCTCTGCATGCGGTGGTCAGTGCGGGTGAAGGCGAGGCGCAGCGCATCGCTGTCGGGGCACGGCCGCGTCACGTCGGGTCCGGCGAGGAAGCGCGTGATCGGGGCTTCGCCGGTCTCGGAGTGGATCTTGCGGTTGTGGTCGAACTCGGCCCAGGCTTGTGTCGCCTCGTTGAGCATGGCCAAGGTGAGATCTGCTACACCCTCGAACATGGCCATCAGCCGGCCTTCGACCGGTCCCCAGAATGCCTCCTGCTTGGCGTTCTGATACGGGCTGTACGGCAGCGTGGTCTGATGAAGGATGCCGAGACGGGTCAGTCCGTGGGTGATCTCGGCGGCTGTCATGGCGGCGCCGTTGTCGCTTAGCGCTGAGCGCGGCAGCCCACGCTTCTGGAAGGCTTGGCTCAGGCCGTGGGCGATGATCTCGGCGGTCTCGGCCAGATACCACTGCAGATGACAGGCGAGGCGTGACCGATCATCGAGCACGCCGAACAGGATCGGCGTCACCCACTCGCCGCGCCCGGTGAGCACCTTCTTCGATCCATGATGACAGTCCCAATGCCACAAGCTGCCAACGTACTCGGCCTCGTAGCCGCGGATCTCGCGATCGGCGAACTTGTCCTCGGCGCGATCGGCGCCGTCGGTCTGGCGTGATGTGACGCGCCGCCGCTTGTCGAGGCCATTGGCCTTCATGAACCGGCGCAGCGTCGGATAGGACGGCGCCGGCTTCAGCTCGGGCTTGGTCTCGGCGAGTGCGACGAGGTTGTCGTGATGGAGCTGGACGCTCCAGCTTTTGTGCGCGGCGTACTGCGCGAGCACGGCTTGCCGTGCGGCGTCACTGATCGCGTGCTGCCGTCCGGCATTGGCGCGGACCTTGCGGCGGAGCACGCCGACCGGATCGGTCCGCTCCTTCAGGGCGCGGTAATACCAGTGCTCGATGGTGGAGAAGCCGAAGCGGACGGGCTCGCCGGTGGTGGGATGCTGCCATGTGCGCCCGGCCAGCCCCTCGATCGCGGCCTTCAGTTCGCCTTTGGCGGGCGGCGCCGCCAACAGCTGTCCGATGACGGAGAAGCGCAGGTGCGCCCACCGCTCGTGAACTCGGGGACCTCGTGTCTGTTGTGTCATGCCGGCGCTCCTCTTGTTGAGAGCAGCAACCGTAAAAGCAGCACCGGATGGCTCGCGACGAGCGTCCTCTGCGGATCTGGCAAAGCCGTTATCGAGCGTGCACGCGGCCTCCAGTGATGGGGCCCATGAAGCGCAGCAGCGCGACGAGCCGATCGGCGTCGTCACCCGCGAAGCGCTCGATGAGCGCGGCCGGCAGCTGGCCCGGATCGACCGGCGGCATGAATGCGGCGCGAGCGACCTTCCAGAATGGTGTCGCGGTGAAGCTGTCACGCCACCATGTGCGCCACCGCTCGACGGTGCGGCGATCGACGCCGATCACCTCGGTCAGCTCCCGCATGCGCAGCGCCGTTGCGCCGTGCCGCAGGATCGCGATCAACACCACGATCGCGGCAATGTAGACCTTGGGGCCGAGGAAGCGCAGCGACGGCGGCGTCGCCCGCGACCGGCAGCCATCGACCGCGCAGCAGAAGCTGAAGCGCCGGTCGTGCTCACGCCCGAGGCGGCAGGGTCGGCCACGCGGCTTGCGCCAATAGTGAGCAGAATGAACAACGCCGCTGCATCGCTTGCACCCGGCACCCCGAGCGGTATCGGCGAGGTCGCGATCACAGGCGAGCAGCAGCTGGTGGAATGTGGCGTCGGTCAACAGGTCTCGGTACAAGCGATGCGTCCTTCTCGGCTCGAAGGTGTTGACCACAATGGCCAAGCCCGGACGCAATGATCCCTGCCCGTGCGGCAGCGGCAACAAGTATAAGAAGTGCTGCTTGGCGAAGGACGAGGCCGCGTCCTTGGCGCAGCTCGGTTCCGCCAAAACGCGCGAGGAGCTGACCGAGGACGCGGCTCGGCGCGCCGTCCCGCATCTGCCGGGAATCCACGAGCTGAAAACGGCCATCGCCGCACGGCGCGGCATGTCCGAAGACAATCTGCAGCGCTACGACGAGTTGATGGATGCATCCGATGCCGTCGTCGATCTCGTCCGCTCGGCCAAGCTCGACGCCGCAGAGGTCGCGGCCCGCGATCTCCTGGCTCGCTTCCCCGACCAGCCCGACGGCTGGGACTGCCTCGGGATGGTCTATGAGGCTCGCGGTGAAAATCAGAAGGCGGCCGATAGCTACCGCAAGGTGATCGAGTTCATTCGGCAGCACCCAGACGCCCACCCACCAGGCTTCGAGGACCCGTTCGTTACGCTTGTTGATCGGCTCGACCCGCCCCCGGCCAGATCGTGATCGTCGCGGCTCCGCTCGCGCTACGCCAGGGCGCAGACCACCCCACCCTTGCTACCGGTGATCAAACCGGCCCACTTCCGCCCTGAGATTGCCCGCCCGTGCTTACAACTTCCCGCGTTACGTGCCGCTCTGGAAGCACACCAGAACAAAAACTCACACGGCTTCCTTGCTCGCCAAGCCAACGCCGCTTAACATCAATCTCGGCAGCGACCGCTTCGCAATGTTCAACAAAGTGCGGGACATCCCCCAAGGGAGGATCGTCGTGGGCAAGGAGCCAATGGTGAGCAAGGAGGAGCG
>DASVWT010000287.1:0-4939 GCA_036393055.1 Steroidobacteraceae bacterium
GAGGTCGATGCCGCCTGTGCGCTCGCCTGGTCGGCCTTCGATGCGTACCGGGGACTTTCGAGCGAGCAACGCGCGGTGTTCCTCGAAGCGATCGCGCAGCACATCCTCGCCCAGGGCGAGGCGCTTCTGCGTCGCGCACACGAGGAGACCGCCCTGCCGATGGCTCGCCTGGAGGGGGAGCGCGCGCGCACCGTCGGCCAGCTGAGGCTGTTCGCCGCGGAGCTGCGCGCGGGGGAGTGGCTCGGGTTGCGCCTGGATCCGGCGCAGCCGCAACGCCGGCCGGTGCCGCGCCCGGATCTGCGCCAGCGCAAGATCCCCTGCGGGCCGGTGGCGGTGTTCGGCGCCAGCAATTTTCCGCTCGCGTTTTCCGTTGCTGGCGGCGATAGCGCGGCGGCGCTGGCCGCCGGTTGTCCGATAGTGGTCAAGGGCCATCCAGCCCATCCAGGGACCAGCGAATGGGTGGCGCGCGCCATAGTGGCCGCGGCGGCTGAGACTGGTATGCCGAACGGCGTATTTTCCCTGCTCAACGGGCCGGACACGGCTCTCGGCGCAGCGTTGGTGGCCGATCCGCGCATTCGCGCGGTGGCATTCACCGGCTCGCGCGGCGGCGGGCTGGCATTGATGAAGGCGGCGGCCGCGCGGCCCGAGCCGATTCCGGTATACGCCGAGATGAGCAGTGTCAACCCGGTGATTCTGCTGCCGGCGGCGCTCGCCGGCCGTGCCGCAAGCCTCGCACGCGAATTCATCGCCTCGCTCACCCTGGGGGTTGGCCAGTTCTGTACCAACCCGGGCCTGGTCCTCGCCCTCGAAGGGGCCGGGCTGCAGGAATTCCTCGATGCCGCGAGCGGCGCCGTGAGCGCCATCGCGCCTGCCACCATGCTGACCCCAGGGATCCATCACAACTACGAGCAGGGTGTCGGCCGGATGGCCGGCGCGGGGGCGCTCTCGCTGCTCGGGCGCGGCATGGAGTCCGGCGGGACACACTGCGGTCGCGCCGCTCTGTTCTGCACGTCCGCCCGCTCGCTGCTGGCTGACTCGCGACTCGCCGAGGAGACTTTTGGACCGGCTTCTCTGGTGGTGCTCTGTGCCGACCGTGGCGAGCTGCTGGAGGTGTTGGAGACTCTGGAAGGTCAGCTCACCATGACGCTGCAAATGGACGAGCCGGACCACCCGATGGCACAGGCGCTGCTGCCCACGCTGGAACGCAAGGCCGGCCGCCTGATCGTCAACGGCTGGCCGACAGGTGTCGAGGTCTGTCACGCGATGGTGCACGGAGGGCCGTTCCCCGCAACTTCGGACAGTCGCAGCACTTCGGTCGGTACCTTGGCAATCGAGCGATTCCTGCGTCCGGTGTGCTACCAGGATTTCCCGGAAGGTCTGCTCCCGGAGCCATTGCGTGACGCGCAGATCCGGCAGTGGCCGCATCGGCTCGATGGCAGCCGTCGCGCTGGCGTGCATCAGGACTGATCTGACCGGCGCATTTACTCAGACAAGAGTGGCGGGCGTGGTTTATGATCTCCTGGCCGGCAGGCGTCCCGGTCGGGTGACCTCGCGCCGCCATATGTGCATTTTCGGCTGGAGGTTGCATGTCGCTGCGGTTGGTACAGATTGAGCTCGGCGGTGGGGTGCGTGGTGTCGCCGCAATCGACTCCGGCCGCCAGGGCGGGGACGGAATCCCGGCCATCCGGCTCGACGGCATCACCTCGCTCTACCAACTCGCAAGTGCGGCCGTCACCGAAGGCAGATCGTTGCAAGAAGCCGCGCGTGCGCGCCGGACGGCAGAGGTGCTCGACTTGGGCGGCAACGGCTCCGGCGTCCGGCTGTTGCCTCCGATCGACCACCCGGACCCGGCGCACCTCTACCTGACGGGCACGGGCCTGACGCATCTCGGATCGGCGGAGAGCCGCGACAAGATGCATGCGCTCGCCGCGGCAGGCGGCACCCAGACCGACTCGATGCGCATGTTTCTCAATGGGCTCGAGGGCGGCAAGCCCGCCGGCGGCGGCATCGGCTCGCAGCCGGAATGGTTCTACAAAGGCGACGGCTCGAGTGTCGTCGGTACGGGGGCGGCGCTGGAGATGCCGGAGTTCGCGCTGGATGGTGGCGAGGAGCCGGAGATCGCCGGCATCTACCTGATAGACCCCAACGGCGAGCCGCGACGGCTCGGATTCTGCCTCGCCAATGAGTTCTCGGATCACATCACCGAGCGGGAGAATTACCTCTGGCTCGCGCATTCGAAGCTCCGCCCCGCCGCGCTCGGGCCGGAGCTCCTGACCGGCTCCCTCCCCGCGGACGTGCGTGGCACCAGCCGGATCTTGCGCGGCGAGCAGGTCATCTGGGAAAAGCCTTTTCTCACGGGCGAGTCAAACATGTCGCACCACATCGCCAACCTGGAGCACCACCACTTCAAGTACGGCAACTTCCGCCGCCCGGGCGACGTGCACGTACACTTCTTCGGCACTGCAACCCTGTCGTTCGCGGATCAAGTTCGTGTCCAGCCGGGTGACGTTTTCGACATCAGGGCGGACGCCTTCCTGCTGCCGCTGCGCAACCCCCTTGCGCGCGCATCCTCCCGCAGCTTCTCCGTACGGCCACTGTAAGCGGGCGGGTCAATGAAATCGGCATTTCGACGTCGTGTCGCCGTCCTAGGCCTTGCGTCGCTCTCTCTTGCGGCAGGCGCGTTTGCTCTGCCGCGTGTCGCTCGCGCAACCGTTGCCTCGACACCTCCGATGGGGTGGAACAGCTACGACGCTTACGGCACGACCATCACGGAAGCGCAGTTCCGCGCCAATGCGCGCTGGATGAGCCAGCATCTCGCGCGCTATGGATGGCAATACGCCGTCATTGACGCGGAATGGTTCGTACCTCATCCGATGCCATCCGGTAGCGGCGCTCCCGGCGCGCGCTTCGTGCTCGACGAGTATGGCCGCTACGTTCCCGCGCCCGGTCGCTTCCCGTCCGCCGCGAACGGCGAAGGCTTCAAGCCGCTCGCCGACTACATACACTCTCTGGGGCTGAAGTTCGGCATCCATATCCTCCGTGGCATCCCGCGCGAGGCGGTCGCGAGGAACCTGCCGATCGAGGGTTCGCATTTCACTGCCGCGCAGGCCGCCGACGTCCACTCCACCTGTCCGTGGAATCCCGACAACTACGGTGTCCGCGGTCCCGCCGGCCAGGCCTACTACGACTCCATAGCCCGTCTCTATGCTTCCTGGGGCGTGGACCTCATCAAGGCCGATTGCATCGCGAGTCATCCGTATGCCGGGGAAGAGATCCGCATGCTGTCGACCGCGCTCGCGCGCAGCGGGCGTGCCATGGCGCTCAGCCTCTCGCCCGGGCCGGCGCCGATCGATGAGGCCGCCGCCTTGCGGCGCTACTCGAACATGTGGCGCATCTCCAACGATGTCTGGGACCTTTGGCAGGGCGCGCCAGACTACCCGCAGGGCGTGAGCCAGCAGTTTCCGCGCGCTGCCCGATGGGCACCGCTTGCAGAGCCCGGCCACTGGCCCGATGCGGACATGCTGGCAATCGGATATCTCGGCCCCTACCCGGGCCTGGGCAAGCCGCGCGAGACGCGCCTCACCCACGCGGAGCAGCGGACGTATCTCACTCTCTGGTGCATCGCCCGCTCGCCGCTCTTCATGGGCGGCAATCTCACCCGCATGGACCGCTGGACCGAAGGTCTGCTCGAGAATCCCGAGGTCATCGCGGTCGATCAGCACGCCACGGATGCCCATCAGGTCCTGGCGCATGACGGTTTCATCGTCTGGCTGTCTAAGCCCGCCACAGGCGACGGCTGGTATCTCGCAGCATTCAACACGCAGTCGCGCCCGCGCACACTTACGGCAGGTTGGCAGGCGCTCGGGCTGTCGCCGGCCCGCTACCAGGTTCGCGATCTATGGCAGCGTCAGGACATCGGCAAGGCCGGTACGCTCGCCGTCCATCTCGACGCCCACGGCGCAGCACTCTACCGGCTGCTGCCGAACTAGCAACGAGCGGCTATCGAAACCCAGGGGAGGCCATCACGATGTCATCGTCATCGCTCAGAACCGTCCTGATCACGGCGCTTTGCTCCAGCGTGTTTGCTGCACTGCCGAACGCCGGCGCCGCACAGGCCCACCGCGCATCCTTCGGCGCCCTCGCGGACGGTACCCGAATCGATGCCGTGGACCTCACCAGCCGGTCCGGCATCCGGGTGCGGATCATCACCCTTGGCGCGCGCATCCAGTCGCTCTACACCCCGGACCGCAGCGGCAAGCTCACCGACATCGTCCTGGGATTCGACACGCCGCAACAATATTTCGATGACGGCAACTACTTCGGCGCCACGGTCGGCCGCTTCGCCAACCGGATCGGCAAAGGGCGCTTCACCCTCGATGGCCATACGTACCAGCTTGCCCTCAATGACCACGGCAACAGCCTGCACGGGGGCACGCGCGGCTTCGACAAGCGCGTATGGAAGATCGACTCACTTACCGATGCCCGCGGCAAGGCCTCTGTCACGATGTCATATCTGAGCCCGGACGGTGAGGAAGGCTACCCGGGCACGATGCACGTGACCGCCACCTATACGCTGTCGGATGGCGGCGATCTGCACATCGACTACCGGGCCACCACGGACAAGCCGACAATCGTCAACATGAGCGGGCACTCCTACTTCAATCTGGCGTCCAGCCCCGCCCATTTCTCGACGATGCGCGACCTGCTGCAGATCAACGCGTCACACTACACGCCGGTCAATGACACGCTGATTCCGACCGGGGCAATCGACCCTGTCGCCGGGACGCCCTTCGACTTTCGCAAGCCCACTGCGATCGGGCTGCGCATCCGCGACGGCAACGACGAGCAGATCCGTTACTGCCATGGCTATGACATGAACTTCGTGCTCGATGGCCGCCCTGGCACGCTTCGCCTGGCCGCCAAGGTGGAGGATCCCCGC
>DASVWT010000288.1:0-23753 GCA_036393055.1 Steroidobacteraceae bacterium
GCTCTATGGTGAGGGTCCGATCCCGAACTCAAAGCCGGGACCGGACGAGCAGTTCGTCGCAGCCCACGGATTCGTGCGCAAGGTGTCGCGGCCGAAGATCCTGGTCTACCTGCCTGCCAGGAGCAGAGCCAATGGGGCCAGCATCCTCGTCTTTCCTGGCGGCAGCTACGCC
The DNA here is from genome assembly GCA_036393055.1 of Steroidobacteraceae bacterium. Lineage (GTDB taxonomy): Bacteria > Pseudomonadota > Gammaproteobacteria > Steroidobacterales > Steroidobacteraceae > 13-2-20CM-66-19. Next base: position 173 of record DASVWT010000288.1, read on the forward strand.
GGGTTGACCCTCGACTACGAGGGGAAGCAACAGGCGCAGTTCTTCATCGATCATGGCATTGCGGCATTCGTCGTGGAGTACCGCATCCCGAGCGACCAGACGATGATCGACAAGTCGATCGGACCGCTCCAGGACGCGCAGCAGGCGATTCGATTCGTCCGTCTACACGCCAAGGAATGGAGCCTGGACCCGACGCGCGTAGGAGCAATCGGATTCTCCGCGGGGGGGCATGTAGCCTCGACCCTGGCTACCCATTTCGACAAGGCGTATGTCAACAATCCCCAGCGGATCAATTTGCGCCCCGACTTCCTGATCGTCGTTTACCCCGTCATCAGTATGAACGCGAAGATCGCGCACTTGGATTCGCGCAAGGCGTTGCTGGGCCCGAACCCCTCGCCGAGCCAGGTGCGGCTCTTCTCCAACGAGCTGCAGGTGACCCGAGAGACGCCACCCACACTCATCCTGGATGCCGCCGACGACACGCTGGTCGATCCGGAGAATAGCGTCGTGTTCTTCGAGGCGCTGCGTCACGCGGGCGTGCCCGTGGAAGCGCGATTCTTCGAGAAAGGGCAACACGGATTCTTTCTGATGCCTCGCGATCGCTGGCAGGAGCCCATTATGGAGTGGTTGAGGTATAACGGCTGGCCGTGTCCGCGAGCACCGGCGGGCCGTGACTGAAGCGACGAAGGCACGCCAGAGCGCGGGGCGCCTGGAACGCCGGTCAGGTTGCGAGGCCGGTTCGCAAGAGTGTGCCACGCTGCTCAATATCCCCAGGTGATCCGGCCGAACACGCTGCGCACGATCTGCTCGCGCGTCGGATCGGGAAAGCCGTACTCCACGTGTGCGGCATGCAGCAGATTGTGTCCCGTCAGCGAGCGGGTCCGCTTGTAGCGGCGGATCTCATCGCTCGTGATCACCGAGACGCTCCCGCCGCCGCAATGAGCAATGTGCCCAGGCATCGGCAGCGTCGCAAGTCGCGGCGATTCGTCATATCCGCAAGCCCCCGCTATAGGTTCACCGGCGCATCCATGGAAGCTCCTCGGCACCGCGGAGGTCCCGAACTGGCGGCGTAATGCCATTGCCATGGAGATCATTTGTATCGGGCGGAGCTTCGGCATCGAGCGGCATCAGCCGCGCGACGGAACCACGGGCGGCGCGCGTGCGTTCGCGGAGGGTGACATTGCCCGGCAGCCAGCGCAGCAAAGAAGTCATCGGGACGTTGCGAGCACTTTGCGGTGCCGTTGCCTGGGCTTCGCTCGCCTCGATCGGCGGTTGCAGCAGGGCGCCCGCTCCACCGGCGTTTGCGCCGTCATCTTCCGGCCCGGCGCTCACCTTTCTCGTGCCGCAGGGCCCGATCGCCGCGGCACAGCGCCTGCACTTCCTCGAAGTGCTGGTGCTGCTGCTCTTCGTCGTGGTGCCGGTCCTCCTGGTTGTGCCGTTCTTCGCCTGGCGCTACCGCTATGGGGGATCGGCGCGTTACACGCCCAAATGGTCGTTTTCCTGGCCACTCGAGCTCTTTGTCTGGGGAGGCCCGATAGCGATCGTGGTCGTGCTCGCCGTCTGGCTCTGGCAAAACACGCACGCGCTCGACCCCTATCGGCCGCTGCGCTCGAGCCAGCCGCCCGTGCGGGTGGAGGTCGTGGGCTATGACTGGAAGTGGCTCTTCATCTATCCCGATCTCGGCATCGCGAGCATGGGCGAGCTGGCATTGCCCAGCGGCCGACCTCTCGCCTTCGACATCACATCCGATACCGTGATGCAGTCATTCTTCATCCCGGCGCTCGGCAGCCAGATCTACGCCATGCCGGGAGCGGTGACACGGCTGCACCTGGAAGCGAGCAGGCCGGGGCGCTTTCAGGGCGAGAATGCGCAATTCAACGGAGCGGGATACTTCCAGCAGCATTTCCTCGCGCAGGCGCTCGAGCCCGCCGCCTTCGCCGCCTGGGTGAGCCGGGTGCGTGCACACGGAATTCCGCTCTCAGGCTCGGCGTACAAGATCATTGCGCGCAGGACGACGCTGGTCGACGCGCGCAAGGCGTTGGGTGTGGCGGGAGCGGGGAATGGCGCGGTGTACTTCACCAACGTGCCATCCGGACTGTTCGAGCGCATCGTGCAGTCCTTCCACACGGGCTGAGCGGGCATGTCGGTCCTCCATGTGATCTTCGGAAGACTCGGCTTCAGCAGCCTGCCCTTCTGGCAGATGCTGCAGCATCCCACCAGGGAGAACATCGTCAACGGCTCGATCGCCACGCTCGCGGCCTGCATCGTGCTGGGAGGCGCGGCGCTGGTGGTCATTCTCATCACATGGTATGGCAAGTGGAAGGTGCTCTGGAGCGAGTGGCTGACCAGCGTCGATCACAAGCGCATCGGCATCATGTACGTCGTGATCGCGCTCGTGATGCTCGCCCGCGGCCTGATCGAGGCGGGCATCATGCGCTCGCAGGAGGCCTTCGCCCTTAACGGGGGGTATCTCTCGCCGGATCACTTCGAGCAGTTCTTCACGACTCACGGCACGATCATGATCTTCTTCATGGCGATGCCCTTCCTCACCGGGCTCATCAACTTCGTCATGCCGCTGCAGATCGGTGCGCGCGACGTCGCCTTCCCGGTCATGAACTCGGTGAGCCTGGGGCTGACGGCGGCGGGCGCCGCGCTGGTCATGATCTCGCTCGATATCGGGAAGTTCTCGACCGGCGGGTGGAGCGGCTATCCGCCCTATACCGAGCTCGCCTTCAACCCCGGCGTCGGCGTCGATTACTGGATATGGGCAGTATCGCTCTCATCGATCGGCTCGATGCTGACGGGAATCAACTTCGCCGTCACGATATACAAGAAGCGGTCGCCAGGCATGAGCTTGATGCGTATGCCGCTTTTCACCTGGACCGCTCTGTGCACCAGCATTCTCATGGTCTTCGCGATGCCCCCCCTCACGGTCGCGACCGCACTGCTGGCTCTCGACCGCTACCTCGGGTTCCATTTCTTCACCAATCACTTCGGCGGCAACTTCATGAACTACGTGAACCTCTTCTGGCTGTTCGGCCATCCGGAGGTTTACATCGTCATCCTGCCGGCCTTCGGGGTCTATTCCGAGGTCTTCTCCACCTTCTGCGGCAAGACGCTCTACGGCTACGCCTCGCTGGTGCTCGCCACGATGGCGATCGCTGCCCTCTCGTTCACGGTCTGGCTGCATCACTTCTTCACCATGGGACAGAGCGCCAACATCAATTCCGTGTTCGGCATCGCCACGATGCTGATCGGGATCCCAACGGGAGTGAAGGTCTACGACTGGATATGGACGATGTTCCGGGGACGCGTCCGCTTCACGGTGCCGCTGGTCTACGCGCTGGGCTTCACGATGCTGTTCGTCATCGGCGGTGCGACCGGCATCATTCTCGCGAATCCCTCGATCGACTACCAGGTCCACAACACGCAGTTCCTGGTTGCGCATTTTCACAACGTGCTGGTGCCCGGCACCCTGTTCGGGATGCTGGCCGGGTATCACTTCTGGTTTCCCAAGGCGTTCGGCTTCAGGCTGCACGAGCGTTGGGGCCTGTTTTCCGCGATGTGCTTCATCTTCGGCTTCATCCTGGCCTTCTTCCCCCTCTACGGGCTCGGGCTGCTCGGCTATCCACGCCGGACGCTCGATTTCTTCGATCCGGTATATCTGCCCTACATGATCGCCGCCTTCATCGGCGCCCTGGTCGTGCTGGCCGGATTCATCGGGCTCATCGTCCAGCTGCTGGTCTCCATCCGCAGGCGCGAAGAGTATGCCGTGCCGGCCGGAGATCCGTGGGATGGCCGCAGCCTCGAGTGGTCGACCCCGGCGCCTCCGCCCGAGTACAACTTCGCCGTATTGCCGCGGGTCGAGGGTCGCGATACGTTCACGGACGCAAAGGAGAAGGGCACGGCCTATCGCGCTCCGGTGCGGTTCTACGACATCGAGATGCCGAAGAACAGCGCCATGGGCATCAGCATCTGCGTGAGCGGCGCGTTCCTCGGCTTCGGGCTGGTCTGGCACATCTGGTGGCTCTGCGTCGCGGCATCGCTCGCCGTCCTCGCGACCATGGTGGCCAGAGGGTTCGCGCGAGGCACGGAGCGGATCATTCCGGCGCGGGAAGTCGAGCTCCGGCATTCGCGCTGGCTTGCCACGGTCGCGGTGCTTCGGCCCGTCTCCCGGGGCGAGGAAGTCGAGCCCTCCAATGACGGTCTCGCCGCGACGCTTCTGGAGCTGGAGGGCGCCGAGTGAGCGCTGCGCCGCCTCTTCAGCATCCCGGGATCAATCTGGGGCCGGCACATCCGGATGCCGCGGAGAAGAGCGGTGAGCTGCTCTTCGGGTTCTGGGCCTTCCTCATGAGCGATGCGATCGTCTTCGGCCTGCTGTTTGCCACGTACGCCGCGATGCTGCACGCGCGGGCGGGCGGGCCGGGGCCGGCGAAACTGTTCGACATCAAGAGCGCCTTCATCGAGACACTCGCGCTTCTGACGAGCAGCTTCACTTTCGGCATGGCCTCGCTCGCGCTCAAATACGGCAAGAGGGTCGCACCACTACTCGGCTGGCTCGCCGCGACGCTGGTGCTCGCCGGCCTTTTCCTGGGCTTCGAGGTGCATGACTTCCTCTCGATGTTCGCCAAGGGCGGGGGACCCGATCGCAGCGGCTACCTGTCGGCGTTCTTCGCCCTGGTGCCCCTGCATGGTCTGCACGTCACGAGCGGCATCATCTGGATGATCGCGCTCATCGGGCAAATCAAAGTCTACGGCGTCGATCGAGAGGTCAAGCTCGGGTTGCTGCGCCTCGGCCTGTTCTGGCACTTTCTCGACATCGTATGGGTCGCGATCTTCTCCTGCATCTATCTGGGAGGCCTCGCGTGAGCGGCCGTGCGGAGGATGTGCGCCAACCCCGAGCGGATCGAGACGATCGGGAGTACTCGCGCGAGTTGCGGCAGTATCTGTGGGGCTACGGGCTCGCCCTCTGCCTGACGCTCGTGCCGTTCGGTCTGGTGAACTGGTCGCTGCTCGAGCAGTACGGTCTGTACGTCGCCATCGGCGCCTGTGCGCTCGTGCAGATCGGGATTCACTTCCGCTGCTTCCTGCACATCGATCCGCCGAGACAGAACACGGACGACCTTCATCTCATCCTGTTCTCGAGCCTGCTGCTTTTCTTCATGATCGCAGGGACCATCTGGATCCTGGCGAGCCTCGCTGTCCGCACCGGCTGACCGACCCGGTCCCGGACGATCATCGAGTCACTCTTGCGGCGATGCCGCGTGCCGGCTTGCGAGCCGCTGGGCGAACTCGGCGAGCAATGCCTCCACGGCCTCTGGGGCTACCGGCTTCGTGAGATGGTGATCGAAGCCGGCCTCGGCCGAGCGGATCCTGTCGGCCTGCTGACCCCAACCGGTCGCCGCGATGAGCAGCGCACGCCGGCCCCAGTCCTCGGCGCGGATCCGGCTTGCCACTTCGTAACCTGTCATGTCAGGCATGCCGATATCCAGAATGAGCACGTCCGGATGCTCGCGCCGTGCCAGATCGAGCGCGCCGGCGCCTGAGTGTGCCACGCGCGTGCGGTATCCCGCCGTGGCGAGCAGCATCGAGAGGGTATCGGCCGCATCACGATTGTCATCGGCAATGAGCACCGAGCACACGGCGTCCCCGGCGGGGTGGGGCGAGGATGCCTCGCAGCGCCCGAACTCGCGCGGCACCACGATCGAGCGCGGCAGATGGATGAGGAACGTACTGCCCCGGCCCGGCCCCTCGCTTTGCGCCTCCACCGATCCGCCGTGCAGCGTGATGAGGCCTTTCACGAGCGCCAGGCCGATCCCCAGGCCGCCTTCAGCCCGATCGATCGCGGCCTCGGCCTGGGAGAACATCCCGAAGAGCTTGGGGATGGCAGCGGCGCTCAGGCCGATGCCGTTGTCGCGCACGCTGAAGCGGAACTCCTCCTCCAACAGCTCTGCCGCGAGCTCGATTCGCCCGCCGGCATCCGTGTATTTGGCCGCGTTGGTCAGGAGGTTCGACAGGGCCTGCGAGAGCCGCAGGGGATCGGCCTCGAGCTCGGGGGCCTGCGGCGGCAGATGGATCTTGAGCTCCTGCTGCTTGGTATCGATCAGCGGACGGGCGACCTCCACGGCCGATCGCACCACGGCGGAGAGCTCGACCCGGGATATTTTCAGCTCCAGCCGGTTTCGGGTGATGCGCGAGACATCGAGCAGATCGTCGAGGAGCAGCGCCATGCGCTGCACCTGCCGCCCGATCACCTCGCGGGACCACTCGGCCCGCCGGGCATCGAGCCCTGGCACCTCGAGGATCTTGACCGCGTGGCGGATCGGTGCCAGCGGGTTGCGCAGCTCGTGGGCGAGGGTCGCGAGAAACTCATCCTTGCGCCGGTCTGCCGCCTGGACCTCCTCGAGCATGCTGTTGAATGCCTCGACCAGAAGCCCGATCTCATCGTCACCGGCCGGCGGCGCCCGCAGGGAATAATCCCGCTCCGCGATGACGTGCTGCGCGATGCCTCCCATCGCACTCAACGGCTTCGTGATGCTCCGTTGCAGCAATGCCGAAAGCGCGAGAGCCACGCCGAGGCTGAGGAGCCCGGCGACGGCGATGACGCCGACGTAGGCATACACTTGACTGTCGACATCGTAACGCCCGCGCAGATAGATGGTGCCCATTCGCTCGCCGTTCACTACGACCGGCTGCGTGATGTCGATTCGTCCGTGCGCGACCCGGGCTCGAGGGATGCTCCGAGGGAGCACCGCCGGCGGGGGCCCGGCGCCTCGCCGTACATAGCTCGCGTACAACGTTCCTTTGGCGTCATAGATGGCCGCGGCGAGAACGGCCGGTCGAGCGGCGAGTGACTTTACATTGCGATCGGCGGTCGCATGATCGTCGAACGCGAGTGCCGGGGCTGTCGAGAGCTCTAGAATGCTCGCCTCTGTCTCGAGGTCCGATGTCAGTCCCGTCCGATAGGCGTGGAGCTCGCGCGTGAGCAGAGCTGCGCTCGAGACCGCAAGCGCGACGGCGGTGGTCACCAGCGCCACGATGATCAGCTTCCGCCGCACCGAGCGATGGGCCTTGCGCTCTTCGATCCGCGTCGCCGCTTCGCTCATCTCAGGGATCCGTGCCCTCGAACGGCCGAGCGCAGCCACACGCGCTCGGGGCAGTTGAAATCCGCATCGAGACGGCCATGCTCGCAGTCCACTCCGGAGCCGAGATTCCTCCCCTCAACGCGCGCCGCGACGGAGAGGAGCTGAGAGCTGATGTTGAGCTTGGCGCGGCTGGCGGCGGTGAGCGAGACCTCGAAGCGAACGTGCTGGCCGTCCTCGACGAAGTTGATCGTGCTGCCGTCCGCGAGTCCCTGGTCCTCGTCCGTGACGATGAGGACCGGCCGATCGCCTACCGCGGCGATGGCGGCGCGGACACTGCCGCGGAAAGCAGGGCCGATGTAGAGCATCTGCGCATCGCCCAGATCCGAGATCCGGGTGATGACGCGCATGCGCGCCGGGTGCCCCTGAACCGTATGCTGCGCAAGCAGTTGCGCGAGATCGGCCGCGATAGCGGGGTCTCCCAGCACATCGATCGTGAACGGCGCATCGGCTGGCCGCGTCCCAGGCCATTGCACGTAGGAGGTGATCCGGTACAGATATGCGGCTTTGACCGCATCGACGGAAAAGCGCTCTTGCGTCCACGCTGGTCCGCAGATCAGCCATCCGACCGCCAGGACGCCGAGCAATTGCCTTGCCGCGCTCATGCGCTGATCGAGCCTCCACCGTGCAGAGGCTTGGATCATTTCTGGTCCCCCGCGAAGCCTCTACTTGCGCTCTATTATGGACGAACCACCGATCTCGTCCACCCGTCAGACAACAGCCGAGCTCAAGATGTCTGATGCTGACGGCAGGGTCGCACTCGGCCATAATCGGGCTCTCACGTACGGGAGATGAGAATGTCGGCAAAGCTGCAGGCGCTCGGGGAGGAGCCGGTACCGGCCCCCGGACAGCGCTGCGCACCGTGCACCGGAGCTCGTATCCTGCTCGCCGATGGCAACGCGGACGTGCGCGCTTACGTGGCGGGCCTTCTCTCTGCGAGCTATCGCATCGAGACGGTGTCCGACGGCGAGCAGGCACTCGAGGCCGCACGCCGGGAGCGGCCCGATCTGATCCTGTCCGACATCATGATGCCGCGCCTCGACGGGCTCGAGCTCCTGAAAGCGCTCAGGTCGGATGAGTCCTTGCGGCACGTACCGGTGATCCTGCTCTCGGCGCGCGCCGGTGAGGAGGCGCGTGTCGAAGGCCTCGATGCAGGCGCCGACGACTATCTCATCAAGCCCTTCTCCGCCCGCGAGCTGCTGGCGCGTGTTGGAGCGCGGCTCGAGCTGGCCCGCATGCGCTTCACGAGCGAGCAGAGTCTCGGGGAGCGTGAGCGGGCGCTGCGCGAGGCGCACTCCGAGCTCGAGCGGCGCACGGCGGAGCTGGCGCGCTTCAATCGTGCCGCCGTCGGCCGTGAGCTGCGAGTCATCGAGCTGAAGCGGGAAGTCAACGAGTTGTGCCGGCAGCAGGGGCAGGGAGCGCGCTATTCACTCGAGCCCGAGGAGCAGCCCGAGCCCGCCGTGGCACCATGCGAGCCGCAGGGCGAGGGACTCGTGCCGCTGCAAGTCATCCTGCGCACGGATGAATTGCACAAGCGATCCAGCCGGCCGCCGGATCATGAGAGCGAGATCAGCGCGTTGACCAGTCTGGTGCGGGCGCTGGCCGACTCGCCACGAACCATCCTGCAGACGCTCGCCGATAAGACACTGGAGGTTCTGCAGGCGGGCTCGGCAGGCATGAGTCTTCTCACCCACGATGGCGGGCGATTTTACTGGGCGGCCATTGCGGGCCAGTGGGCCCCTCATCTGGGTGGAGGCACACCGCGGGGCTTCGGGCCATGCGGGGATGTGCTCGACCGCGACGTCCCGCTTCTCTTCACGCACTGGGAGCATCGATACCCCTATTTGTCCGAGGCGATGCCGCTTGCCGAGGAAGCGCTGCTCGTTCCATTTCACGTCGAGCGCAGGCCGGTTGGCACCATTTGGGTGATTTCGCACGATCCACGGCGCAGATTCGATGCGGAGGATTTGAGGTTGCTCGAGAGCCTCGGCCGATTTGCCTCCGCGGCTTACCAGGCGGTCGAATACCTGGGCGCCATCGAGCAGCGCACGGCGGCCCTCAATCTGCTGGAGGATGCGGTGCAGGCGCGCCAGGTCGCGGAAGAGTCCAACCGCAAGCTCATGAAGAGCGAGGAGGCGCTGCGCGAGGCTGACCGGCGCAAGGACGAATTCCTGGCGCTGCTCGGCCATGAGTTGCGTAATCCCATTGCCCCGATCAGCGCCGCGGGCGAAGTGCTGTCACGGGTTCTCGACGGCGACAGCCGCTCCCGATTCGCGATCGATGTCATCAAGCGCCAGTCCGCGCAACTGACCAGACTGGTGGACGACCTGCTCGACGTCGGGCGCATCACGCAGGGACGGGTTCAGCTTCGCCGCGAGCCGCTCGACCTCGCGACCGTGGTCGCGCAGGCCGTGGAAACGGTAGAGCCGCAATTGCGGCAGAAGCAGCACAGGATGTCCATCATCAGCAGCTATGAGCCGCTGTATGTCAGCGGCGACTTCACGCGCCTGGTCCAGTGCGTCGTCAACATCCTCTCCAATTCGATCAAGTACACGGATGCTCACGGGAGCATGCGGCTCGAGATGCGAGCCGAGGATTCGGCCGCGGTGATCGAGATCTCGGACAACGGCCCGGGAATCGCGGCCGATTTGCTGCCGCACGTTTTCGACCTGTTCGTGCAGAGCGATCGCACTCTCGATCGCGCGCAAGGCGGGCTCGGCGTCGGCCTGGCGGTCGTGAAGCGCCTGGTCGAGATGCACGATGGGCAGGCGAGCGCCCGAAGCGGCGGCCTCGGCTGCGGGTCGAGCTTCGAGATCCGCCTGCCGCGAATCGCGCGGCCGGCGGTGAAGTTGGAAGACAACCCGGTCAAGTCCCCGCCCCGGCGAGTGCTGATCGTCGACGACAATGCCGATGCGGCGCAGTCTCTTTCGGTACTGCTGGCCTTCGGCGGTCACGAGACCCAGGTGGCGCTGGGCAGCAACGAAGCACTCGAGTGCCTCGAGTCCTTCCAGCCGGAGGTCGCGTTGCTGGACATAGGGCTTCCGGAGATCAACGGCTACGAGCTTGCCCAACGCCTTCGCAGCACACCGAGGCTCCAGGGAATCCGGCTGGTGGCGGTCACCGGATACGGTCAGGCAGAGGATCGGCAGCGGGCGCTTGCTTCGGGGTTCGACGATCACCTCGCCAAGCCCGTGGATCTCGCGGCTCTCGAGCGCCTGCTCGCGGGAGCACGGGCCGGCGGGAGTTGACCTGCGGCTGGCTCTGTGGCCTCGGCTACGGTGCAGTGTAAAGGCCGCAAGAGGACGGTCACTTGCCGCGACGAGGGAGCTTTCCGCGCTTCGGGGAGTGATTGCGGCCTGGCCCGCGCGATCCCCGATCTGGGCGAGGGGGCTTGGAATCGACCCGACTGATCCGCAGCTCCGCGCCGCGAATCCGCACGGCTTGCAGATGCTCGAAGAGCTCCTTTGGCATGCCTGCCGGCAGGTCGACGAAGCTGTAATCGTCCCGAATGTCGATATGGCCGATGTAACGGCCTTCCACGCCGGCCTCGTTCGCAATCGCGCCGACGATGTTTCCCGGCTGTACCCCGTGGGTGTGACCCACCTCGATCCGGAACGTCTCCTGCCGCGGCCCACCCTTCCGCTGTTTGGCGGGCCGGCGGTCGTGAGCAGGATGGGCATCGCTGCCATCCGGGACATCCTTGGCGCTGTCCAGGACGCCTGCCGATTCGGTGGGCTTGTCCTCGGTCCACGATCCTGCCCTCGGCCTTTCCCGCCCGGCCTCGGCCTGAGGCGATAGCAGGAAGGGTGTCGGGCCCTGCAGCAGGCTGGCGAGCGCCGCGGCGATCTCGATTGCCGGGACGTTGCCTTCCTGCTCGATTTGCTCGATGAGCGGCTGGAAGACCTTCCCGCTGCCGTCCTGCACCGCATTCACGATGCGCTCCTTCAGCTTGAGGGCGCGTTGCTCGTTGACGTCCTCGATGGTCGGCAGCCGCATCGGCTCGATGCGCTGCGCCGTGGCCTTCTCGATGATGCGCAACATGTTGCGCTCTCGGGGCGCGACGAACAGGATGGCCTCGCCGCTGCGGCCGGCGCGGCCGGTGCGGCCGATCCGGTGAACGTAGGTCTCCGAGTCGTAGGGGATATCGTAGTTGACGACGTGCGAGATGCGCTCGACATCGAGTCCCCGCGCAGCGACATCTGTGGCTACGACGATGTCGAGTTGGGCCGACTTCAGGCGGGCGATCGTCCGCTCCCGCTGCTGTTGCGGGATGTCGCCGTTCAGGGCCGCGACATTGAAGCCGCGCGCTTCCAGGCGCTCGGCGAGATTGGTGGTCTCGAGCCTGGTGCGGACGAACACCAGCATGGCCTCGAAGCGCTCCGCCTCGAGCACCCGGGTGAGCGCGTCGAGCTTGTGCACGCCGCTCACCAGCCAGTAGCGCTGGCGGATCTTGGGCTTGGTGCCGGCGCGATTGTGAATGGTGACCTGCGCGGGCTCGCGCATGTGCCGCTGCGCAATCCGGCGAATCGCCGGCGGCATGGTCGCGGAAAAGAGGGCGATCTGCCGCGGCGAGGGGGCCTGCTCCAGGATCCACTCGATGTCATCGACGAACCCCATCTGCAGCATCTCGTCTCCTTCGTCGAGGACGATGAAGCGCAGGGTATCGAGGCGCAGCGCGCCGCTTTTCACGTGGTCCATCACGCGTCCCGGCGTGCCGACGATGGCATGCGCGCCGCGCTTCAAGCCCTTGAGCTGCGGGACGTAGCTCTGGCCGCCATAGATCGGCAGCACGTGGAAACCCGGCAGGTTTGCAGCGTAACGTTGGAAAGCCTCGGCGACCTGGATGGCCAGCTCGCGGGTGGGCACCAGGACGAGCGCCTGCGGTGCGGCTCTCTGCAGATCGATCTGCGCGAGAATCGGCAGCGCGAAGGCTGCTGTCTTGCCGGTGCCGGTCTGGGCCTGGCCCAGCACATCGGACCCGCAGAGGAGCAGCGGGATCGCCTGGGCCTGGATCGGCGAGGGCGTCTCGTAGCCCACCGCCGCCAGCGCCTGCAGAAGGGGGGCGGCGAGGCCCAGCTCGTGAAAGCCGGAAGGGACGGGTTCACCGGCCATGCTCATCACTCCACCTGGGCTTCTCGGCCGAGACGGCGGCGAGTGGCTTCTTCCCGGGCATCGTCGATCACGCGCAACACTCCGCCGGCATCGGCCGGGGCCTCTTCACGAACGAAGATGCCAGTCATCTCACTGTCGCCGTGCAACGCGCCCTGCTCGTAACGCGACCACATCTCATGCGCAAACTCCGTCTCGAGCAGCTCTGGCGCGAACCGGCCCAGGGTGCCCCTGATGTTGTTGATATCACGCTGGAGCATTGCGAAAGCGGCATTGTTGCCGGCGGCATTTACCACCTGCGGCAGGTCGATGATCACCGGGCCGTCGGCGGACACGAGCACGTTGAATTCCGAGAGATCCCCGTGAATGAGTCCCATGCTCAGCATGCGGGCGACTTGCCGCACGAGGAATCCGTGGTATTCGCGCGCGATCTCTGCCGAGAGAGCAACTTCCCCCAGCCGCGGCGCCGGGTCGCCTGCACTATCCGTGACGAGGTCCATGATCAATACATCGTTGAAATAACCGAAGGGCTTGGGAACGCTCACGCCCGCGGCGGCGAGCCGGTACAACGCGTCGACCTCGGCGTTCTTCCACTCGCTTTCCTGCTGCCGGCGCCCGAAACGCGTGCTCTTGCCCATCGCGCGGGTCTCGCGGCTGCCCCGGGCTTTGCGCCCCTCCTGGTACCGCTCGCGTCTCTGGAAGCTGCGCTGCGCCATGTCGCGGTAGACTTTCGCGCAGCGAAGCTGCGCCCCGCAACGCACGATGTAGACTGTGGCTTCCTTGCCGCTCTTCAGCGAGCGTACGACTTCGTCGATAATGCCGTCGTCGACCAGGGGTTGCAGGCCTTTGGGTATCTTCATCGTTTCCGTGGGCGCGGCCTTCACGCCCGCGAATGGCTGAGGAATGGGCGGTCCGGTGGGCCGCGCGTCAAGAGGGCGAACACTATAGCATAGGCAGAGGAGGTCGCCCCTGGCATGAACACCGAAGCGCTCGAGCAGATCGAAACGAAAATCGCCTTTCTGGAGCGGGCCAACGCGGAGTTGAGCGACGTCGTCTACCGCCAGCACCGTGAGATCGAAGCCCTCAGGGAGCAGATGGCCGCGCTCGCCGCGCGGGTCGAAGCCGCGCACGCAGACTCGCAAGTCCGCTCGCCGGAGGAGGAGCGACCGCCCCACTATTGAGCCGTATAGAAGAGAAAGACCGACGACGCTGCTGCCATCACGGCGGTGGCTATCCAGCCGAATACCCGCAGTCGCAGGGAGATCCGGAATTTTCCCATCACGTCCGCGCGTGCCCCGAGCAGCATGACCATCACCATCACGGGTACCGCAACGATCCCGTTGAGCACGGCAGCCCAGACCAGGGCCTTCATCGGATCGATGTGCAGCATGTTGGCCACGGCGCCCAGAAGCGTTGCCAGCGCGATCGTCGAGTAGAAGCCTTTCGCCTGAAATGGCTTGCGCGAGAGGCCGACTTTCCAGCGCCTCGCCTCGCCGAGGGCATATGCCGCCGATCCCGCCAACACCGGGACGGAAAGGAGGCCGGTGCCGATGATCCCCACGGCAAACAGGAGGAAGGCCTGAGTGCCCGCCACGGGCCGCAGTGCCTCGGCTGCCTGCGCGGCCGTACCGACATCCGAGATGCCTCGTGAGTGCAGGGTGACCGCCGATGTGATCAGGATCGCGAGGGAGACCAGATTGGAGAAGCCCATGCCCGCGAGCGTGTCTGCCCGGATACGGGCGAGCGCGCTCGGTGCCTGCCCCGGTGCTTTCAGCAGCGGCCGCCTGACCGGGTGGGCCTGGGTATCTTCCACTTCCTGCGACGCCTGCCAGAAGAAAAGATAGGGGCTGATCGTCGTCCCCAGCACGGCGACCACGGTGAGCCAGAAATCCTGACCGGCACTGAAGTGCGGCCAGAGGAGATTGCCCAGGAGGCCCCTCCATGGAATCGGCACGGTGATCAGCGTGCCAAAGTAGGCCAGCAGGGAAAGCGTGAGCCATTTGAGCACCGATACATAGCGAGCGTGCTCGAGCAGCACCGGCCCTGCGGTGCACACGACTGCGAAGGAGAGGAGGCCGAGCCATGTCGGGATCGGCAGCAGCAGACGGGCGGAGTGGGCCATCGCACCGAGGTCTGCGCCAATGTTGAGCACGTTTGCGCAGAAGAGGAGGGCGACGACTCCCTGCAGGATCCACGCCGGGTAGTGCTTGCGCAGATTGCCGGCGATTCCGACGCCGGTCGTGCGGCCGATCCGGGCGCAGATGGCCTGGATCGCGACCATCAGCGGATAAGTGATGATCAGCGTCCACCCGAGCCCGAATCCAAACTGTGCGCCGGCCTGCGCATAAGTGGCAATTCCACTGGGGTCGTCATCGGCGGCGCCGGTGATGAGCCCGGGGCCCAGGGACCGCCATAGGGGCAGCTTGCCCGCCGACATGCGGGATTCACAGCAACCGCTGTACCCACAGCGGCAAGGGGGGAGAAAGCGCTACCGCCACCGATCCATGGCGAAGAGGACGGACACCAGCGGCACGTGACCTTTCTGGCTCAGCGCCATGCCGATGTCGCCCTGATAGACACCGTAGGCGCACAGCAGCCGGCCGGGGGTGTAGGGGTGGAGCATCGTCGCATGCCCGCCTGCCTGCTGGGCCTCCTCCTGCTTTTCGGCGTATTGCGCTGTCTCGACCGCCTGGACCTCGCTTCCATCCTTCAGCTTCAGCGACCACACGGACCCGCCCGAGGACAATGATCGGCCGGCCTTGATCACCCCGGTGATGAACACCTCGGCGTTCTTCGCCAGACCGGCGGGCATGCCCGAGGCAACGTAGATCATCTTCTGATTGAAAGGGCCGCTCCTGATGTCTGGCGGCCGGTTCCAGCGCATGGCGATCTCGAGGTCGTGGCAGGACTTCGCCTGATCGAGATGATCGTAGTACGGCCTCCCATCCTGGCCCTTCGCCTGCGACATGTAGCGGATCTCCCTGAGCTCGTGCGCGGTCGGAAGCTGTTTCGATTGCGGCGAGGGGCCGCCGAGCCCGAGCTTGCTGCAGCCCGTGAGCAGGACGGTCAATGCGGCGGCAGTGGCGGTGGATTGAACGATAAGGCTGCCCATGCGTTATGACAAACGATCGAGGCCCCTGGGTTGATCCGTGGCTGCGCGGGTCATCCGGCGATGAGCCCGGCGGTGATGTTGATTCCGAAGCCGAGTATAGCGACGTTGAATGCAAAGGAGACGATCTCGTGGAAGATGATCGTCCGTCGGATGGATGGCTGGGTGGTCGACACATCGGCGGTCTGGCAAGCCGCGGCGATGGTGAAGGAGAAGTAGGCAAAGTCCCAAAAGGAGGGCATCGGCGTGCGCGGGAAGGAGAGCGGACGGTCCGTGGGCGGAGCGCTGTAGAACATGTCCGCGTAATGCATGGTGAACATTGCGGGCACCAGCAGCCAGGAATCCACGAGCGTGGCGGCCGCGAGCGCGAACCGCCCGACCCGCTCGCCATGTGCCGCGTGGTGCAGCGTCGCCAGAGGCTCGATGATGGCCAGCAGACTGAGGAGGGCGGCTGCGGTGGTCGCCACCAGGATGACCGGCCCCGACGGATCCTCATCTGCGTAGTGCGAGCTGATCTGCTCCGGGGTGAGGCGCCGCATCCACACATAGATCGCCACCAGGAAGAGCGTGACGCCGCAATCCCAGCCGATCAGCATGCGTTCGTTGAGCGCCAGGCCCCCGGGAAGCAGCAGGAAGACGGCGATACCGGCGATCAGGGCGATCCAGATTCTCAGATGCCTGTGCAAGAACCTGATCGGGAGACGGGCGCCGCGCGTCATGCGGGGGATTATTGATGAGGGCTGGTCCGAAGGCGATCAATTTCAGGAACTTATGATCGGGCTCGCGGCGCAGCAGGGCAGATGCCGCAAATACCGGCGCAGCACCGCCTTTCAGGCTCGGGCGTGGCCGTAGCCTGATTTCCTGAAAAATGTCGCGCTCGGGGGAGCATACGCTGCCTGCAGCTCAAGCGCTATACTCGTGCGACAGCGTTGCCGCGGGAAAGGTCCGGATAACAAGGACCTTCCAGGCAACCCTAACAAGAAATCGCAACCAACGAAGGGAAATTTAATCATGCGCTTGAATACGTGCCTGTTGACGGCAGCGTGCGCCGTGAGTTTGCTCGGTACCGCCGCCGCCGCGCCGAACCTTCATGTTAAGCCCGCTGCGCAGGATGCCGGACCGACGGCATCCAGCACTCTGATCACCACATCCATTTATCTCAACGTCACGGACCTCGACGGCCTGCAGAGGTTCGTCGCCGACACGACGACGCCTGGCAGCCCCAACTACCACCGCTTCCTCACCGTCAGCCAGTTCCGCGACCGCTTCGCGCCGTCCAATCGCGCAGTGCAGGGCTTCGTGCGCTATCTCGAGTCCTTCGGTATCACCGTCGACAAGGTCTACGCGGATAACCTGGACATTACGGCCACCGGCACCGCCGACGAGTTCAATGCGGCATTCTCCACCCAGCTGCGCGACTACACTCGCGACGGCCAACGTTTCCACCGGTCCGCATGGAATTTCGCGCTACCGGGCGAATTTGCGTCCCTGGTCCTCGCGGCGCCGGGCCTCAACAGCGCACCGACCGCTTTTCGCCCGCACCTCGCCCGCGTCGGCCAGGGCGCATATGCCGGCGGGACCCCGGCCGCCGTCACCTGGCCCAGGAGCGGGACGGCGAGCGGCACCCCGCAGCAATACACCGTGGGCGATGTTGCCAATTTCTACGACATCAACCCACTCTATCGGCAGGGCATCGATGGCCGCGGCCAGACGATAGGCATCATGACGCTCGCGAACTTCAACGAGGCGGATGCCTACGCGTACTGGAAGGCGATCGGACTCAAAGTGCGCCCCAACCGCATCACCAAGGTCATGGTCGACGGCGGGATTACGGTGCAGCCGGGCGTTGGTGACGATGAGACCTCGCTCGATGTCGAGCAGTCGGGCGGCCTCGCACCGGAGGCCAGGATCCGTGTCTACATTGCGCCCAATCCGCCCAATTCCAACAGCCCGTTCATCGACCTGTTCTATACCGCCGCTTCCGAGAACGTCGCGGACACGGTCTCCATCAGCTGGGGCGAGCCGGAAGAGCTGTATTTCGCCGCGCTGGCCGGGGCGGACCTGACAGGGCAGATGCGCGCAGTCGATCAGGCGTTGCTCGAGGGCGCGGCTCAGGGTCAGTCGTTCTTCGCGGCCTCCGGCGACTCCGGGGCATACGACATCAACAATCCCCAGATTGCGCCAAGTCCCTACTACTCCAAGCAGCTGTCCGTGGACTCGCCGGCCAATGATCCCTACATCACGGCGGCCGGAGGCACCACGGTCCCGGCGACCATCCTGTCCTCTCACCCTGAATGCCAGGCTGACCCCATTACCATCCAGCAGGAGCAGGTGTGGGGCTGGGATTACATCTACAATGCATGGAAGACCTGCCGCCACTATACGCCCGACCAGCAGTTTCCAGTCGGCAGCGGCGGAGGCGTGAGCTCCTTCTGGCCCATGCCCGACTATCAGCAATACGTCCCGGGCATGCAGCAGACCCAGCCGGGGCAGAGCCTGGTCGACAACACCCAATCCCCACCGGCGACTCTCATTACCCTGCCGGCCGGATTCGCGGGCCGCAACATGCCGGACGTCTCCCTCAACGCGGATCCCGAGACGGGCTATGTCGTCGTCGATTGCACGGACTTCCAGGCGAGCCCCGGTGCTTCCTGCGCCGAAGGTGGCTGGGGTGGTACGAGCTTCGTCGCTCCGCAGTTGAACGGCATGACGGCCCTGATCGACCAGGCGGCCGGAGGTCGCGTAGGCCTGCTCAATCCGGTGGTCTATCCGTTGCAGCAGCTCTCGCAGTACTGGTGGAGGCGGAAGCCCTTCAACGACATCACGGCGGGTGACAACTGGTTCTACCAGGGCATCCCGGGGTACGACGACGGCGCGGGGATCGGAACCCTCAACGTCGCAAACCTGGCGTATCTTTACATGGTGTTCTCCGAGACCCGGTAAAAGGGAGATCGGCAAGCCTCTTCCCGGACAATCCGGGAAGAGGCTTTTTCCGGGATGGAAACGTGAAGCGCAATCGTCTGCTCTTCCTGGCCGCTCCATGGCTCGCCGCGGTCGCGGCTGCCTTCGCCGGCGAGCCCTTCGTACCGACGCCCTCGCAGCTCTATGGCCCGCTCTTCGTGCGGGTGCAGATGGCGGCGCTGCGGCCAGGCAACGACAACTTCGTCGACGACATCCCCAAAGCATCGCCGCTGGTCATCATGCAGCGGTACCGCGCGGCCGATCCGCGCTCGCGTGCGGCGCTGCTGCAGTTCCTCCAGGACAACTTCACTTTCCCGGCGAGGGTGCGCACTCCGCCGATTCCCGCCGATGGCACGGTGGCGGCGCACATCGCGCGGCTCTGGCCGCTGCTGACCCGAGCGGCCATCGTGCCGCCGCCTTACTCCTCGCTTCTGTACGTGCCCAAGCCCTATGTGGTGCCGGGCGGGGCCTTCCAGGAGTTCTACTACTGGGACTCCTACTTCACCATGCTCGGGCTGATTCCCGACGGGCACAGGGGTCTTGCCCGCGACCTGGTGGACGACTTCTCCTATCTCATCGAGACCTACGGACACATTCCCAACGGCGCGCGCACGTTTTATCTCTCGCGCTCGCAGCCGCCGGTGTATTACCTCATGGTCGGACTGCTCGATCCGGATCCGGCAAAGGCCTGGGGCCGCCATCTCGGCGATCTCGAGCGCGAATACGCCTACTGGATGCAGGGCTCGCAACGGCTTCGTCCCGGGCAAGCGCGGCGCAACGTCGTGGCAATGCCCGATGGGTCGATTCTCAACCGCTACTGGGATGCCTGCGATACGCCGCGCGATGAGGGCTACCGCAACGATGTGCTGACTGCGCGCGCCTCCTCGAGGCCGGCTCCGCAGGTCTATCGGGACATCCGCGCCGCGGCGGAGAGCGGCTGGGATTTCAGCTCCCGATGGCTCGGCGACCGGCGGCACATGAGCACGATCCGCACCACCTGGATCGTGCCGGTCGATCTCAATAGTCTTCTCCATGGGTTGGAGGAGGCGATCGCCCAGGGCTGCGCGGCCAAGCAGGACCTCGCCTGTGAGCGGGATTTCCAGGCGCGGGCGGATCGCCGCCGCGACGCCATGGACCGGTATCTGTGGGATCCAGGGTCCGGCTATTTCGAGGACTACGATTGGCAGAGTGGCAGGCGCACGCAAGAGCTCAGCGCAGCGACGCTCTATCCGCTCTTCGTGGGACTGGCAACGCCGCGACAGGCCGCCCGGATCGCCACGGTGGTGAGAGCGCAGCTGCTGAAGGGCGGCGGCATCGTGACCACCACGATGCACACGGGCCAGCAATGGGATGCGCCCAACGGCTGGGCGCCCCTGCAATGGATCGCAGTTCGCGGGCTCGCCAGATATGGCAATGACGCGCTGGCTCGCGACATCGCCAGCCGCTGGATCGCGACGGTGCGGCGCGTGTACGGCAACACCGGCAAGATGTTCGAGAAGTACGACGTCGAGCACGCGCTGCCGGGCGGTGGCGGGGAATATCCGGTGCAGGACGGCTTCGGCTGGACGAACGGGGTCACCCGCGGGCTGCTGCAGCTCTACCCGGATCTGCGTTCGGCCGCAGGGCATTGACAGCTATAATCGGCAATCCATGTGCGCCCGCTATCAGACTCCCTCCCAGGCGGCCGCCGAGCGCTACTGGCGGGTGATCGAGCCGCTGTGGCAGTTCGAGGCGAGCTGGCGGGTGCTGCCGACCGATGCGGTGCCCGTGGTCCTGAGCGTCAACGGTGCGGTAACGGGTCGCATGATGCGGTGGGGCCTGCTGCCCTTCCGGGGCGAAAGCAACTTTCCGCTGATCAACGCCACGGTCGAGAAGCTCGAGACCTGGTATGCCTGGAAGCAGCCCTGGGAGCGCCGCCAGCGCTGCATCCTGGTGATGGCCGGCTTCTATGAGCCGCACCTTTTCGAGGACGGGCGCAAGGAGCCTTTTTACGTGCATCTCGCCGACCGTCCGATCTTCGGCGTTGCGGGAATTTGGGAGCGCCGACGGCAGGCCGATGGATCCGAGGCGCTGTCCTGCGCCCTGATCACCCTGCCGCCGAACAGCCTGATGGCGCAGATCCACAACGAGAAGCAGCGCATGCCCGCGCTGCTGCGCGAAGAGCATCACGAGGCCTGGCTGCGCGGCAGTCCGCAGGAGGCCAAAGCCACGCTGCTGCCATACCCGAGCGATACCATGGTCGCCTGGCAGGTGAGCCGCCGCCTCTATGCGGCCAAGGCGCCGAACGATGCCGCGCTGATCGAGCCCGTTCGCGCGCCGGACGGGGCCAGCGCGCGCGGCTGAGGCCGCGGCCGGCCGACCCGGCCGTGCGGTACCGGTCACAGAACTTCGCCCCCGCATCCGGCGCCAAGGGCGTAATCTTGCAGGCTCGTATAACAATTGGGGGCGCCGCCGATGCCGGACGACCATTCGATCCTGACCGCCTCGCTGCCGGCGACTTTGCCGGGCGGCGTGGATCTGCGGCGCACCGCCGCGAATCCGGATTACTGGTATCCCCTGGCCTGGGCCGATGAGCTCAAGCCCGGCCGGATAATCGGGCGCAGGTTCGCCGGCGAGCCCATCGCGCTCTTTCGCGGCGCGAGCGGACGAGTGGTCGCGCTCGAGGACCGCTGTGCGCACCGCCAGGTGCCACTGCACCTCGGGGTGATTCAGGGCGATGGCGTGAAGTGCCACTACCACGGCTGGGCCTATGACTGCAGCGGCAAGTGCGTGGACGTGCCGTACCTGGGGAGGGAACGGATCCCGAACGGTGTGCGCGCCTACCCGGTCCGCGAGGTGGACGGGCTCGTCTTCGTCTTCCCGGGCAATCCCGCCCTGGCGGAGGCGCGGCTGCCCACGAGCCTGGGGGCCTCGCAGCGCCGCGACTACAAGACCCGGCGCCTCAATCGCGAGGTGGCCTGCCACTACACCTTCATGCACGAGAATCTCTTCGACATGAACCACCAGTTCATGCACCGCAAGAACATGGGCTCCATCCGGGCGAGCTGTCTCGGGCGCCACCACGGCGAGCACTGGGCCGAGGTCGAATACTCCTTCAGCCGTACGGCCGGCAAGCAGTCCATGGGCGAGCGCGTGATCGTGGACATGATGCGCAAGCGCGGCGAGGGGCGGCAGGACTTCCGCGACCACATGCGCATCCGCACCGACTACCCGTCGCAGAGCCTCAAGGTCTGGGTGGGGCGCAACATCCAGGAGAGCCAGGATCCCGTGTTGGATGTCTGGCTCTGCTACACCCCGCTCGATGCGCAGCAGCGCACCAACCGCACCTTCGGCTATCTGTCGGTGAAGAAGCCGCCCATCCCCGGGCTCATCCACCTCGTGTGGCCGTTCTTCACCTGGTTCACGGAGCGGATCTTCCGCGAGGACAAGGACATCGTGGAGCACGAGCAGCGCGCGCACGATGCCCAGGGCGCCGACTGGAACAACGAGGTATTTCCCGCGCTGCGTGACCTGCGGGCGGTGCTCGCCCGCTGCGGTGTACCGCTAGGCGGCGGCCGCTGAAGCTACCAACACGGCGTTGGTGCCTCCGAAGGCGAACGAGCTCGACATGACCGTGCGCGCGCCGGCGCCGCGGCGCGCAACGTTGGGAACGTAGTCGAGATCGCAGTCGGCAGCCGGCACGGCAAGGTGCATCGTCGGCAGCAGCACGTCCTCGCGCAGCGCGAGCAACGCGAGTGCAAGCTCCAGAGCGCCGCTCGCGCCGAGGAGGTGGCCATGGATCGACTTCGTGGCGCTCACCGGGATCCGATAAGCCCGCTCGCCGAAGACTTCCTTGATCGCGGCCGTCTCGACCGAATCATTGGCCTGCGTGCCGGTGCCGTGCGCGTTGATGCTGTCGACTGCCTCAGGCTCGATATCTCCTGAGTGCAGCGCGGCGCGCATGGCGGCGGCCTGCCCGGCGATGGTGGGCCGGGTGATGTGGCTGGAATCGGTGGAGAGGCCGTAGCCGAGGATCTCGCCATGGATGCAGGCTCCGCGCGCGATCGCGCGGTCCCAATCCTCCAGCACGAGGATGGTGGACCCTTCGCCCAGCACCAGCCCGCTGCGATTCGCCGAGAAGGGCTTGCAGGAGGCGGAAGGGTTGTCCGGGTCCTCGCTCGCCAGGGTGTGCAACGCCTCCCAGGCCTTCATCGCCCCATAGGACAACGGCGCTTCCGAGCCGCCGGTCACGGCGATGTCGATGTCTCCGCGCTTCAACCGCAGCCAGGCCTCGCCGATCGCGACCGCGGAGGAGGAGCAGGCCGTGGAGTAGGTGAGGTTCGGTCCGCTCAGGTCATGCTCGATGCCGATCCAGGCTGCGGACGCGTTGGTCATGCCCATGAGGATGGAGAACGGCTTCATCCGCTCGCAGCCGTCCCGGTATAGCGAGAGGTACCCCTGATCCGTGGTGAGCGCGCCGCCCATGCCGGTGCCGATGAACACTCCGACACGCGCGCGGTCCGTCGTGGAAAGATCCAGTCTGGCCTCCTCGATCGCCTGCCGCGCGGCCACGAGGGCGATCTGGCTGACGCGATCGAGCATCCGCAGCCGGGGCGGCGGGAAGTGCTCCTCTCCGGTGAACCGTACGCATGCGGCAAGCGGTGTGCTGAGGTGGCCGGACCACGGCGTCTCGATGCGGCGAATGGCGGAACGGCCCGCCGTCGCGTTGTCGAGCGCTTGCGCGCCGCCATTACCGAGCGGCGAGATGAGGCCCATTCCGGTGATCGCGACCCGTCTCATGGACTCGAGTCCGTCGAGGCGGGCTGCGCAGAGGCGGCCTGCGCACGAGAGGGCTGCTCGGAAGCCGGCTGCGGCGCCGTCTTCTGGGTGGCGATCAGGCCGTCGATGTATTGGGCCGCCTCGCCGAGCGTCCCGAAGGAGACACCTTCCGAGGGCAGGTGCACGCCGAACTCCTCCTCGATGAAGAAGAGTATCTCTACCATGCCGAGGGAGTCGATGCCGAGCGAGCCGAGCGGTTGATCGGACGTGAGTCGGGCCGGGTCCAGCTTGTAGCGCTGGGCCAGGATTCGCGTCAGTCGTTCGAGCGTCGTCATGGCGAAGACCCCTGGATGAGACCGGGAAGGGCTGGGGACGGAAGAGTGATGGCGCAATGTGTCTTGCCGCTCGCCCGTGCAGCGAGGCGGAGCAGCCCCGGCGCCCGGCGCAACAGCGGCAGGAGCGGCGCGGCAATCGCAGGGCGCATCGCGGCGTGCGCAAAGCA
>DASVWT010000289.1:0-3692 GCA_036393055.1 Steroidobacteraceae bacterium
GGCGTCCCGCCTGCTTGTCGAGGATACGCAGCACCACCCGCTCGCCGTGGCCCGAGGGGATGGTGGAAACGCGCACGTCCACCGCGCGGCCGGCGATCTTCAGGCTGATGCGCCCGTCCTGCGGCAGGCGCTTCTCGGCGATGTCGAGCTTCGACATGACCTTGATGCGGGAGACTACGAGCGGCGCCACGGCACGCTTGGACTGCAGCACCTCGCGCAACATGCCGTCCACGCGGAAACGCACGACCAGCCGATTCTCGAAGGGCTCCACATGGATGTCGGAGGCATTCTCCTTCACCGCCTGCGTCAGCACGGCGTTGATCAGGCGGATGATGGGCGCATCATCGTCGCTGTCGAGGAGGTCCGCCTGCTCCGGCAGCTCCTGCGCAAGATGCGCAAGATCGGTGGTGTCATCCAGGCCCTCGACCGCCTGCATGGTATCGGAGCCTGCCTCGTAAACCTGCCGCAACAGCAGATCGAATTCGGCTTCCGGCACCCGCTCGAGCTTGAGCGGCCGGCCGACGAAGCGGCGGACCTCGGCCAATGCCAATGGCGAAGCGTGGTCACGATAGACGCATTCGGCCTCGCCGTCCGTGATCTGTCTGATGAGCACGCCGTGGCGCTTGGCGAAGGCGAACGCCAGTTTGCGCTGCGGTGCGGTGGGCTTGGCCTGGAGCTGTTGCGGCTCGTCCATGACTTCTGCGGCGTTCAAGGGTTGCCTCCGTTCTGCGATGCGGCGCTGCTGGTGGATTTGGGCGGGGAGCTCGGCGTCGCCTGCGGCGCCGGTGCCGGCTCCGTGTGGGCGGGCGCGCTCTGTCCGCTCCCCGGGGGGCTCGCCTCGGTCTCGGGCTTCTTCGACCGCGCCTTCGGCGCAAGCGGGCTCGGCGCCGAGAGGGTGCCGGGCGGCGGCGGCGGCGGCAGCGGCGGAATGCGCGGCGCGGGCTCGCCCCGCAGCAGCTGCGGGAACTGCTCGGGCAGGATCGAGCCCTCCTGGTTCAGCATGTAATTGTAGATGTTGCCGGTCTGCTGCGCGGCCTGCGATTGATCGCGCAGGATCGTCGGCTTGATGAAGATCATCAGGTTATCGCGCTTGCTCGAGTCGTTGCGCGATTTGAAGAGCAGCCCGAGCACAGGGATGCTGCCGAGGAACGGCACGCTGTCGTGCGTCCGATCCTGCTCATGATCGATCAGTCCGCCGAGCACGACGATGCCGCCGTTCTCGATCAGCACGTTGGTGCTGATGCTGCGCTTGGCCGTGGTGGGATTCGCGCTCGCCTGCGAGAGCGAGGTCGCGAGCACGCTCGAGTTCTCGACCGAGAGCTTCAGCATCACCGAATTGCCTTCGGCCGAGATCGTCGGCGTCACCTTGAGAATGGTGCCGACCTCCTGTTGCTGGATGGTCTGGAACGGGGTGACGGTGCCGTTGGTGATCCCCGCCTGGCTGGAGTACTGCCCGGTGACGAACGGCACCTCGTCCACGACCTTGAGCGTCGCCTGCTGATTGTCCATCGTGACGGCCGAGGGCGTGGACACGATGTTGGTATCACCGGTGCTGCGCAGGGCGCGGATCATGGCCGCGAACGACTCGCCGCCCGCGGCGATGGTGCCGACGCCGATGGTCGTGCCCGTAAGGAGAGTCGCGGCGTTGGCGAGGCTGGATGTCCCGCTCTGCGCGGCTCCGATCAGATCCACGATGCTCGTGCCGCCGACCGGTGCGGAGAAGCCTCCGAGCGGTACCTTGTTGGTTTGCGAGTATGCGGCCCAGTTGATGCCGAGGTCGTCGGTCTTGTCGACGTCGACCTCGGCGATGATGGCCTGCACCAGCACCTCGGGCCTGCGGCGGTCGAGGGAGTTGACGATGTCGAGGATCGTACGCATGACCTTCGGCGGCGCGGTGATGACCAGCGCATTGTTTTCCTTGTCGGCCCAGACGAGCGCGTTCTTCTCCGCCGCGGCCTGCGGGTTCTTGCCGGCGCCGGTGTTCCCCGCCGACATCTGCGCGAGCTCCGCCATCTGCTCCTTGAGCTTCGGGGCGAGCTTCGACGCATCGGCATAGTGCAGGAAGACTACCTGGGTGTTGCCGCCCGACTGCAGCGGTGTGTCGAGCTCCGCCACCAGGGCGCGGATGCGCAGCCGCTGAGCCGGGTCGCCGCTGATCAGGATGCTGTTCGAGCGCTCGTCCGCCACCACCTTCAGCGCCCGGCCTTCCTGCACGTTGGCGCCTCCCTGGTACAGCGAGTCGATCGTGCGCGCCACGTCCGCCGCCGAAGCATTCTGCAGCGGCATGACATCGACGTCCTGATTGCCGATCTGGTCGATGCGCTGGATGATCTGCATCATCCGATGCACGTTGCTCGCCCTGTCGGAGATGATCAGGATGTTGGATGGCGGGTAGGCGGCCAGGTGGCCGTACTGCGGGATCATCGGCCGCAGGATCGGCACCAGCTCCGCCGCGCTCACGTTCTTGACGGCGATGACCTGGGTGACGATCTCATCCGAGGTGGAGCTCACGTGAGAGGGCAGGTCGATGCCCGGCATCTGCCGCGCGTCGGCATCCGGCACGATTTTCTCGATGTTGTTGCCCGCCGGCACCGCGATGAAACCGTAGACCTCGAGGATGGAGAGGAACGCCTGGTAGAACGCCGGGGGCGACATCGGCGCCGAGGAGTACATGGTCACCTGGGCACGGACCCGCGGATCGAGGATGAAGCTCTTCCCCGTCGCGGCGGCGACCGCCTGGACGATCTGCGTGATGTCCGCGTCCTTGAAGTTCGGCGTGATGCTCACGGCCTGGTGCACGGCTCCCTGCGCCTGACAGGCGAGCGGCGGCATCAGCAGAGCCAGGCAGCAGGCGAATGTGCTAAAGCGTTTCACTGACACCTAAACCCCCGTTGATGGGAACCGCGGCCTCAAGGCCCGCGCCGCGGGGGCGCGAACGGCAAGGAGCGCGGCGGCGGCGGCGCTCGTGCACCGGATGGCACACCGGGTGCCCCATTCTGCGATCCGGTGAGCGATTCCGCCTCCTGTTCGACAGCGGCCAGATCGAGAGTGAGATCCTGTTGCTGTCCGTTGCGCAAAACCGTGACGTGCGCCTCACTGGAGGAGCCGAGCGTGCTCAGGATCTGCTCGCCGCGGGCCGGATCATCGAGAGGCGTGCCGTCGATGGCCATCACGAGGTCGCCCGGCTTCAGGCCCAGGCGGATGAAGGCCTCGCGGTCGCGGCCCGGATACACCCGGAAGCCCTGCTGCTTGCCGCCCGCGAACACCGGCTCCGGACGCATGATGTCGCCAATGATGCCCGGATCGCGGCTCACGAGCTCACGCATTCGCTGCACCACCGGCGGCTCGACCGGAGCGGCGGACATGTTGGGCGGCGGCGCGCTGCCGGCGAGCTGATGCGGCAGCGCGAGGGTCTCGAGCTGCCCGTTGCGCTCGAGCAGCACGTGATCGGAGAGCACCGCGTGCAAGCGGGCGCCGCCCGGGATGTTGTCTCCAACCGCGTACACCTTGGTGGCCGCGACGCTCGGCCCGAGTATTGCGAGCCCGTCACGCGGATCATTGGCGGCGATCACACCGGTGAGGACCAGCGGCATGCTCGTCTGTGGCGCGTTGGCGGCATTACCCGTGCCGCTCGCGGCGGGCGCAATCCCGAAAAGATGCGTATTGGTGATCGCCGCGATGTCCACGGGTGC
>DASVWT010000290.1:0-3191 GCA_036393055.1 Steroidobacteraceae bacterium
CTGGTTGATGCCCCGGAAGCGGGTATCGATGCGGTCCCAGCGGAAATCGGCGTGTGCGGTGCTGAGATCATCCTTGAAGAGCTCGATGCCGTTCGCGGAGAACGTGGCGCGCTTCACATCGAACCCAACGCCGAGGCTGGCCGACCCCAGGCGGCTCGGCGCAAACTCGTGGCGGAACCCGAGCTCACCGACCGAGGCCTTGCCCTTCGGGCTGGTGAGCTGCAGATCCGCCGCCAGCCCGCCGACGACGTAGGCATTGGTGAAGTACGAGAGCTCGAGGTAATCGCGCGGCGAGAAGATCGGGACGGAATAGGAGGCGCCGCCGTAGGTGCCGTGCTCCGTGCTGTGCGAAGGATCGAACGAGTACATGCCGGAGAGCTGCAGCTGATCGGCGAGGCCCAGCGGATCGTTCACCGTCAGGCCGACCTCGCTGCGATACTGTCCCGAGACTGCGACCCCTTCGTTGTCGACGGAGACATCGAGCCTGACGGGCTTCTCGCGCTGCACGCGCAATGTCAGATCCGTCGTGCCGAGCTCGCGTCCCGCAGCAAGCACACCAAAGGCAGTGACGCCGGGGTAACCGGTCACGGTGAGCAGGGCTGACTCGACAGCATCCTTATCGACTGGCTGACCGACGAGGTGCTTGAACGGCCGCACGAGAACCCGGGTGGAATACCGCTTGTTCCCTACGACTTTGACCGCCTCGAGCTTGCCGACGAGCACCTCGACGGCGACCGTGCCGCCGGTGACCGTCTGCGCCGGCACGAAGGCCTGGGCGAGGACCAGGCCCTTCGAGTGGTAGTAGTCGGCCACGCGCCCGGCGATCGCCTGTAGCTCGTTGATGGTGTAGCCCTGTGCGGGCTCTTTCGTGACGGCCTCCTGCAGAATCCGGCGAGCGTCGGCCACGTGCACGCCGTACTTCGGCAGGTCGGTGGCGCCGCGCAGCCGGAAAGCCTTGACGAGGACCTTCGGTCCTTCGGTGAGGCCGAGCGGGCGCTCGTTGATACCGGGAATGACCAGCGGCGCCGCGGGGGCCGGAATGGACGGCTGTGTGCCGTGCGGGGTGATCGGCAGCACGCCGCCGGGAGGGCTCACGCCTTGCGCGGCAGCGATCGGGACGATGCTGGTGGCAGAGCACGCCGCGGCTGCGAGAAAAAAGGGCTTGATGCAGCCGAGTGATCGCCTGCGTAAATGCACGCGGAAACCTCCCCGTCGACCAGTCCGTGTGATGGTGCGCCGGTCGCCGGCTATTCGTTGTTGCCGCCAGCCCCGGATGGCCTGGGGCCGCTTTATCATTTGTTCAAAAAGCAGCCTACCGGGTCCACCCGGGCTTTGCAACCGCGAGGCGGATCACGGTGACAACTCGCGTACGAGGCGGATGCCCGTACATCGGTCGCGGGTAGCTTCCGGCAGAGGCTCCCGTGCAGTCAACCGCAGCCTGATCGCCTGCTCGGCATAACAGCCGCCCCGAACCACCTTGATGTCTGACTCACCCTGCAGGCGCGCGCTGCCATCGCTGGGCGCGCCGGAGAAGGTCGGACTCCAGTTATCCTCGACCCATTCGCGGGCATTGCCGACCATGTGCATCAGGTGCCAGGTGTTCGCGTTGAATCGCATGCTGCGCGGCGCGGGCGCGGTCAGCGTCGGACCCACCGAGAAGTAAGCGTCAGTCGGCGAGAGGGAATCGCCGCTGGGATACAGGCCCGTCCGGCCAGCGCGGGCAGCGTATTCCCACTCCGCTTCCGTCGGCAGGCGGTATCGCTGGTGAGTCGCCTGGGAGAGCCACCGGGCATAGTCCTGCGCATCGTCCCAGGACACGTTGACGACCGGATAGTCGTCTCGCGTCCAGGGCTGCTGCGGACAAAGCTTGCCGGCCGCCCGGCAATAGCCCTCAAACTCCGCCTGGGAGACCTCGTAGACGGACATGGCGAATGCGTGAGAAAGCGTGACGCGATGTGCAGGCCGCTCATCGGGCGAATCGCTGTCGCCCATGATGAAAGAGCCGGCGGGAATCACGGCGAGCAGCGGCCCCGGGTCGCCGGAGGCGAGGATATCCTGGCAGTAGTTGAGGCGAGCCTGACTCAATGCGGCCGAGCAGGCCGGATATTCGCGATGGGTCGCGCTCGCCGATGCGTCGCGCGCCACGGCCGCTGCAGCAGCGGATTGCGGATGGGCGGCGGGCGAGCTCTGCGCTTTCACCCGGGCAGGTCCGGCGGCTTCGGCAGCGTGATGCGCTGCGCTCACCTGCCCCCCGCTCGCCTCATCCACGCTCGCTCGCCCTTTACCTGCCACAGTCCTCGCGGCGCCCACGGCCGCCTGGGCCCGCCCGGGGTGCTCCCCGCTCCTCCTCGGCTCGTGAGCTGGCGAGCCGCCCCGTGCCTGCGCCGGGGAGATCGCCGGCTGCGGGGGCGCGGCGAGATCGATGCCGAGCGTCACGGCGAGCGCCGCGAGCGGACTGTTGTCGGGAGTGAGCGGTGCGCCGGCCAGCGCTTGCTTCTGCAGCAATCGGCTGCGCACGCTCGCGACGAAGGCGTCGAACCAGTCGGTGTCGCGTGCGGCATCGAGCCGTTGCTGGCCCGCCTCGAGCAGGGCCTCGTTGAGGGCCAGCAGCCGGGCATCGCTCCAGTCGGGGCTCTGCAGCAGCGGCTCGAGGAGCTGGCGGATCGGGTCGGCCGGCCCGCTGCGCGCCGCAGCGGCGCCGGGCGGTGATGCGACGCTGCGCGAATGATGCCGCCACGAGACAGCCACGACGACCAAGGCCAGGAGGAGTCCCAACGCGGCATACCCCACGATGCGCCCTGGCCGCACATGCTTGCCCAAGCTTGCTGACGCGGCAGGCTCCACCGCGGCTTGCTGCGCCGACGCGCGGGGTTGCGTCACCTCGGCGAGCGACGTCGGCCCACGAGGCTGCGTCACCTCGGCGAGCGACCCCGGCGCACGGGGCTGAGTCGCATCCGAGCACATCGCGGCGGCAGGAGCGATGAGACCGTCGAGCAGCCTCGCCCGCAGCCGGCGATAGCTCTCGAGGCTTGAGCGCCCTTCCAGATGATCGCGCGCTAGCGCGCGCAGCCGCTCAGCCCGGTCCGCGCTCATGACGCGGTGCCGTCATGCTACTTGATCTCCCGCAGCACGCGGAGACCCGTGACGGGATCGGGCGCGCCGCTCTGCGCTCGCGCCGTGGTCGGCTTGCA
>DASVWT010000291.1:0-15582 GCA_036393055.1 Steroidobacteraceae bacterium
CCGCTGCCGAACTGGCAGCTGACGGCTGGAGTGGCTTACACGGATGCGAGGATCACGGCTTCCGACGTGGCGGAACAGGTGGACAGCCGTCTGCCGAACGTACCGGTACAGGCCGAGCACCTCTGGTCGCGCTACGACTTCCGGGTGCCGGCACTGCATGGCCTCGGATTCGGACTCGGCATCATCCACCAGGGGGAGCGGGCGGGTGTCACGCCGACCGGTCCGGGGCCGATCCTGCAGTTGCCCGCGTACACGCGAGTCGATACCGCGCTCTATTACGATTACGGAGATTACGTGTTCACCTTCAAGGTGCAGAACCTCTTCGACAAGAATTACTACGAGAGCGCCGGCTTCTCGGGTGACATCAACCTGCTGCCGGGCGCCCCGAGGATGTTCACGCTCTCCGCGCGGGCTTACCTGCAATGAGGCCATCGCTCGCCGCACTTCTGCGGCTAGGCTGCGGCGCCGCCGTGATCGCGGGCGGTATCGCTCTGATACCGCCTGCCGCCATCGCGCAGGAGGCTTCTGCTGCTACTGTCGAGTGGCAGCTACCCGCCGAGCCGACTCATCCGCCGCAGACCAGGGCGCAGGATGATTTCGGCATGCAGCATGGGCGCCCGCTGCCGGCGCCGGAGGTGTTGCAACCGACGCTGGATCCGCGGCTCGCGGCGTTCCAGCCGCGCTACGGGCGCGATCTCGGTGGCACGCTGCGGCTCATGTGCTCTGACGTGCTGCCCGGGCTGGTGCGCTCGTGGATCGACTCATTTGCGAAGGTGTATCCGAACGTCCGCTTCGTGTTGGGGCCTCCCTTCGAAGGTAGCGATGCGGCGAAGGCGTTGCTCGAGGGACGGGTGGATATCGCCTTCGTCTCACGGGAGCTCAAGCCGACTGACGTATCTTCATTCCGCGCCAAGTACGGCTACGGTCCAACCAGCGTACCGGTGAGCGGCGGCTCGTACCGGCAGTACGGCTTCCTCGATGCGGTCGCGATCATCGTCAATCCCAGCAACCCGGTGAAGCAGCTGAGCCTGCAGCAGCTCGACGCTGTGCTCTCACGATCGCACCTGCGGGGCGATCGGCCGGCGGCCACTTGGGGGGATCTGGGCGCCACGGGCGCATGGGCCGGGAGGCCCGTGCACGTCTACGCCATCAAGCCCTGGAACGGGTTCGAGGAGTTCGTGCGGCAGCGGGTGCTGGATGCCGGCGGCCGGCGCGGCGAGTGGGCGGCCAACCTCCATTTCGACAAGATGGTGTTCCCGATCGCCCGGCGCGTAGCGGCCGACCCCGATGGCATCGGCTATACGGGTCTGGCCTTCGTGGACGCACCGGTGAAGGTGATTGCGGTAGGCAGCGGCGCCGATGCGGTCTCACCGACCTATACCAACGTGGCGCTTGCGAAGTATCCGTTGAGCCGGCTGGTATACGCCAACATCAATCGGGCCCCGGGGGCGGCCCCGCCGGCCGCCGTACGGGAGTTCCTGCGATTCATCCTGAGCCGTGCGGGGCAGCGGGACGTGCGCCGTCAGGGCATCTATCTGCCGTTGCGCGAGTTTCAGGTGAGGGATGCCGAGCGGGTTGGGGGCCTGGCGCAGGGCGGAGGACGTCGGTGACCCGCGTCTCGAGACTTGCGGTTGCGGGCACATGCGCCGTTGCGGCTGCCGCAATGGCTGTCAGTGTCCCTGCGGTGGCGGGAGCGCTTCCTTTCGGCATCGCGCATCGGATCGAACTCGCCGGCGGCTCGCCGGTGGCGGCTCTTGCGTTCGCAGCCGACGGCAAGCTGGCGTATGCGGCTGCTGGCGATGAGTTGCAAGGCTTCGAGGTTGCAACTGGAGCGCCCGCGGCGCTCGTGAAGTCTCCGGGGACGGTGGTCGCCCTCGCGAGCTCCCCTGAGGCAGGAGGTACCCTTTATGCGGCCGTCGGGACGCCGGCCCGCCTGCTGTTCCTCAGCCAGCGCCCCTTGCGCGTGCGCTCCTCCGTCGCGGTCCGGGGTGGTCCACCCTCCGGCCTGCTTTATGAGCCGGGTGAGCATGCGCTCTATGTCGAGAGCCGTGTGGGCCGCTCGGTGACGCGGCTCGACTCTCGCAGCGGGAAGGCGATCGCGGTGGCGCACCTGCAGGGTGCTCCTGCCCAGATGGCCGGTGACGGGCGCGGCACGCTGTATGTTGCCAATACGGCGACCGACGCCATCGACGTGATCGACACGGACAAGATGATGGGAATCGGGGCCATTCCAACACCCGATTGCCACGCTCCGACGGGCCTCGCCGTCGATCCGGTGGGTCGCCGGTTGTTCGTCGCCTGCGGCAACGGCACAGCGCTGGTCATCGATACCGACATGGGCTTCGCCTTCGAGCAGCTGCCGATCCAGAAGGCGCAGGCGCAACGCACGGTCTTCGCCTTCCATCCGGGTGGGCCAGGCGGTTGGAAAGGCGGCGCCTTCATCGCGGGCGACGGGCCCGGTCTGGATGCCATTCGCATGAATGCCTTCATTTCCTACGCGAGCGGTGGCTCGATGCCGCTTTCCGGGCGTGTGACGGCGATGGCCGTGAGTCCGTCGGCCGAACAGCTGTGGATCGCCATCGCGCCGCGCGAGGGCAGTGGCGCGACGGGCAGCGCCGCGGCAGTAGGTGAATCACGGCAAGAATCGGCTGTGCACATCCTGGCGCTCGCCGGCTCGGGCGGAGGTGCGCCGTGAGCGGCTTCATGAATCGGCTGCGCGCGGCCGGCCTCTGCGCGGCTCTCGCAGGTCTCGCGCTTCCGGCGGCCCATGCGGCCCTGGCGCCGTGGTCCGCACTCGCGGGCAAGACGGTCCTCTTCGTCACCGGCGGCGCGGACAGCCCGACACCGAATGACGATACGCGGGTGGCGCGGCATCTGGAGCAGCTCGGCTTGGTCGTGCACACGGTCGATGCCGCCGCGCCGGCGAGCGATGCCGATGGCACGGCCCTCATCGTGCTGTCTTCTACCGCGAATCCTCATGTGCTCGGCGACAAATATGCCGACACCCCGGTGCCGGTCTTCACCTGGAATACCTACGATTACCCGAATCTCGGCCTGACTGGCCCGGTGCTGCATCGTGACTTCGAGGTGATCGATCCGACCCAACATTATGCCGACAGCTTCGCCGTCCTGTATGGCTACGGCGCCAACGTCACTTCGGAGATCAGTCGCACGGTGGGTCTGAAGGCACAGCTCTTCGGCACGCTCTATCTGGAGCCCGAGACCGCCGGCTGGGGCCGTCCCGGGCCGGGCGGCACCGTCATCGCGGACTTCAACGGCATGTCCGATCATGCGGCGGTGTTCACGTATGAGCGTCAAGCCTCGCTCGCGGACGGGCGGGTTGCCCCCGCGCGCCGCGTTGGATTCTACCTCGGCGACGACGACTTCCATCTGCTGACCGCAGCATATGGTCCGGCAGCCAATGACCCAAACATGCGCAGCTGGGCCATCGGACTGAAGCTGTTCGATACCGCCCTGCGCTGGGCGGCCTCACCGCCGCCGGCCATGCCCGCATATGATCCATCGGCGCTCGAGGCGACGTTGAGACACGCGGCTCGCGGCAGGAAGTTACTGTTCGTGGAGCGCAAGGATGCAGGCGAGGGCGCCGAAGCCGACGAGCACATCGTGGCCCACCTGCGCGGACTGGGATTCACGGTGACGGTCGCCGATCAGTCGGATCCGCAGACGATGGCACAGGGTCAGGACCTGGTGATCGTTTCCGGCACCTGCTCCAAGTGGAAGCTGGCCAACAAGTACGCGGATGTCTCGATTCCTCTGATCTCGCTCGAAGGATTGATGTCGGACACCATGCACTTCTCGGGATACGATCGGTACGTAGACTACGGCGAGCACGGCGAGGAGCGTGAGAGCGACGATCCGGCGGAGAATTATCTCGACATCGTCGGCGCCTGGAGCCCCATGGCGGCGGGCCTCAAGCCCGGGCTGGTGAAGTTCGCCACCGATCCCGGCGTCCTCAAATGGGCCCGGCCGCTGCCGGATGCCATCGTGATCGCGACTCTGCCGAATGAGCCGCAGGAGCGCGCCATATTCGGCTATCCCAAGGGTGCGCGGATGGCGGGCGGCTTCGTGGCGCCGGCGCGCCGGGCGCTTCTGCCGCTCGACAACCCCACGTATGACGAGCTGACTCCGCAGGGGAGTGCGCTGTTCGACGCCGTGGTGCTCTGGACCATCGGAGACTGACCGGCCGGGCGGCCGGGTGGCGACCGGATGCTAGAATCCGGGCGTGAGCGGACGGGCGAGAAGCGGGCGGCGATTCCAACAGGCGGGCACCGGATGTTGGCTCGCCAGGCGTCTCGCAGCGGGGGCCGTGGCAGTGCTCTTTCTGGCGACAGTTGCGACGCCGGCGGCTGCCGCACATGCACGCCCCACCCGGGGTAGTGCCGTGTGGGCCGACACCGGCAATGCTGGGCCCGAGGCGAATGCCAGCGTCGAAGCGAATGCCAGAGCCGAGGCGGTGGTGGAGAAGCTGCGCCAGCTCCCCTTGCCAATGCGGTCATTCCGCAACGGCCTTACCTCCACGAAGACCACCCCGCCGCCCTTGCCGGCCTTGGAGTTGAGACGCCAGCACGTCTATGCGCAGCTCCACGCTCTCGGGCCGGCGAGCGTGCCGGCACTCGCCCGCGCGCTTCGAGATCCCGACCCGGAGATGCGGCGTAACGTGGCCGTGGCGATGGATGTAGTTGGCGGTGGCTGGTGGCACTTCCCGGATAGCGATGCGAAGCTCGATCTGCGTCCGGCGCTGCCGGCGCTCCTGGCCGCGCTGCGGGACTCCGATCCCGGCGTGAGAGCCTGGGCCGCGCAGGACATCGGCGACATCGGTGCGGCCGCCGCGGGCGCAGCGGTGCCGGCTCTTCGCGCCATGTTGCACAGTCCCGATGCGGAATCCCGGGGCAGTGCCTGCAGCGCCCTCGGCGGGATGGGTCCGGCCGCGCGCGATGCGCTGCCGGACTTGCGGCGCACTCTCGGCGATTCCAGCCCTGAGGTTCGACAGGCGGCGCGCGGAGCGATCGCGAGCATCGACCGCGTCGGCGCCAGCCATTGATTGCGCAGGCGGGTCCGGCGCCCCGGGCCGGATGACCGCGCCCTTGACATCATCCGGCCCGGCTCGCCAGACTGGCCGGCGCTGCAACAACGGGGGGCTGCGATGAAGAGCTTCGATCGCGCTTATCTGATCTGGGCGTTGAGCTATGCCGCCGCCGGGATGGGCCTCGGCATCTTCATGGCCGCATCGGGCAATCACGGGCAATTCGTCACCCACACCCACATTCTCCTGGTGGGGTTCGTGACTTCGCTCGTCTATGCCGTCATCCACAAGCTGTGGCTGCCCGCTCCGGCGAGAGTGTTGGGGACGGTGCAGTTCGTCCTGCATCAGGCCGGGTGTATCGCGATGTTTGCCGGCCTGCTGATGCTCTATGGCCACGTTGCCCTGGAAGACCAGCTCGCGCCGCTGCTCGGGTCCTCCGCGGTGGCCGTCATCCTCGGCATGCTGTTGATGTTGGTGATGGTGGTCAAGGGAGGAGCTGCCCAGGCGGCGGACACCGTCGACGGGCGAAGAGCCGCAGCGAGTTGAGCGGCGATCGGGGCGGCGATTCGGGCGGCCATTCGCGAGCTCCTGCGCCGAGTGCCACGGTCTCGTTGCCGGTGGGCTGACACCTTTTGGCATTTCGCGCGTCTATTGGACATGACGTTGAAGCTCCTCGTCTGCCTGGTGCTGTGCGCGGCGGCCCCGGCCATTTCCCTCCGGGCGGTCGCGGCAGGCCCGCCGCTGCTGCCCTTGCCGCTCGTGCCCAATACCGCGCAGGAGCGGCTGCAGACCCAGATCATGATTCAGCAGGCCCAAGCGCAGGCGCGGCTCGCCGCCGATCAGGCGAGAGCTCAAGCGCGGCTCGATGCCAATCAGGCCAGGCTGGAGGGGCAGGTCGCTGCGCAGGAGGCGAGGGCGCAGGCGCAGCTCGGCGCTCAGCAGAGGATCGCGGCTTCGGCGCCCATCGTTGAGCCGCCGCTGGCCATGGCGGGTTCCCGGGAGGAGCCATCGGGGAGGCCGGCGGGCATGGAGCTCATCACGCTGACGCCGCAGCTCGGGCGTTATTTCGGGACCGACCACGGCGTGCTGGTGGCGCGCGCGCCGGCACGTGGGATATTGAAGCTTCAGGATGGAGACGTGATCCTCTCGATCGGCGACCGCACTCCGGCGAGCAGCTCCCAGGCGATGCGGATCCTCACCTCCTACGATCCCGGCGAAAAGATCACCCTGGTGATCCTCCGCGAGCACCACAGGAAGAGCATTACGGCCATCATGCCCACGGCCCCGCCAGTGGAGCGCTGATTATCCACGATTTGCGGCGAATGCCGCTCCGAGATCACCGGGCTTCGAACCGGACTTCAGTAGGGTCATTGGTCCTATTGGCCATTGGTAACTATATGAATTATAGTGCCCTATGGCCCAGGATAAAGCGGACAACAAAGCGGACATAAGGAGGGCGGAAGACCGGGGCGAGGCGACCGGCCTGATGGAGCCGCTCGTCCTGGGGGAAGGCTCTCGCCACCGTGCGGAATTGACCGATCTTGCGCTGGAGCTCGCGCAACGGAGTGCTGGCTTCCGCCGCTCACTGCCGGAAAGCCTGCTGTCGTCGCTGGCGACGCTCGTGCGCGCGATAAACTGTTACTACAGCAACTTGATCGAGGGGCATGACACCCACCCCATCGATATCGAGCGCGCTCTGCAGGGCGACTACAGCAAGGATGCCAAGAAGCGCGATCTGCAGCTCGAAGCCATGGCGCATATCGCCGTCCAGCAATGGATTGACGAAGGCGGTCTCAGGGGCCGGGCAGTTGCCGCAGATTCCATCCGCGAGATTCACCGTCGGTTCTGTGAAGGGCTGCCGGAAGACCTGCTGTGGGTTGAGGACCCGCCCACACACGAGCGCATACGGATCATTCCGGGCGAACTACGCACCCGTGACGTGGCGGTGGGCGATCACATCGCCATCAGCGCGTCGGCGGTGCCCCGCTTCCTCGGGCGCTTCGAAGGGGTCTATAGCCGCCTCGGCAAGACCGACACCATTCTCGCCGCGGCGGCGGCCCATCACCGCCTGGCGTGGATTCACCCGTTTCTCGACGGTAATGGCCGCGTCGCGCGGCTGATGTCACATGCAACGTTGCTGGATGCGCTTGACACCGGCGCGGTCTGGTCTGTCGCGCGCGGCTTGGCCCGCAACGTTGCTGCATACAAGGGTCACTTGGCTGCGTGCGATATGACCCGTCGAAACGATCTCGACGGTCGCGGTAACCTGAGCGAGGAAGCCCTGGCGGAATTCACGCGGTTCTTCCTGGCCACGTGTCTCGATCAGGTCACTTTCATGGAAGGGCTGATGCGGCCGGACTCCCTGCGCACCCGTATCCTGCTGTGGACCGAAGAGGAAATTCGTCTCCATCATCTGCCGCCGAAGTCTGGTGCCATCCTCGAAGCCGTGCTCTACCGCGGCGAGCTGCCGCGCGGTGATGCCGCCGGCATCGTTGGCACCGGAGACCGTCAGGCGCGCCGCGTCGTGTCGGCGCTGATCGAGAGAGGTGTGGTGATTTCCGTGAGCAGCCGCGCGCCGCTTCGGCTTGCTTTCCCGGCGGCGCTGGCATCACGCTGGATGCCGGGTCTGTTTCCGGATCAGCGTGGTTAGGCTGGTCATGCTGCAGTCCCAATCGCAACTTCGGGCTTGGGCATGCAGATGGACGCCGGTACGTTCGAACATCCGGAAGACAATCCCACGCCAGATAGCTGACCCTGACGCAGGGTCGATACTGGCCCGTCAACCTCACGCCGCTGCTCCGGGCGCAAACGCCCATGCCGGGGCGGCATCAGACCGACGTGGGTCTGCCCGAGGTCGGAGTCGAATCATTCGCGCAAGTGATTGAAAGTGATGCCAGTCGCTTGGCCACTGAGAAGGGGTGCCCCAGTCATACCCCCACGACCCTGGGGGTACACTGCGCTGCTCGCTCCGATAGCCTGAGCAGGGCGGTGACCGTGGAGCCGAGAGGCGACCACGGCAAGCTAAAAAAGCCTCCGAATTGCCCTATTGAATCCCGATTCGTAACGCGTTACGCTGTAACGCGTTACAGAGGAGGATGCGTTAATGGCACAAGCTGCAGAGCGTATGCGGGCAATGCGCGAACGGCGCCGTGCACAGGGACTGCGCGAATTGCGTCTGGTCGTACCCGATCCACATGCCCGGACGGTTCTACGACGGGTTGCCACTGAGGTGGCGAGCTTGGACAGGGCCGCGGAGCAAGAAGCGATGCGATGGATAGAAGCAGTTTCGGAATTTGACGCTCAGTGAAGCGCGGGGATGTCGTGACCGTCGCGGCGTCGGGCGACTACGGAAAACCGCGCCCTGCGGTAATTGTGCAAACCAACGCTCTACCCGCGGCACACGCCTCCGTAATCGTCTGCCAAATGACCTCAGACGTTGTTGATGCGCCGGATTTTCGCGTCACCATCGAGCCCACGGAGAAGAATGGCTTGCGGACGCGCTCACAGATCATGGCGGACAAACCCGTGACGATCCGCCGTGAGCGCGTTGGCCGCAGGATTGGGTCGCTCGATGAAAGGGATATCGCTCGTCTGAACGTCGCACTCGCGTTTGTCGTGGGATTGGCAGATTGATCACCGAGATTGCGTAAGGCTGAAGAGTGCACAACTCGGCCGCGACGGTCTGCTGCCGGCCAATTGCGGACCGTGGACCCGGCGGTTGGACTACCTGAAACCGGCCAGTCGCGAGGTTTCATTCCTGGTAATCTGTTGGTGTTCGGTGTGCCGAGGCACGAATATGCGGAGCACTCTTTTGTGTCGCTTCCGTCCGTACCGTTTCTCTCAGTTCGCGATCTGATTCAGCTCTTCACACTGTCTGCTCTTGCTCTGCTGATCAGCGTCCTCGGCGAGCTAGTGCTGGCTGTGGCCCTCATGATGCTACCGTTGGGCTTCGCCGCCGTCCTCAAGGCGCTACCGTTTGCCTTCGCCTTGGTTGCCAAGACATCGGCTGGGCAGGACCTGGTCGTGTTCCTCTGGGCCGCCATCAGTGGCGCCCTCTTTGTACTTGGGGTCGGACGTCACGCATGGAAGATACGGGCTCGCCGGGTAGCGCTCATCGCCGGGGCCATCAGTCCCTGGGTGGTGCTGGGCCTCGCCCAGCTCGAGGGCCACCTCTGGCCATCGTTTCGGGAGACGAGCGGTCCGCTGGACCGCCCGCTGATGACGCTGCCACTGTTAGTTTGCGCGTTACTCACGCCGTGGCTGGCCGGGCGTGCAGCACGAGCCAGCGCACAAGCGAGCACGGCTCCGCAATGACGCCAAAGCAGTCGCTGATGCGGCGCTCGCGGCAGAGAACGTCTTCAGTGTTCCGGCCGGGCGCGTTGGCAGGTCAACGCACACAAATCGGGTGCCGAATTGCGGACGTTCCCGCCGTCTGCTCCGGGTCGATACCGGCCCATCAACTTCGCGCGGTGCTCCGGCGGGTGCCGCACTGTGAGGATGGGGACTCGGGCAGGGCGGCAAGGGACGACGGGCGCGAAGGAACAAGCGGTCGTTGCCGTGGTAGCGCGGACCGACCCTGTGTCGGCCGAGCTGCAGTCGGTGCAGGCGGGTGAGTACGCCTGCCACTGCCGTGCGGCAGCCAGCGAATGTCAGCGGGACTCAGCGGACATCGTGCGGCTGCAAACCCAGGGTGCCGCTTCGTTCGTCGGCGGACGCCAGCGAAAGCCAGCGTAAGGAGGTGGGAATGCCCGAGGTCGGAGTCGAACCGACACGCTTTTAAGGGCGGCGGATTTTCATCCCGCTGCGGCTTTCGCCGCCCCACGCGGCGGGGCCGCGGGGTTCGTGGGCTGGAGCACGCCTTCACCGTAGCCTTGCGGCCTTAGGTGCCCGCCGTCTGCTCTCTACACCTTCCCTCGGAACGGCCGGGGGCTTGGCTCGGCATTAGCTCGAAGCGGAGCGCTTCAGGGCCTCTACCGACTTTGACGGGCTTCACCCAGGGGATTTCTCCCCGGGGGCTCAATGAAATGGTCTGAGTCCGCTGCGTCTACCAATTCCGCCACTCGGGCACGAGGGCGTAAGTATAGGGGTAGGTGGGGCCGAAGCATATGCCTCGGGGGTTCGTCGACGGGCTGGTGGGGGCCGATCGCTTGATCTGCCGTGGCGGCCGCTGTGGCGCCGCCATTAACATGCGCGCGTGCTGCGTACTGACTTCACATATGAATTGCCCGCGGAGCTGATTGCCCAGGCTCCGCCGCCGGAGCGGTCCGCGGGGCGGATGCTCGTGCTCGACCGGGAGACCGGTGCCATCGCGGACCGGCGAGTGCGCGATCTGCCGGGCTTTCTCGGTCCCGGCGACCTGCTGGTGCTGAACGACACGCGTGTCGTCGCGGCGCGAGTCTTCGGCACTAAGCCTTCGGGCGGGCGGGTGGAGATCCTGCTCGAGCGGGCCGTCGGCGACTGCGAGGCGCTCGTGCAGCTACGTGCGAGCAAGCCCGTCCGGGACGCATTGGAGATTGCGACGCCAGGAGGGACCCTCCAGGTGCTCGCGCGAGAGGACGATCTTTGGCGCGTCCACCTGCCTGCGCCGGTTCTCGACTTCTTCGATCGCTGGGGGCAGGTGCCCCTGCCGCCGTACATTCAGCGGCAGGCCAACGAGCTGGATCAGCAGCGATACCAGACCGTATTTGCGCGAGAGCGGGGCGCCGTCGCGGCGCCGACGGCGAGCCTGCACTTTGACGAGGCTCTGCTTGCGGAACTCGCGGCTCGCAAAGTGAGTCTTGCGTTCGTGACCTTGCACGTCGGGGCAGGTACATTTCAGCCCGTGCGCGCGGATGACCTCGAGTCTCACGTGATGCACTCCGAGAGGGCCACCGTCGGCGAGGAGACCTGCGAGGCGATCATGCGGACTCGCGCGGCGGGAAGACGGGTCATCGCCGCCGGAACGACGGTAGTGCGGGCGCTGGAATCCGCCGCCCTGGCCGCATGCGCGCAGGAGGGTATCGCGCCCTGGTCCGGCGAGACGCGACTCTTCATCAAGCCGGGCTTCCGATTTCGCGTGGTCGATGCGCTGCTGACGAACTTCCACCTGCCCGAGTCGACGCTGCTCATGCTCGTCTGCGCGTTTGCCGGCCGGGAGCCGGTGCTGCGGGCGTACCGGCATGCCGTCGAGGCCCGATACCGTTTTTTCAGCTATGGCGATGCAATGTTGGTGACGACCCAGGTGAGCGCTTGAGACCGGCCTTCGAGCTGACCACGACGGACGGAGCGGCCCGGACCGGCAGGCTGCGCACGGCACACGGCATGATCGAGACGCCGGCGTTCATGCCGGTGGGCACCTACGGCACGGTGAAGGCAATGACGCCGGAGGAGCTCTACGGCCTCGGGGCCGAGATCGTGCTCGGCAACACCTTTCATTTGATGCTTCGTCCCGGCGTGCAGATCGTGGCCGCGCACGGCGGGCTGCACCAGTTCATGAGCTGGAAGCGGCCGATCCTGACCGATTCCGGCGGATTCCAGGTCTTCAGCCTCAAGAGCCTGCGCCGGATCACGGAGGAGGGGGTGCGCTTCCGCTCGCCGGTCGATGGCAGCGAGGTGCGGCTGACGCCCGAGGACTCGATGGAAGTGCAGTTGGGGTTGCGCTCCGACATCGCCATGGCGCTGGATGACTGCACGCCGCATCCGGCCACGGAGGCTCAGGCGCGAGAGTCGATGGAGCGCTCCATGCGCTGGGCGGCTCGCAGCCATGCGCGCTATCACCGCGAGGAGTCTCCGGGCGGTCTCTTCGGAATCGTGCAGGGAGGGATGCACGGGACCCTGCGGCTCGCATCGCTCGAGGCGCTGCTGCGGCTGGACTGGCCGGGCCTGGCCGTGGGCGGCCTGGCGGTGGGCGAGCCGGAGGAGGAGCGGCTGCGCATCCTGGAGACCGTGGTCCCGCACATGCCTACCGACCGCCCCCGGTACCTGATGGGGGTGGGACGGCCGGAGGACATCGTCCAGGCGGTCCTGCGCGGCATCGATATGTTCGATTGCGTGATGCCTACGCGCCATGCGCGCAATGGGCACCTCTTCACGGAAGGCGGTGTGATCAACATCCGCAACCGGGTCCATCAGTCGGATCTGGGCCCGGTAGACCCGGAATGCGACTGCTACACCTGCCGGCACTACACCCGGGCGTATCTGCGCCACCTCGACCGCTGCAACGAGATCCTGGGATGCCGGCTGAATACCATCCACAACCTGGCCTTCTACCTGCGGCTGATGCGCTCGCTGCGGCAGGCGATCGCCGAGGGCCGCTCGGCGGTCTTTGGCGCCGCTTATCTG
Organism: Steroidobacteraceae bacterium; assembly: GCA_036393055.1. Lineage (GTDB taxonomy): Bacteria > Pseudomonadota > Gammaproteobacteria > Steroidobacterales > Steroidobacteraceae > 13-2-20CM-66-19. The sequence continues at coordinate 12,365 of DASVWT010000291.1, forward strand.
GCACGGCGGGCTGCGGCTGACGCTGTGGCATAATCTCGCCTTTTCGCTCCGCTCCGGGGCGCCCGCGGCTTCGGCGGGTGGTCTCAGAGGGGCGCGGTGGGTCGCAACCGGACATCCTGGTGATTGCATGAATTCATTGATTCCCACGGCCTTCGCGCAGAGCGCGCCGGCAGCCTCGACCAGCGGGCAGTTCGCCCCGCTGCTGGTGATGGTGGTCTTCATCGTCATCTTCTACTTCCTGCTGATGCGGCCGCAGCAGAAGAAGTCCAAGGAGCACCAGCAGCTCATCTCCAAGCTCTCCGTGGGCGATGAGGTGGTGACCAACGGAGGCATGCTCGGCAAGATCACCGAGGTCGGCGACAGCTTCGTCACCCTGGAAGTCGCCGACGGCGTACGCATCAAGGTGCAGAAGTTCCAGGTGAGCGCCCTGATGCCGAAGGGCACGCTGAAGAGCGCCTGATCCATGCTCGAGTACGCCCGCTGGAAGTACATCCTCATCGCCGCCGTGCTGCTGGTGGCGGTGATCTTCGCGCTGCCCAACGTGTTCGGCTCGGCGCCCGCGTTGCAGCTCGCTCACCGGGATCACTCGCCGGTGACGGCTGCGGAGGCCGACTCTATCGGCGACTATCTGCGGCAGCACGGGGTGCACATCACCAGCGCCTACGTCGACAGCAGCGGCCGGCTGATGGTGCAGTTCCCGGATGTCCCGGATCAGTTGCAGGGGCGCGATGTCGCCGATGCCAAGTATCAGGGGACGTATATCTCCGCGCTGTCGCTCGTGCCGCGGGCTCCGGCATTCTTCCGGGCGCTGGGACTGAAGCCCATGCCGCTGGGCCTCGATCTGCGCGGTGGCCTGGACCTCCTCTACCAGGTGGACGTCAACAGCGCCGTGCAGCAGATGCTGCAGAACTACTCGCAGGACTCCGCGCGGGCACTGGCGGCTGCGAAGATCCCCGTGCGCAACATCACGTTCGCCACGACGGGAAACAGCCAGATCCAGAATGCGATTCAGATCGCCTTTCCGGCCGGGACGGACCTCGCTCCCGCGCAAGAGGCGCTCACGAAACCCCTGCAGGGGTTGACGATCGCGAAGCAAAGCACCTCGAGCGGCCCGGTCCTCGTCGCCACCATGACGCCGGCCGACGTCAAGCAGCGTGAGGACTACGCGATCGAGCAGAGCGTCACCATCCTCAGGAACCGGGTCAACCAGCTCGGCGTCTCCGAGCCCATCGTGCAGCGCCAGGGGCTGGACCGGATCGATGTGCAGCTACCTGGCATCCAGAACTCCGCGGAGGTGAAGAATCTCCTCGGGCAGGTGGCGACCCTCGAGTTCCGCCTGCAGGACGAGAGCGCCAATGCCATCCAGGCGGCGCAGACCGGCAATGTGCCGCTCGGCGACAAGCTCTACACCAATACCGCCATGGGCGTGCCGCTGCTGCTGAAGCGCGAGGTGATCGCCACGGGCGATCAGCTGACCAACGCCACGGTCGGCCAGAGCCAGCAGGGCCCCGCCGTCGATGTCGTGCTCAACAGCAAGGCGGGGGACAACATGCTGCGCACCACGCGGCAGAACCTCGGCAAGCACATGGCAGTGGTGCTGATCGAGAAGCATCAGCAGACCTCGACCGTCAACGGGAAGAAGGTCGCGCGCGAGGTCACGACCGAGAAGGTGATCAACGACGCCACCATCCAGGGCGTCTTCGGCGACAGGTTCGAGATCACCGGCCTCAGCATGGGCGAGGCGCGTGACCTTGCGGTCCTGCTGCGCTCCGGCTCGCTGCCGACGCCCATCTTCCTCGTCGAGGAGCAGGTCATCGGCCCGAGTCTCGGCAAGGACAATATCCGCATGGGCATCGCCGCCCTGGTCATCGGCATGGCGGGCGTACTGGCCTTCATGGCGATCTACTACAAGGTTTTCGGCCTGGTCGCCGACCTCGTGCTGATCGCCAACGTCGTCCTGCTGACGGCGCTGCTCTCGATGATGGGCGCATCGCTGTCGCTGCCCGGCATCGCAGGCATCATCCTCACGGTCGGTATCGCGGTGGACGCCAACGTGCTGATCTATGAGCGCATCCGCGAGGAGATCCGCAAGGGCGTGACGCCGCAGGCGGCCATCCGCGCGGGGTTCGAGAAGGCGTTCTCCGCCATCGCGGATTCCAACATCACGACGCTGATCGCCGGGCTGGTGCTCTGGGTGTTCGGCACGGGGGCGATCCGCGGGTTCGCGATCGTGCTGACGCTCGGCATCGCGACCTCCATGTTCACCTCGCTCATGGGCAGTCGCGCGCTGGTCACCCTCATGTACGGCCGCAAGCGCAAAGTCGCCCGGCTGCCGATCTAGTCAGGCATCGGGGCCGCTACCCGGATCTAGCTCCAGGAAACTCTACGTGGAATTTTTCAGCCATCAAACCGACTTCAAGTTCATGGCCACACGGCACGTGTGGTATGGGCTGTCCGCGATCCTCATGATCGCCTCCATCGTGATGATCTTCACGCGTGGCCTCAACTTCGCCATCGACTTCACCGGCGGGGTGAGCGCGCAGGCCAGCTTCCCGGCGACGGTGGACCTGGGCGCCGTGCGCAGCCGGCTGGTGGCCGCCGGATTCCGCGATCCGCAGGTGCAGAACTTCGGCTCCTCGCGCAACATCGCCATTCGCCTGCCGCCGGAGAAGATGACCTCGCAGGAGGTGCTGCGCGAGCATCTCGAGGGGGCCCTGAAGGCCATCAATCCGGGTGCGACGCTGCAACAGCTGGCGGTCGTCGGGCCGCAGGTGGGTAGTCAGCTGGAGATCAGCGCGGCCTGGGCGCTCGGGTTCACGCTGCTCCTCATCTTCCTCTACATCGCCTTTCGCTTTCATACCTGGCGGCTCTCCTTCGGGGCGATCCTCGCGGTGCTGCACGACCCCATCCTGGTGCTCGGCTGGTTCGCAGCCTCGCAGACGTCCTTCGACCTCGCGGTGGTCGCGGCCATCCTCGCCGTCATCGGCTACTCGCTCAATGACACGGTGGTGGTGTTCGACCGGATTCGCGAGCGCTTCGAGAGCAACCGGCGCCTGGCCCCCAATGTGGTGCTCGACCAGTCGATCAACCAGACGCTGTCACGAACCATCATGACGAAGGTCGTGACCTCCATCGTGGTGGTGGCGCTGCTGGTGCTCGGCGGCCCGGTCCTCAAGGGCTTCTCGGAGGCGCTGCTCATCGGCATCCTGGCCGGCACG
>DASVWT010000292.1:0-2435 GCA_036393055.1 Steroidobacteraceae bacterium
GAACTGGTAACAGCCCACGACCTGTATACCGGTGAAGAGCTTCTGGACGAAGGCCTGGACGATGCCGGTGAGGAGCACGAGCGTGCGCCGCGTTCCCTCGAGCGGCAGCGGCACGACGCGCGGCAGCGAGCGCGGCGCCTGCACGATGGCGAGCTCGCTGTCGCGGCCGAAGGCATCCTTGCCCTCCAGGCGTACGATGAAGTTGAGGCTCTTGTTCTGGATGCGGGGGAAGGGACGCGCGGGATCGAGGCCCAGGGGGCTCAACACCGGCTCGACCTCCAGCTCGAAGTACCGCTCCAGCCATTTTTCCGCCTCGGCGCTCCACTCTTCGCGGCCGAGGAGGAGGATGTCGCGGCGCGCGAGCGCCGGCATCAGCACCTCGTTGAGGCAGCTGTACTGCTCGGCGACGACCGCCGCGGCGCGCGTGTGGATCGCCTCGAGCTGCTGCTCGAAGGACATCCCGTCGGCGGCGAAGGGTCCCGAGCCGAGCTCGAGGAGCTGCTTCAGGCCCGCCACCCGGATCTCGAAGAACTCATCGAGGTTGCTCGAGGAGATGCAGAGGAAGCGCAGCCGCTCGAGCAACGGCACCGATTCGTCGAAGGCCTGGGCGAGCACGCGCAGGTTGAACTCGAGAAAGGAGAGCTCGCGGTTGAAGTAGAGGCTGGGCGACTCGAGGTCGGGGGCGTCCATATCCACAGTGTATCGTCTAGACTGGGGGTCTTCCGAACCGATCCTCCAGAGAATCATGAACTTCGACGACCAGATCGCCGAGCTCGAGCGCGGCGCGCACGAGGTGCTCCTCAAGGCCGACCTTGCCCGCAAGGTGGCGCGCGGCCAGCCGCTCAGGGTCAAGGCGGGCTTCGATCCGACCGCCCCGGACCTGCACCTCGGGCACACGGTACTCCTCAACAAGATGAGGCAGTTCCAGCAGCTCGGGCACGAGGTGATCTTCCTCATCGGCGACTTCACCGGCCTGATCGGCGACCCGAGCGGGCGCAATCAGACGCGTCCGGCGCTCACCCCGGAGGAGGTGCAGGCCAACGCGCGCACCTACGAGCGTCAGGTGTTCAAGATCCTCGACCCGGAGCGCACCCGTGTCGATTTCAATTCCCGGTGGCTCTCGCCCATGCATGCGGCGGATTTCGTGCGGCTGGCTGCCCGCTACACCGTGGCGCGCATGCTGGAGCGCGACGACTTCGCCAAGCGCTACAAGAGCGGTCAGCCCATCGCCATCCATGAGTTCCTCTATCCGCTGGCCCAAGGCTACGACTCGGTGGCTCTGAAGGCCGACGTCGAGCTGGGCGGCACCGACCAGAAGTTCAACCTCCTCGTCGGACGCTCGCTGCAGACCGACTACGGGCAGGAGCCACAGGTCGTCATCACGATGCCGTTGCTCGAGGGCACGGACGGCGTCAACAAGATGTCGAAATCGCTCGGCAACTACATCGGCATCGCCGAGCCGCCGGCCGACATGTTCGGCAAGGTCATGTCGATCTCCGACGAGCTGATGTGGCGGTATTTCGAGCTGCTCTCTTTCCGGCCGCTGGCGGAGGTCGCGGGCCTGAAGCAGGCGGCCGGGGAAGGGCGCAACCCCCGCGATATCAAGATCGAGCTCGCCCGGGAGCTGACGGCGCGCTTCCACGGGACGGCCGAGGCGCAGCGCGCCGAGCGCGATTTCCTGGCCCGGGTGAGCGATCGGGCCGTGCCTGCGGACCTGCCGCCGAAGGCCCTGGCCGTGGATGCCGCGGGGATCAGGCTGCCCGCCCTGCTCAAGGCCGCGGGCCTCGCGGCCAGCACCTCCGAGGCCACGCGTAAGATCGAGGAAGGGGCCGTGCGGATAGACGGGGAACGGGTGAGCGACCGGACGCTGGTGCTGCGCGTGGGGGCCGACCACGTGCTGCAGGTGGGCTCGAGGCGCTTCGCCAGGGTGAAGCTGGAGCCGGGCAGCTGAATCCGGCCTTGAACTTCCGGGCATCACGCCCATCTATCCTGCAAGGAGTGCAGGGATGAGTGTAAGGAGCCCCCGGGAGTCGGGGGTTTAAGGCCACAGGGCCGAGCCCAGGGATGGGCGCAGGGAAGCCCGCCGCAAGCGGATCCGAGCACCCCCGGGCCGATCCGATCGTCCCCAAAAAATTCATTCCGGCAATGCGTTGACAGGCTCTGAATCAGGGCTATACTGCGCGCCCCTTGCAGCCTGAGCCGCGAAACGGCGGGGCGGCAGGGCGGACCCAAAAAAGGTCCAGACGAAGGTTGACGGAAGGCGGCGGACAGCTATACTTCCGCCCCCCTAATCCAGGGGCGCGCAGAAATGCGCGGTCCTTCAAAATCCCCGAGCCCAGCGCTGCGGGATGCTATTTAAAAATTCGGCAGGTAATTTGTGTGGGGACTCGTGTCAATGAGCCTTTTGGGCGCAAGACCGAGTGACCAAAATGTCC
>DASVWT010000293.1:0-6738 GCA_036393055.1 Steroidobacteraceae bacterium
AGTCGGATTCACGCTCACCGAGGGGCTCGTCGCCCGCCCGGACGAGATCCGGGGCGTGGAGGTCTCGTATGGGGAGGAGGCCGTCGAAGTCAGAATCACCGTCGCCTGGGAGCGCTTTTCGGCGCTGCTCGATCGCCGGCGCAACCTGACGGGGCGCACGGGCTGTGGCCTCTGCGGCGAGGAGACCCTCGAGCAGGCGATTCATGAAGTGAAGCCCGTCGGCACGGGCGCGCGGCTGAGCGATACGGAGCTGCACGCGGCCATCGCCCAGCTGGGTAAGCTGCAGCCGATCAACGCCCGCACCGGCAGCGTGCATGCGGCGGCATGGGTGCGGCCCGGAGAGGGTATTCAGCTCGTGCGCGAGGATGTCGGGCGCCACAACGCGCTCGATAAGGCGATCGGGGCTCTGGTGCGCGAAGGCGTGGATCCGGCCGGCGGCGCGCTGCTCCTGACCAGCCGCGCGAGCTTCGAGATGGTGCAAAAGAGCGCCGCGGCGGGCGTGGCGTTCGTCGCTGCCCTCTCGGCGCCGACTGCCTTCGCGGTGCGCCTGGCCGAGCGCGCAGGCATCACCCTGGTGGCATTCGCGCGCGAACATCAACACGTGGTCTATGCTCATCCCTGGCGTCTGGAAGCAAAATGAACATCGATCTGCTCATCAAGATGACCAACGAGATCAGCGCCTACTTCGCCTCGGAGCCGGATGCGGAGCAGGCTGCAAAGGATGTCGCGTCACACCTGCGCCGCTACTGGGAGCCGCGCATGCGGCGCCAGATCGTCTCGTATTACGAGGAGCGCCGGGGCGCCGGCCTCACGGAGCTGGCGCTGCGGGCCGTGGCGCTGCTGGCGGCAGCGGAGCAGCAGACTACCGGGCCGCGCTGAAGTCCCCGGATCCCCATCCGCCAAAGGGAAGGTGACGGGGAAACGTCCAAAACTTATCATTGGGGGTCTTTATGAGAGATCCCTGCAAAGCATGAGCGATGGCCCCAAAGCGCTGATCTGCGGGTCTGTGGCGTTCGATACGCTGATGGTGTTCGAGGGCCGCTTCCGCGAGCATATTCTGCCGGAGCAGATCCACATCCTGAATGTGGCCTTCCTCGTGCCCGAGCTACGGCGGGAATTCGGCGGCTGCGCCGGCAACATCGCCTACAACCTGCGGCTCCTCGGCGACACCGCCCTGCCGATGGCGACCGTGGGGCGGGATTTCGCGCCGTACCGGGACTGGCTGCAGCGCACCGGCCTGACGCTCGATCACATCCGCACGGTGGACGCCGAGCTCACCGCCCAGGCGTTCATCACCACCGATCTCGAGGACAACCAGATCACCGCCTTTCATCCGGGCGCCATGCAGCACGCACACCTCAACCAGGTGGCTGAGGCCCCGGATGTCGATATCGGAATCGTGGCCCCGGATGGCCGCCGGGGCATGGTCGAGCACGCGGAGCAGTTTGCCGGGCTGGGCATTCCCTTCATCTTCGACCCCGGGCAGGGGCTGCCGATGTTCGAGGCCGCGGATCTCGAGCGCTTTATCGAGCAGGCGGACTGGGTCACGGTGAACGATTACGAGTGGCAGCTTCTACAGCAGAAGACGGGCTTGACGGTGCGCGACCTCACCCAGCGCGTGCAGGCGCTCATCGTGACGCGCGGACACAAGGGCTCGAGCATCTACACGCGGGACGGGCAGTTCGAGATTCCCTGCGCGAGGACCTCGGCGGTGATCGACCCCACCGGTTGCGGCGATGCCTACCGGGCGGGGCTGCTCCACGGGCTGCTGCACGAGCTCGACTGGGAGACGACCGGCCGGATTGCCGCCGTCATGGGGGCTTTGAAGATCGAGTCGCGCGGAACCCAGAATCATCGGGCCGCGCCCGAGGAGATCGAGCAGCGCCTCGCCGAAAGCTTCGGCGAGACCGTGGCCGCGAACGCCCGGCTCGTCGCCAGCTGCTGATCGCATTCGAACCGTTCAAACATCGACAGGAACCGGATACATGGCCAACGACTATCTCTTTACCTCCGAGTCGGTCTCCGAAGGGCATCCCGACAAGGTGGCCGATCAAATCTCGGACGCCGTGCTGGATGCCATCCTCAAAGAGGACCCCCGCGGTCGCGTGGCCTGCGAGACTCTGGTCAAGACGGGAGTGGTGATCGTCGCCGGCGAGGTGACGACGAGCGCCTGGGTCGATGTCGAAGCGCTCGTGCGCAAGACCGTGCTCGATATCGGATACGACTCCTCGGACATGGGCTTCGATGGCGCAAGCTGCGGCGTTCTCAACATCATCGGCAAGCAATCTCCCGACATCGCGCAGGGTGTGGATCGCAAGGACGAGCGCAAGCAGGGCGCCGGCGATCAAGGGCTGATGTTCGGCTACGCCACCAACGAGACCGACGTTCTCATGCCGGCGCCGATCACCCTGGCCCACCGCCTGGTCAAGCGCCAGGCCCAGGTGAGGAAGGCCGGGAAGCTCCCGTGGCTGCGCCCCGATGCGAAGAGCCAGGTGACGCTTCGTTACGAGGACGACCGTCCGGTCGGTCTCGAGGCCGTGGTGCTCTCGACCCAGCATAGCCCGGAAGTTTCGACCAAGGCGCTGCGCGAGGCGGTGATGGAGGAGATCCTCAAGCCCGTTCTGCCCACGCGGTGGCTAGACAAGCGCACCAAGTTTCACATCAACCCGACGGGGCGGTTCGTCATCGGCGGGCCGGTGGGCGATTGCGGTCTCACCGGTCGCAAGATCATCGTCGATACCTACGGCGGGTACGCTCGTCACGGCGGCGGAGCCTTCTCCGGCAAGGACCCCTCCAAGGTCGATCGCTCCGCGGCGTATGCGGCGCGTTATGTTGCCAAGAACATCGTCGCGGCAGGCCTCGCCGAGCGGTGCGAGGTGCAGCTCTCTTACGCGATCGGGGTTGCGGAGCCGACTTCCATCATGGTGGAGTCCTTCGGCACCAGCCGCTTGTCACGTGAGCAGCTGATGCTGATCGTGCGCAAGAGCTTCGACCTGACGCCTTTCGGACTGCGCGAGATGCTCGATCTCGCCCGCCCGATTTATCAGAAGACCGCCTCCTACGGGCATTTCGGCCGCACGGAGCCCGAGTTCACCTGGGAGCGGACCGACCGCGCGGCCGCGCTCGCCGCCGAGGCGAAAAGCGCCAAGGCCGCCTAGTTCATGAGCGCTGGATCGGGGCGTCGTGCCCCGCCCGGCGCGGCGAATTCCGCCGCAGCGGTGCTGCGGAGCGGCGCCCCTGAGGAGCGTTGCGACAGATCGGCTGCAAGCCGCCGGGCCGTCCCGGGGGACTGCGCTCGACTGCCAGGCTCAGAGGTACGCGATTCATCTCACGGCGCTCACCGATAGTCTCTGGAGTACTCGACCATGAACGCCACACTCAAATCTGCCGCCGTCCCGAAGGATTGCAAGGTCGCCGACCTCGCTCTTGCCGAATGGGGCCGCAAGGAAATCCTCATCGCGGAGACGGAAATGCCCGGTCTGATGGCCATCCGGGAGGAGTACGCGCCTTCCCAGCCCCTGGCCGGCGCGCGCATCAGCGGCTCGCTGCACATGACCATCCAGACTGCGGTGCTGATCGAGACGCTGCAGGCACTCGGCGCCCGGGTGCGCTGGGCTTCCTGCAACATCTTCTCGACCCAGGATCATGCGGCCGCGGCCGTTGCGGCGGCGGGAACGCCGGTATTCGCCTGGAAAGGCGAGTCGCTCGCGGACTACTGGGATTACACGCATCGGATCTTCGACTGGCCCGATGGCGGCTACACCAACATGATCCTCGACGATGGCGGCGATGCGACCTTGCTGATGCATCTGGGCGTGCGGGCCGAGACCGACTCGGCCGTGATCGCGAAATCCTCGAGCGAGGAGGAGGAGGCGCTCTTTGCCGCCATCGGCGCGAAGCTGAAGGCCGATCCCAAGTGGTATTCGACGCGCATCCGCCACATCAAGGGCGTGACCGAGGAGACCACCACCGGCGTCAAGCGCCTGTACCAGATGGCCAAGGAGGGCACGCTCGCCTTCCCCGCCATCAACGTCAACGACTCGGTCACCAAGAGCAAGTTCGACAATCTCTACGGCTGTCGTGAATCGCTGGTCGATGGCATCAAGCGCGCGACCGACGTCATGGTGGCCGGCAAGATCGCGGTCGTCTGCGGCTACGGCGATGTGGGCAAGGGCTGCGCGCAGGCGCTGCGGGCGCTATCGGCTCAGGTCTGGGTGACGGAAATCGACCCGATCTGCGCCCTGCAGGCGGCGATGGAGGGTTACCGCGTGGTCACCATGGATTACGCGGCCGATAGAGCCGACATCTTCGTCACCGCGACGGGAAACTTCCAGGTCATCACGCACGCGCACATGCAGCGCATGAAGCACAATGCCATCGTGTGCAATATCGGCCATTTCGACAATGAGATCGATGTCGCGAGCCTCAAGCGCTACACCTGGGAGAACATCAAGCCCCAGGTCGATCACGTGATCTTCCCCGACGGCCGGCGCCTCATCCTGCTCGCCGAGGGGCGGCTGGTGAACCTGGGATGTGGCACCGGCCATCCCAGCTATGTGATGAGCTCGAGTTTCGCCAACCAGACGCTCGCCCAAATCGAGCTTTACGGCCACCCGGGCAAGTACCCCGTGGGCGTGTACGTGTTGCCGAAGCACCTCGACGAGAAGGTCGCCCGGCTGCAGCTTACGAAGTTCGATGCCGAGCTCACGAAATTGACCGACGTGCAGGCTCGTTACATCGGTGTGGACAGGGGCGGCCCCTACAAGTCCGACCACTACCGCTACTGAGCGATCGATAGCCGCGGAACGCGCCGAGAGGGGGGCATCCCCCTCGGCGCGCATCGTGTAGGGATCAACCGCGGCCGCAACTGACTCCATTCGGCGACAGAGTTTCGCGCGGGGCCGCCAGGCCCGTGCGCAACCTCATTGGCTGCCCGACAGCGCGAGGTTTGCCGGCTACCAACCTGAGGAACTCGAGGTGGCGCCCCGAGGAGGGATCCAAAGGAGGGAGTTGCCGGCACTCCCATTGCCGGGAGGGTCCCGGCAGCGCCTGGCGTGTTGCAAAAGCTACCCGGCCCCCGATGCGCTGCCCGTGCGCGAGACTCGAGCCGAAGCGCTGGCTCGATTCCCTTCCAACTGACACCCGGTGATCGATCCGAGCTGCCAACTTTCCGCGCACTGCACAGCCTCGGCCCGCCCCCGGGATGAGCTATCACACCGATGCGGCTCCCAACCGAGCAACATTCGGACCGGCTTTGAAGGCGCTCCGAACCTACAACATGTCGGTTCGTCGCTTTTTCATTCATGTTGGGCGCACCTTTTTTCCAAAAAACGTGTATGATTCCGCTCCGAACCCTACAGTTGGGTGTTTTCTGGAGTATCGAGTAATGGCGAAACGTCCACCGAACGACGGCGCGTCCTGGAGCGCCAGTGAGCTGAAGACCTTGAAGTCGCTCGCGAAAGCGGGAACCCCGACCAGCGAGGTCGCGAAGAAGCTCGGGCGTACCGCGGCGGCCGTTCAGCAGAAGGCCATGCGGGCTGGGATTTCCTTCCGGGCGGCGAAGAGAGCCGGCGCGCGCAAGAAGAAGTAAGACGGATGCAATTGCGGACGGGGGCTCGCCTCGCGGCGGGCCCCCGTTCCATTTTGGGGCAGCTTCGCCCTTGCCATGGCGGGCGCGAGTCGTCAAACTTGACAACGCTGATTCGTGCGGCTCAGTGCCAAGAACCAAAGAGGGGGCAGCATGCGGCGGAGCATAGGTACGACGACGTTTTTAGTGGCGTCCGCGCTGGCGTTGGCCGGCTGCGACGTGCAGGTGCAGGACGAGACACCGGCGAAATTCCAGACGAACGCGGATATCGGCATGTACCCGATCACGGCGAAGGTAACCGGGGGGGCCATGGTGAGCCCGCCGGTGTACCTGTTCCTCGTGTCGGGCGACCAGAAAGTTCCGCTGTCATCCAATCCGGACGGGACCTATCAGACGATGTTTCCCGTCAAGTGCACGACGGCCTTTCCGCTGCAGTATCTCGCGGTGTGGCGCCTGCAGGTGGGGGCGACGAAGCAGGCACTCTTCCCTCCCCAGCCGCGTCAGATCGAGCTGACGCCGCCGCCGCTCACCGCACAGCAGAACATCGATACCTCCGGCAAGCCGGACAAGAAGACCCGCAGCTGGCAGGGCAGCGTGCAGTTCAACTTCGTCACCGCCCCGCAGGTGCAGATTACGGGCGCGCAACTCGAGCCGGTGAGCCAGGACAAGGCGGACGTGGCGGCTGCGAAGCCGATCAAAATCGCGAGCACCTTCCCCGTCAACGGCTCATGCGGGACCCCGACGGGTGTCGAGCTGACCTCGAAGGATGCGCACGCGCACGCCAACCTCGTGATCGACACCAACGATCCGGCCTACCCGCACTGGACGACGAGGGTGGACTTCGCGCCGCAGCCGCAAGGCGGTATCTGAGCTAGGGCGTCTCGCGCAGGCGGGCGCGCAGGCGCGCAATCTCGTCGGATCCGAGGCCGATCCGCGCGAGGTATGCCCGTACTCCGCCGCCGCGCTCGAGATGCTGGAGCATGTTGTAGACGGCTGCTTCCGGGCAGCGTACCGCCTCGAGAATGACCGCGGGGTCGCTGTCGCCGTGCCGCCGCAGGTAAGCGTCCCTCAGGTTCTCGGCGCTCGCGGCGTAGTCGGCGGCGATCGCGCCCGGAAGCACATCGGCGAGCGCCAGGAGGAGCGCGGCCACG
>DASVWT010000294.1:0-6121 GCA_036393055.1 Steroidobacteraceae bacterium
GCGTGGCTTCACCCCGAGCGCCTGCAGGCTGCGCGCGCGCAGCAGCGCCCGCTCGGCGAGCTCTGCGTAGGTCATGCGCTGCCCGGGCAGGATGAGGGCGGGAGAGTCGGGGTAGCGGTCGGCGGCGCCGAGCAGCAGATCGCCCAGGGTGGTGACCTGGATCCGCAGCGAGCGCAGCGACTCGCTGCGCGGGGCCCATTCGGCTGAGCTCATTGCGCGCCTTCTTCAGAGGGGATCGAAGTATTCGCGCACCCACGTGCCCTCGAGGCAGGCGGCGATGCGCGGTCCGACCTGCGCCAGCACCGTCGAGCCCATGTGACGGTGCTCGGCCGCCTCGTCGCGGAACGACTCGAGCACAGCGAACCGCTGCGGCTCGCGCAGGCGGAAGAACTCGTACGCCAGCGTGTCCGGCTCGTGCGCCCGCACGTGCGCCTCGAGCTCGCGGCAGCAGGCGAGGAATTCCTGCTCGCGGCCAGGCTTGACGGTCATCCTGGCGATGAAAGTGATCTTGGGCATACCAAACCCCCTACGGTCGAGCCCATCGTAGCACCACCCGGGGCCAAAAAGAAACAGGCACGACTGTTTGTTTTTGGGTGGGGTAAAGTATGTGCATTTGCCCGCCGCCCAGGGGAGTTGTCGCCTTGACCGAGCCGATTTTCCATCCCGCCCTCGCGCTCACCGAACTGTCGCAGGGGCGCATGCGTTGCATTACGGTGGCCGGGCGCGAGGTGCTCATCTGCCACTCGAAGGAGGGCGTGTTCGCCGTGGACAACATCTGCACGCATGCGCTTGCCCGGATGGACGAAGGGCGTCTGCGCGGTACACGGGTGATCTGCCCTTTGCACGGCGCATCATTCGACGTCCGCGATGGCCGCGTTCTAGGGGCGCCAGCTACCCGTCCGCTGTCGAGTTATCCGGTGAGGGTGGTGGAGGGAATGATCGAGGTCGCGCTCGAGGCCGAACATGAACGTCGCCGCTAACGGCGCTGATCGAAACGCCGTCCGACCATCGCGGCTGCGATGTTGACCTTCTGGATGTCGATGGCGCCGCCGGCGATGCCCCAGCCCCACGCATCCCGCAGCCGCCGCTCCATGGGATATTCCCTGGAGTAACCGTACCCGCCCATCAACTGGACCGCGTTCCCGCAGACTTCGCGCGCGATCTCGTTGGCGAAGCATTTCGCCACCGAGGAGTCGAGGACGTCGGGCAGGCCGGCGCCGGCGTTGACCGCCGCACGCCAGATGAGCAGCCGTGCTGCCTCCACCTTCATCTGCATCTCCGCGAGCTTCAGCTGCACGGCCTGGAAATCGACCAACGGCTTGTCGAACTGCTTGCGCTCCTGGACATAGCGCAGCACGTCCTCGAGCGCGCCGCTCGCCTGCGACAGCGCCATGGTGGCGTTGCCGCAGCGCTCCAGATCGAATGCTTCCATCAGCTTCCTGAAGCCCCCCGCCGGCACGACGACGTTCTCGAGCGGCACCTCGCAGCCATCGAAGAAGAGGTCGCTGCTCGGTATGCCCCGAAATCCCATGAGATGCTCGCGCTCGCCGAAGGTGAAGCCCGGTGTGCCTTTCTCGACCAGCACCGCGCCGATACCCTTTGCTCCTGCCTCCGCGCTCATCCGGCAATACACCAAGTACGCATCCGCGTGGCCGCCGCCCGAGCACCATCGCTTGGTGCCGTTGAGCACCACGCGATCGCCCCGCGTTTCCGCACGCGTCGTCAAATCCGTAAGCGCCGAGCCGGCGCCGGGCTCCGACATCGCGACGGCGACCACCAGCTCCCCGCTGCAGACGCGGGGCACGATACGCTGGCGCAGCGCCTCACCTGCGAACCGCTCGATCGCACGCGCCGGGCCAACACAGGACTCGAATACCGGGAACGCCAGTGCCGATGAGCACTTCGCGAACTCCTCGAGCACGAGCAGCGCCTCGAGGTTGCCCAGGCCCAGCCCGCCGTGCTTTGGGCTGACGTTGATGCCGAGAAAGCCCATTGTGGCGTACTCGCGCACGAGTGCGCGCGGCGGGGGCTCATCATCGCGGTCGAGCTGGGCGGCGAGAGGCTGCAGCCGCTCGCGCACGTACCTGCGCGCGGCGGCCTGCAGGGCGAGCTGCTCTTCGGTGAGGCGAAAATCCACGGCGGCTCGCTGGGGCGGGATGCTCCGGTTTGGCCTCAGTGGCGGCTGGTGAAATTGTAGCCCGCCTCGACGCCGAGGAAGCGCGGCTCGCCGTAGAAGCCCCAGACCCACAGCGGATCGACGTTCTGCGCCGATTGCAGGTAGATCTTGTCCGTCAGGTTGCGGCCGATGAGCCGCAGGAAGATCCGGTCGTCGGGGGTCCTGTAGGTGACCGTCACATCGAGCAGCGTGCGCGACTGCGCGAAGGTCTGGGTGAACGGCGCGTTGGGCAGGGCCAGCGAGTAGGTGTCGAGGTTGTTCGAGACGAAGCTCTCGGAGGCATCGAGGTTGAGGCTGCCGAGCGAGGCGCGCATCGGCACCGTGTAGTTGAGGTCGAGCGTCGCGGTCCACTCCGGGCAGCGGTTCACGTCCAGGCCCGACAGGTCGACCACCGTCGTGCCGACGCCGCTGCTGAAGGAGTCGTACTTGCAGTGCTGATAGCTCACCGGCAGGTTGAGCAGCAGATTGTCGGTGAGGCGAGCGGTGAGCTCGTTCTCCAGGCCGTACACGGTCATCTGCGCGGCGTTGCGGAACAGCGTCTCTTCCCCGGGGTTGCCGTTGAGGTTGGTCACCGGCACGACCACCTGGCGGATCACATCCTTGTATTTCACGTAGAAGGCGGCCTCGTTGAGGCGGATGCGGTGGTCGAGGAGCTCGCTCTTCATGCCCACCTCGAAGGAATCGGCTTTCTCCGGATTGGTGGGCTTCCTCTCATCGGGCGTGATCGGATTGCCGCTGGTGCCGATCTGATCGTTGTAGCCGCCCGCCTGGAAGCCATGGGCGAACGTGCCGTAGACGAACATGTCCGGTGAGAACTTGTGGGACAGGGTGATGTCGTAGGTCGGCTGCGTCCAGGTGTGGCTGTCGGTGACCACGCCGAACGGGTAGCCTGAGAAGTTCGCGGCATTCATCAGGTTGCCGAGCTGCTGCCAGGTGAAACCCGGATTGAAAGCGCCGGTGGGCGAGGGCAGTTGCTGCACGAAGACCTGCTGGCGGCCGATCCAGTCCTTGCTGTCGCGGGTCATGCGGGCGCCCAGGGTCAAAGTCGTGGCATCCGTGAACTTCCAGTTCGCCTGCCCGTACACGGCGCCGGACTTCTCCGTCTGCGCGTTGCAGAGCACCTGGGGGTTATCGTTGTAGCCGCCGGGCTGGGCTCCCGGAGGAGTCGGCGCGCCGAAGAGGTCGTAGATGCCGAGGATCTGCGCCACGCAGAAGGTGTCCTGGTCGTGATAGTAAAAGAGGCCGGCAACGTAGTTGAGCGGGCCCATCTGCTTGGAGGCGAAACGCACTTCCTCCTGCCAGGTCTTGCGCAGGTCGGAGCGGTTGGCATCGAATACCGACAGGGGGCCGACCACTCCGGTGTAGTTCGATGACAGAGCCGAGTCCTGCGTCCGATAGCCCTGCACCCAGGTGATGGTACCCGGCTCCAGGTTGATGTCGGTGTTCAGGTGGTAGCCCTGCGCCCTGACCTTCTGGCCGTTCTGGCTGTCGATCAGATAGCCGTTGCGGGTGGTGATGCCGGCGTCGTCCAGGGGATTGCCGGTGACGTTGCCTGCCAGGCCCAGCTGCGCGAACACGAAGTAGGGCTTGCCCGTCGTCGGGTCCAGGTCGGTGGGCGTGAGGTTCACGGCCGCGGGGCTCGGCGAGTTGTCGTCGAGCTGCTCGTATTCGAACAAGGTGCGCAGCGCATCGGAGGGCTGCCAGAGCAATTTCGCGCGCATCGTCGTCACGTCGGTTCCGCCGACCCGCCGGCCGTCACCCGTGTACGTGACGCCGCCGACGGTGTCGCTCGCGCCGTCTCGCATCCAGCCCTGCTCGCGATCGCGGCTCGCGACCAGCCGCAGGGCGAGCTTGTCCTGGATGAGGGGGACGTTGAGGGCGCCTTGGGCGATCAAGGTGTTGTAGCTGCCGGTTTGTCCCTGGAAATCGAAGGTGGTCTCATCGAGCACGGGCGCCTTGGTCTGCACGACGACGGCGCCGCCGATCGTGTTCGCGCCGAACAGCGTTCCCTGCGGGCCGCGCAGCACCTGTACCGATTGCACGTCGAAGGGATCGAGGAGCTGCGTCTGCGTGCTCGGCATGACGAAGTCATCGAGCAGCACCGCAACCGGCGGTGAGTTATAGACGATGATATCGGTGTTGCCCACGCCGCGCATGGCGAAGGAAGCGGCGTTGAAGCCGTTGATCCTGTTGACCGAGAAGTTCGGCACCAGCTTGGCGAGGTCCTCGAGCGTGCGCGGGGCGACGTCCTGGATGGCCTGCGCATCGATCGCGGTCACCGCGACCGGGGTGGTCTGCAGGTTGGATTTGCGCCGCTCGGCGGTTACGATGACCTCCCGGAGCGTGACGCTGCCGCTGCTGCTTGGGCTCGAGGCCGCGGGTGGCGACTGTGCATGCCCGCTCGCGGGCAGAAGCGATGCGAGCATGGCTGCGGCAATTGCGCAGCGCAGCCCATTCTCGTGACGGGCATGGCGCCCGGTGAACGTCATCTCGGTCATACGCGTAGAACCCCCCCGTGGAACTCCGTACACCAAAGGTCGCCTCGCTGCCGCGGGCGTATCAGAGGCGTGAAGCTACGCGTGCTCGCGACAAAAAACAAGCATGCCGGTTTTTTTTATTTATAATGCCTGGGCCCGGCATCATCCGGCCGGGCGTGAGCCAAAGGGGGAATACCCGTGGACTCGGCTACGGTGCAGCGGTTTCTGGACGGCATGAGATACGAGGCGGAGCGCGCCGCCCCGCCAGATGACTTCCCGCAGCTGCCCGATATCCCAGGCGGCCGCTACGTCGACCCTGCCTTCCTCGCACTGGAGCGGCAGTACCTGTGGCAGCGCAGCTGGGTTTACGCCTGCCACATCGATGAGCTGCCGACGCCGGGCTCCTTCCTGCTGCTGCGCAAGACCGGGTCGCCGATTCTCCTCGTGCGGGGCAAGGACGATGTGGTGCGCGCGTTCTACAACACGTGCCGGCATCGCGGCGGCCCGGTGGTAAGGACCGAGAAGGGGTGCGTGCAGGGCTTCGTCTGCGGCTATCACGGCTGGACCTACTCGCTCGACGGCACGCTGCTCAACCTGCGCGACAAGCGCGACTTCGTCGGGCTCGACACCGCCGCGCGGGGTTTGAAGACGGTCCGCTGCGAGCGGTTCTACAACTGGATCTTCATCAACGAGGACCCGCAGGCCGAGCCTCTCCTCGAGCACTTCGCGCCCTTTGGCGAGTACTTCCGCCAGTTCCAGCCCGAGCAGTGGCGCCTCGTGGCGCAGGAGGCGCGCGAGGTGCGCTGCAACGTCAAGGTGCTGCTCGATGCCTTCCTCGAGGTCTATCACCTGAAGTCCATCCATCAGAGCACCGTGGACCGCTTTCTCGACCATCGCGGCACGACGATCGCGCTCTACCGCAGGGGCCATTCCCTCATGGTGACCCCCAACCGCCGGCCGGACTGGGTGGACCCGGGGACCGTCGGCATGCGCCGCATCGAGACCGCCACCGTCATCTCCTCGCGCAACAACGCCTCGTTCAACTTCTTTCCGAACCTCGTCGTCCCGGTGGACCCGAGCGGCTGCCCCTTCCTGCTCTTCTGGCCGACCTCGGACACCACGATGCGCATCGAGTGTCACTGGTTCGCGCCGGACTGGGGCGGGGGCCCGCCCGCGGAGGGGTGGCAGGTGCGTATCGCCAACTTCGACCGCATTCTCGATGAGGATCTGCAATTCGCCCCCGCCATCCAGGAATCGGTGATGTCGCGCGGCTTCACGGGCATTCCGCTCAACTATCAGGAGCGGCGGATCTATCACTGGCACGCCGAGCTCGACCGGCGCATCGGCGCCGAGCGGGTCCCGGAGGCATTGCGCGTGCCGCCCGTGCTCGATCGGTTCGTGGAGAGCTGACGGACATGACCGGTGCGGCAAGCATCGTCTCGTGCGGTCTTTACCTGCCGCAATGGAG
>DASVWT010000295.1:0-3615 GCA_036393055.1 Steroidobacteraceae bacterium
CTATCCCTTCTGCACCATTGATCCCAACATAGGGGTGGTCCCGGTGCCGGACCCGCGCCTGGAGCAGCTGGCCGACATCGTGCATCCGGAGAAGCTCGTCCCGGCCGCCGTGGAGCTGGTCGACATCGCGGGTCTGGTCGCTGGCGCCTCGGAGGGCGCGGGTCTGGGCAATCAGTTCCTGTCGCACATCCGCGAGGTCGACGCCATTGCGCACGTGGTGCGCGCCTTCGAGAGCGGCGATGTCATTCACGTGGCGGGCAAGGTCGATCCGCTCGCCGACATCGAGACCATCGATACCGAGCTCGCGCTCGCGGACCTCGGCAGCGTGGAGAAGGCGCTGGACCGCGCCGCGAAGGCATCCAAGGCCGGCGACAAGGATGCGCTGCGCCGGCGC
The DNA here is from genome assembly GCA_036393055.1 of Steroidobacteraceae bacterium. Classification (GTDB taxonomy): domain Bacteria; phylum Pseudomonadota; class Gammaproteobacteria; order Steroidobacterales; family Steroidobacteraceae; genus 13-2-20CM-66-19. Next base: position 395 of record DASVWT010000295.1, read on the forward strand.
GCGCTGCTCGAAAGGGTGAAAGCGCAGCTCGATCAGGTGCGGCCGGTACGGGCGATGGGCCTCACGGAGGAGGAGCAACGCGATCTCAGGGATCTTCACCTGCTCACCGCAAAGCCCGTCATGTACGTGGCCAACGTGGCGGAGAACGGCTTCGAGGGCAATCCGCTGCTCGCCGCCATCGAGGCGCGCGCCGCCAAGGAGGGGGCGGCCGTGGTGCCGGTCTGCGCCGCCATCGAGGCGGAGATCGCGCAGCTCGAGGAGGGTGACCGCGCGGAATTCCTGGCCGAGCTCAAGCTCACAGAGCCGGGGCTCGACCGTCTGATCCGTGCCGCTTACCGCCTGTTGGGATTGCAAACCTTCTTCACCGCGGGTCCCAAGGAAGTGCGGGCCTGGACGGTGCGCGTCGGCGCGACCGCGCCGCAGGCTGCGGGCGTGATCCACACCGACTTCGAGCGCGGCTTCATCCGCGCGGAAGTGATCGCCTTCGAGGATTATGTCGGATTGCGGGGTGAGGCCGGGGCACGCGAGGCCGGCAAGCTGCGGTTGGAGGGGAAGGAGTACGTCATGCGCGAAGGGGACGTGGTGCACTTCCGTTTCAACGTTTGAGACGCAGATCACGGCGTCGAGGCCGCATTCTGTCGCGTTGGAGAGTGACAGCGGCGCCACGGCTGAGTATGGTGAGCCCTCGTCCGGCGAGGGTACGAGGAAATGGCGCAGGATTTACGCCTCCTGATCCTGGAAGACGTTGCCGCGGAAGCTGAGCTCACCGTCAGAGCGCTCGAGAGGGCGGGGATCGATTGCGCCTGGCGGCGTGTCGAGAGCGAAGCGGAGTTCCGCGCGGGATTGCGCGAGCTGCGGCCGGAAATCGTGTTGTCCGATTTCTCCCTGCCGCGATTCGACGGCATGTCGGCACTCGCCATTGCCGGCGCCGAAGCCCCCGCGACTCCTTTCATCTTCGTCTCCGGCACCATTGGCGAGGAGCGGGCCATCGAAGCGCTGAAGCACGGCGCGGTCGACTATGTCCTGAAGAGCAACCTCGCGCGGCTCGCGCCGGTGGTCAAGCGCGCCCTGGCCGAGGCCGCCTCGCAGCGCGCGCGGCACCAGGCCGAGGAGCGCGTCGCGCGCCTCAGCCGCGTTCTGCAGATGCTCTCCGGGATCAACGCCGCGGTGGTGCGGGTCCGGGAGCGCGCCAAGCTGCTCGAGGAGGTCTGTCGGATCGCCCACACCGTGGGCAACTACATTTGCGCGCTCGTGGTGCTGATCGATCCGCATACACGCATCGCCAGCTGCTCGGCGTGGGCCGGCGCAGGCCGCGATCACCAGGGTATGTTCAGTTTCCGTGTGGATGACGGCGCCGGGGGCGAGCCCGAGAGCATTACAGGGAGGGCGCTGCAGACCGGTGAGGTCACCGTATGCGATGACGTCTCTCAGGTCGTCGGTCCTTTACGCTTCGCCGACACATTGGATGCGCTGGGCATCCGCTCCGTCGCGTCGATTCCGCTCCTCATCGACGACACTCCGGTTGGGACGTTCACCGTCGGAGGTGCAGAAACAGGGATATTCGGCGAAGAGGAGATGCGGATGCTGCAGGAGGTGGCCGCCAACCTCTCCTTCGCGCTGCAGTACCTGTACAAGGAGGATGCCGTCCGGTTCCTCTCCTACTTCGATCCGCTGACCGGGCTCGCCAAGCGCTCGCTCTTCTGCGAACGGCTGGCGCGCTCGCTCGGCCGCCACGCCGGGGAGTCTCAGGAGGTCGTGGTGGTCGCCTTCGACGTGGAGCGCCTCGGCGCGATCAACGACTCGCTGGGCCGGCACATGGGCGACCGGGTGGTGCAGTTCGTGGCCGATGCCCTCAGGCGTAATTTCGGCGGCAGCGAGTGGCTGGCGCATCTCGATGGCGGCAACTTCGCAGCCGTGGTGTTGGATTGCGCGTCCTACGAGGAGGCCGTGCGGCTCATCCACGATCGCATCACCGCGGCTTTCGGCAAGCCGCTCTCGCTCGCCGGGCATGACGTTCCGATCACCGTCAGGGCGGGGCTGGCGCGCTACCCGGAAAATGGCGCCAATGCGGAGGCGCTGCTGCAGAACGCCGAAGCGGCGCTGCACAAGGCTCGCAACACCGGCGAGCGTTTCCTGCGTTACCGGCGGGAGCTGAGCGCCGAAGTGGCCGATCGCCTTGCGCTCGAGCGGCGGCTGCGCGTCGCCCTCGATGGCGACCAGTTCATGCTGCACTATCAGCCTAAGGTCAGCATCGCGACCGGTGAGCTGGTGGGCGCGGAGGGCCTGTTGCGCTGGAACGACCCGCAGCGCGGCATCGTCGCACCTGCGGTTTTCCTGCCGGTGCTCGAGGCGACCGGGCTCATCGTGGATGTCGGGGAGTGGGTGGTGCAGCAGGCGGCGCGGGATCTGGCGCGCTGGGGCCGCCAGGGACTGAAGCCCATCCGGCTGGCGGTCAATGTCTCGCCGGTGCAGCTGCGCGACCCTGAATTCTCGGCGAAGTTTTTTGCCGCGGCGGGCAGCAGCCTCGGTGCCGCGGGCGGCATCGATATCGAGATCACCGAAGGGGCGCTGCTGGACGACACGGTGTTCCTGGGCCGCACTCTACAGATCATGCGTGACGAGGGCGTGCGGGTCGCCATCGATGATTTCGGGACGGGCTACTCCTCGCTGAGCCGTCTCGCGGACCTGCCGGTCGATACGCTGAAGATCGACCGCTCCTTCATCAGCCGGCTGGCAGGGGACCGGACCGTGCAGGCGGTGGTATCCACCATCGTCTCGCTGGCGCGCGCGTTCGACCTCAGCACCGTGGCGGAGGGCGTCGAGCGGGAGGAGGAGCTGGCCCTGCTCGGGGAATTGAAATGTGAGCAGTCACAGGGCTATCTGCACAGCCCGCCGTTGCCGGTCGAGGCTTTCGAGGCGCTGCTCGCGCGCGCCTCGGGGATGCGCGTTTCCTAGCCATCGCTTCCGGTCCCGGGACCTTCCGCTTGGGCGGGACGGAGATATCCGAGGGTCCTCAGGCGGGCCTGGGTCCCCCGCAGGGCGCGGGTTGACACTACCGGCGCCGCCCAAGGACAATGCGCCCCCCTCCTGGCAGGCCGCCCGCCCTCGATCCCAAAGGGTGGCGTCCGGCTGCGAAGAACAGTGGAAAGGTAGCTCAGCCGGTTAGAGCACGGCACTCATAATGCCGGGGTCGAGGGTTCGAGTCCCTCCCTTTCCACCAG
>DASVWT010000296.1:0-4285 GCA_036393055.1 Steroidobacteraceae bacterium
GGCCCCGGTCTGCAGCCGAACGAAGAGCACGACCCGCACGTCATCCCGCCAGTCCTGACCGACTGCGATCGCCTCGACGACTTCCGTCAGGCTCTCGACGGCGGAGTAGATCTCCGCAGTCCCGATACGCACTCCGCCCGGATTCAACACGGCGTCGGAGCGTCCGTAGATGACAATCCCGCCATGCTCGGTGAGAGCGGCGTAGTCGCCGTGGTGCCACACTCCCGGGAAGCGCTGGAAATAGGCCGCGCGATAGCGGGCCTGCTCCGGATCGTTCCAGAAGCCGACTGGCATCGAGGGGAAGGGGGCGGTGCATACCAGCTCACCGCGCTCGCCGCGTACCGGCTTGCCCTCATCATCGAAGATATCGACGGCCATGCCGAGGCCGCGGCACTGGATCTCGCCGCGATGCACGGGGAGCGTCGGACAGCCGAGGGCGAAGCACGACACAATGTCGGTGCCGCCTGAGATCGAGGCGAGGTGCAGGTCGGCCTTGATGGCGCGGTAGACGAAGTCGAAGCCCTCCGGCAGGAGCGGTGAGCCGGTGGACAGCAGCGTGCGCAGCGCAGTCAGGTCCACATTGTCGGCAGGCGCATAGCCGTTCTTCTCCAGGGCGGAAAGATACTTGGCGCTGGTGCCGAAGACCGTAACGCGCTCCTGCTGTGCCAGCCTCCAGAGCACGCCGGCATCGGGATGGAAGGGACTGCCGTCGTAGAGCACGATGGCGGCGCCGGTGGCGAGCGCGCTCATCAGCCAGTTCCACATCATCCAGCCGCAGGTGGTGAAATAGAAGACGCGGTCCCCGCGCCTGACATCCGTATGGAGCAGATGCTCCTTCTGGTGCTGCAGCAGCGTTCCGCCCGCACCGTGCACGATGCACTTCGGAACGCCTGTCGTTCCCGAGGAGTACAGGATGTACAGGGGATGGTTGAACGGCATCGGTGCGAAGCGCAGGGGCGCTCCACGCTCCCCGAACGCGTGCCAGTGCATCGCGCGTGAAGAGGCCTTGCCCAGCCGCTCGAGGCGCGGTTCCGGCTCCACGTACGGAATCACGACGATGTGCTCCACGCTCGGCAGCTTCGAGGCGACCTCCGCCATTTGCGCGAGGGAGTCGAGCGTCTTGCCGGCGTAGAAATAGCCATCCGCAGTGAAGAGCACCTTGGGCGCAATCTGCCCGAAGCGGTCGAGAACCCCGTGCACGCCGAAATCCGGCGAGCAGGACGACCAGGTCGCCCCGAGGCTCGCCGTCGCCAGCATGGCGATCGTGGTCTGCGGCAGGTTGGGCAGGAAACCGGCGACCCGGTCGCCCTCGCCGACGCCTGCGGCTCTCAGTCCCGCGGCAATCCGCGCCACCTCCTGGCGCAGCTCGCGATGGGAAAGCTGCCTGCGGGTCCCCCGCTCGTTGACGAACACGATCGCGGCGCGGTCATCGTCATGCCGCAGCAGGTTTTCCGCGAAATTGAGCCGGGCGTTGGGAAAGAACCGCGCGCCTGGCATGGCGCCGCCGTTCTCGAGCGCCGGTCCCGCGCCCCAGTCGGCTTTGAGGTCGGCGAAGCGTGCGAGCTCCGCCCAGAACTCCCCGGGATCGGCGACGGACCAGGCGTAGACCTCCTCGTAGCCATCGAGCTTCAGGCCCTTGCGGGCATTCACGCACGCGGTGAACCGTGCCAGGTTGGAATCGGCGACGCGGGCGGCCGACGGGCGCCAGATCTCGGTCATGGAGTATCTACAATGATTGGTAGTTTGGTCCGGAGCCGCCCTCCGGAGGCGTCCAGTTGATGATCTCGTACGGGTCCTTGATGTCGCACGCCTTGCAATGCACGCAGTTGGCGGCGTTGATCTGCAGGCGCTTGCCGCCGGCGCCGTCATCGACCATCTCGTACACGCTCGCCGGACAGAAGCGCTGGCAGGGATTGCCGAATTCCTTCACGCAGCGATCGACGCAGATGTTGGTGTCCAGCACCTTCAGGTGCGCCGGCTGGCTCTCGTCGTGGCTGGTGGCGGCGAAGAAGACGGACGCCAGCCGGTCGCGCGGCGGCAGCGTCCGCTCGGCCCAATGTCGTTCGGGGGATTCGTACTCGCTCAGCTTCTTGAGCCGGGCATAATCGGGGGTGCGGCTCTTGAGAGTCCAGGGTGTCCGGCCGCCGGTCAGGACCTCGAGCCCGGAGTTCGCGAGTCCGAGCCAGAGGCCGCGCTTGAATCCCGGCTTGAAGTTGCGTACCGCGCGCAGCTCCTGCCCGCCGGGCGAAGCGCGCCAACGGGCATCGAAGCCCTTCGGGCTGCCGGTCTCGGCGAGGTGCTCGGCCGCGAGCATGCCGGAGCGGATCGCCTGGTGTATTCCCTTGATCTTCGGCAGATTGAGCCCGCTCGCGCTGTCCCCGATCAACATCGCGCCGGGCATCTCCAGGCGCGGAATCGACTGCCAGCCGCCGGAGGCGATGGTGCGCGCGCCGGCCGCGAGGATCTCGCCGCCCTCGAGGAAGGGCCGTACCGAGGGGTGATGCTTGAACTGCTGGAAGGCCTCGAACGGCGTCAGGCGCGGGTCCTCGTAATCGAGACCGACGACCAATCCGACATACGCGCGGTTGTCGTCGAGGTGATAGATGAAGCTGCCGCCATACGTTTTCGAATCGAGCGGCCAGCCGAAGCTGTGCTGAATGAGTCCGGGCTGCACGCGCCCCCCTGGCAGCTGCCACAGCTCCTTCATGCCGAGGCTGTAGGTCTGTGGGCAGGAGCGCGCATCGAGCTCGAAGCGGCGGATGAGCTGCTTGGCGAGGCTGCCGCGCGCCCCTTCCGCCACGACCGTGGTTCGCGCCCGCACCTCGGCGCCCGGGGTGAAATTCGGGCCGGGCCGGCCGCTCTTGTCGAGCCCCATGTCTCCGAGCTGCACTCCGGCCATCACGCCGTCGGCCCCCACGAGGGGCGCGGCCGCCGCGAACCCGGGGAAGATGTCGACGCCGAGGGATTCCGCCTTCCGCGCGAGCCAGGGTGTGAGCAGGCCGAGCGAGATGATGAAGTTGCCATGATTGTGCAGCTGCGGCGGCAGCGGCAGCCGCAGGGCTGCCTTGCGGGTGAGCAGGCGAAACTCGTCGCGCACGGCGGCCACGCAGATGCCGGGCGGCGATTCACGCCACTCCGGCGCGAGCGCATCCAGTGGGCCGGGCTCCATGACGGCGCCCGAGAGCGCGTGCGCCCCCACTGCGGATGCCTTCTCGAGCACGCAGACGTTGGTGGCCGGCTGCAATTGCTTCAGGCGGATGGCGCACGCCAGCCCGGCAGGGCCCGCGCCCACGATGACGACGTCATACTCCATGACGTCACGTTGAATGTCAGGTTGATCGCTGGCGGAGGTGTTCATTTCATTGCGGTTGCATGCGGACGGCGCCGTCGAGGCGGATGGTCTCACCGTTCAACATCGGAATCTCGAACGCGGCGACGACCAGCCGCGCGAACTCCTCGGGCTTGCCGAGGCGCTTGGGAAAAGGGATCTGGCTGGCCAGGGATGCCTGGATCTCCGCGCTCATGGAGTCGACCATGGGCGTGTGGAAGATGCCGGGGGCGATGGAGATGCAGCGAATGCCGAATCTCGCCAGCTCGCGCGCGATGGGGAGCGTCATGCCGGCGAGCCCCGCCTTGGTCGCGGAGTAGGCCGCCTGGCCGATCTGTCCTTCGAATGCCGCGACGGAGGACGTGTGCACCAGCAGACCCCGCTCACCGTCCTCGCTGGGCGCATTGTGCTGCATCAGCGCCGCGGCGGCCTTGTCGCAGAGAAAGGTGCCGATCAGGTTGATGTGCACGACCTTGGTGAAGAAGTCCCCCGCCATCGGCCCATTCTTGCCCAATACCCGGCCGGCGCCGATCACCCCGGCGCAATTGACGAGCAGGTTGATGCCGCCCATGCGGGTCTGGGCGGCCTCCATGGCGGAAGTGACCTCCGCCTCGGAGGTGACATCGCAGCGGACGAAGGCAGCACCGGATCCGAGGTCGGCCGCCGCCGCTCGCCCCGATCCGTCCTGGACGTCGAGGATGACGACCTTGCCGCCGAGTGAGACGAGGTGGCGCGCGACCGCGTGGCCGAGTCCCGAGGCGCCACCGGTGACGACGGCACGGGCGTTTTCAATCTTCATAAGCTCCCCAGAGTAACCCCACGCACACGGATGTGCCCCGCATAGAAGAGTTTAGCCGATCAGCTCGACCGCGACCGCCACTGCTTCGCCGCCCCCGATACACAGGGACGCGATGCCACGCCGGCCGCCTCGGCGGCGCAGCGCGTACAGCAGGGTCG
>DASVWT010000297.1:0-2080 GCA_036393055.1 Steroidobacteraceae bacterium
GCACGACCCGCCCCTCGGTTGTTCCGTCACCCGAACGGCATCACCGCCGTGGATACCGAGTATGTCCATCCAGGACATGCGGCAGCGCATATCGTTCAACACGGCGGCCGCGCCGCCTTCGTGGACGTCGGCGCCAATGACTCCGTGCCTCATTTGCTCGCCGCACTCGATGCGCTCGGGATCGCGCGCGATGCCGTGGACTACCTGCTGCTGACGCACGTCCATCTGGATCACGCGGGCGGTGCGGGACGGCTGATGCGGGAGTTGCCCAATGCCACCGCGATCCTGCATCCCCGGGGCGCGCCGCACATGATCGACCCGGCGAAGCTGATCGCAGGGTCGCGGACGGTCTATGGCGAGGAGCGCTTCCGCAGCCTCTATGGCGACATCGTCCCCATCGCAGCCGGGCGGGTGCGGGCGACCCGCGACGGCGACAGGTTGAGCCTGGGCGGCCGGGAGCTCGAGATCCTGCACACGCCGGGGCATGCGCTGCACCACCAGGTGTTCGTCGATCGCGCGCACGCCTGCATCTTCACCGGCGACACCTTCGGCCTCTCCTACCGGGAGCTCGACTCACCGCGCGGCGCCTTCATCATTCCGACGACCACGCCGACGCAATTCGATCCGGAACAGCTGATCGCCTCGGTCGACCGGCTGCTTTCATACTCGCCCGAGGCGATGTACCTCATGCACTTCAGCCGGGTGACGGACGTACCGCGGCTGGGCGAGTCGCTGAAGGGACAGATCCGCGAGCTCACCCGCATTGCCGAGCAAAGCGCGGACGTGCCCGACCGCGCGGCGGCCATCCGGGCCGGAATGAGCGGGCTGTGGCGCGAGCTGGCCGTCCGTCACGGCTGCCCGCTGCCGCCGGAGCGCGTGCTCGAGCTGCTGGAAGGGGATCTGGAGCTCAACACTCAGGGGCTCATCGCCTGGCTCGAGAGGCGCCGCCGCTGATGCCTCTCGGGGGCGGCAGCCCGCCCCGCGGCATGTCGGCGCCATCCGACGCGCGGTCGCGGCGTTTTCCCTCGCAGGCCACGCTTGATCCCCCGACCCTTAAGCGTCATTTAAGTGTCCCGCGCCTATTCTGCAGGCCGTATCCGGACAAGTCCTGTGGGAGTGAGTCATGAGAGTGAGGAACGCAGTTCGCAATCCACTGATCGCCGGCGTGCTCGGCGTGGTGCTGGGTGCGGCGCCGCTCGCCGCGCTGTACAGCGTCGCCGACCCGAGCACGGCGCACGCGCAAGGCTCTCCGCCGCCCGCGGCGGTGACCTCGGCCCAGCCGCGCGGCGGCGTGGCCGTGATGCTGCCCGACTTCACCACGCTGGTGAAGAAATACGGGCCGGCGGTCGTCAATATCCGCGTCATCGAGAAGGCGCCCGAGAGCCAAGGGAACGACAACCCCTTCGGACCCAACAGCCCGTTCGCGCCATTCTTCCGCGGAATGCCCTTCCAGCCGCCGCAGGAGCAGCCGATCCGCGGCGAAGGCTCGGGCTTCATCATTCAGCCTGACGGCCTCATCCTGACCAACGCGCACGTAGTTGCGGGTGCGACCCGCGTGACGGTGCAGCTCACCGATCGGCGCGAGTACACCGCCAAAGTCATCGGAGCGGACAAGACCTCGGATGTGGCGGTGATCAAGATCCAGGCCGACAACCTGCCGACCGTCAACCTGGGCGATTCCAGCAAGCTCGAGGTCGGCCAATGGGTGCTCGCCATCGGCGCGCCGTTCGGCTTCACCAACAGCGCCACCGCCGGCATCGTCAGCGCCGAGGGGCGCACGCTCCCGGATTCGGGGTATGTGCCTTTCATCCAGACGGATGTGCCGATCAATCCCGGCAACTCGGGCGGCCCGCTGTTCAACATGCAGGGCCAGGTGGTCGGCATCAACTCGCAGATCTACAGCCGCACCGGCGGCTACATGGGCGTGTCGTTCTCCATTCCGATCGATGTCGCGATGCAGGTGGCGCACCAGCTGATGAGCACCGGGCATGTCGAGCGGGGCAAGCTCGGCGTCGTGATCCAGAATGTCGATCAGGGTCTCGCCGATTCCTTCGGCCTGCCGGAGCCTGAAGGCGCGCTG
>DASVWT010000298.1:0-3485 GCA_036393055.1 Steroidobacteraceae bacterium
TGACCGGCGACTGGTCGGCTTTGTGAGCGACCGTGAAGCCGGCGCGGTAGATATCGAGAGCGGCCCGGCCCGCCGCCACGGCGGCGGCGAGCAGGGCCTCGATCAGCTCATCATCTGTTATGGGGCGGGGCATGGGCGTCGCTGCTCATGGTATCCCCCAAGTTTACACAATGCTCCGGCTGGCCGGCGGCACGAGCCTTGCTCCCCTCAGACTTCCTGGCAATGTGGACATGCCCCGGGGGTGTACGGCCCCTCAGGTCTGCCGTACCGCCTCCACCTGGATCTGCAGGCGGACCCACATCTCGAAGCCGAACTTCTTGCCGAGATCCATGCCGTACTGGTCGCGCTGGAAGTGGCCGTCGGCGTCGGCGCCGCAGCGGTACTGGTGCATCATCGCGATTTCCTTGCACTCGAAGGAGCGGATGGTCAGCGTCAGCGGGTGAGTGACCCCATGCAAGGTAAAATTGCCCACGACCTTGGTCGGTTTGCCGTTGACGAAATCCGCGAGGTTGCCCTTGTAGGTGGCAGTCGGATACCTGGCGACGTCGAAGAGGTCGGGCGCCTGCGCGTGCTCGTTGAGCTTCGGCATGCCGAAGTCGATCGAGGAAGTATCCACCGTCACATCGACCGTGCCGGCCCGCTTCTGCCGGTCGAGCACGATGGTGCAGGTGGATTTGGTGAACTTGCCCCGCCACACGGAGAGGCCCCCCATGTGATCGGCGGCGAAGCTGGGGTAGGTATGCGCGGGATCGCAGACGTAAGTGACAGGCTTGGCGAAGGCGCTGCCGGCGTAGGCCGCCAGCAGCACCGCCGGCAGGGCGAGCTTGCTCAGGGACATTCGGGACCTCCGGGGACGGGGGACCCAAGCGTACCGGCAGAGGCCCGCCCGCGCCAGCGCGGCCAGGCGATTACCGAACGGTTCCGCGGGACGTGAGTTATGCGGCGGCGGAGCTCGGAGCGGTCGGGGACACCTTCAGGTTGAGCGCCTTCGCCACCGCCTCGTGCGTGATCTGACCCGCATGCACGTTGAGTCCCGCAGCGAAGCCCGGATCTTTCCTCAGGGCCGCCTGCCAGCCGAGGTCGGCCAGCATCCTGACATAGGGGAGGGTGGCGTTGGTCAACGCGAAGGTGGAGGTGCGCGCGACAGCGCCCGGCATGTTGGCCACGCAGTAATGCACGACCCCGTCCACTACGAAGGTAGGCTGGGCGTGCGTGGTCGCGTGGCTGGTCTCGAAGCACCCGCCCTGGTCGATCGAGATGTCGACCAGCACGGAGCCCGGCTGCATGGTCGCAACCATGGCGCGAGTGACGAGCTTCGGTGCCGCGGCACCCGCGATCAGCACGGCGCCGATGACGAGGTCGGCCTCACGCACCAGGCGCTCTACGGTTTCCGTCGTGGAGTAAGCCGTGCGCAGGGAGGCGCCGAACAGGCTCGAGAGCTCCCGCAGACGCTCCACCGAGCGGTCCACGACAGTGACATCCGCGCGCAATCCAACGGCCATCTCCGCGGCGTGGGTGCCGGCGACGCCGCCACCCAGGATCACTACCTTGGCCGGCGGGACGCCGGGCACACCGCCGAGCAAAACCCCGCGACCGCCGTTCGCCTTCTGCAACGAGGCGGCGCCTACCTGGATCGACATGCGGCCGGCCACTTCGCTCATCGGCGTCAACAGCGGTAGTGAGCCATTGCGTGTGACAGTCTCATATGCAATGGCTGTTGCGCCGGACGCCATCAGCCCGCGCGCCTGCTCAGGATCGGCCGCGAGGTGCAGATAGGTAAAGAGCACCTGGCCGGAGCGCAGCAGCTTGCACTCCGCCGGCTGCGGCTCCTTCACCTTCACGATCATTTGCGCTTTAGCGAAGACGTCGGCCGCATTGGCGGCGATGGACGCGCCTGAGGCGCGATACTCGGCGTCCGAAAGACCGATGCCCTCTCCAGCGCCCGTCTCCACGATGACCTCGTGACCGGCCGCGGTGAGCTCGCGGACTCCGGCGGGAACCAGACCAACCCGATACTCGTGAACCTTGATTTCGCGCGGAACGCCGATACGCATGACTGAAACCCCCGGATTTGGACCCAACTGGCGCGGCCGCCAGGAAGCGCCCGCAGGCTGCAGATTAAAGACCCGGATGCGGCGGGGGCTTGCAAATTCGCCGCCGGCGGCTGCAGTCACGGCAGAATCTGCGACAAATCTTTAAATTCGTGGCAGAATCCTGCGGCCATGGAGCTCGACCGCTACGATCGCGCCATCCTGCGCCTGCTGCAGCAGGATGCACGCGTGACCAATGCCCGCCTCGCGGCCGAGGTGAGCCTCTCCGAGTCGGCCTGCCTGCGCCGGGTCCGGGCCCTGGAGGAGTCGGGCCTCATCGAAGGCTATACCGCGCTCATCAATCAGCAGAAGGCCGGCTATCCGGTCAACGTCTTCGTGAGCATCACCCTGGACCGCCAGAGCCAGTCGGGCCTGACGGCATTCGAGACCGCGGTGCGCAAGATTCCGGAAGTGATGGAGTGCTACCTGATGACCGGCGAGCACGATTACCTGCTGCGGGTCGTGGTGGCGGACCTGGCCGATTTCGAGCGCATCCACAGTCAGCATCTGACGCGCTTGCCCAGCGTCGTCAGCGTGCAATCGAGCTTCGCCATGCGCACCGTCACCCGTGCGTCTGCGCTCCCCGTGCGCTGACTAGGCAGTTCTTGGGCTCGCCGCGGCCCTACGTGACGCCGCTGCAGCGCCGTGCCTATACTGCCGCGGTCAACGGAGCAAGCCGTGCACGCCGCATCCGCTCCCGCCAGGTTCCTGCAGCGACTGCAATCGTGGAGACTCCTGCGCCCGGATGCGCGACAGATCATCAATCTCTCGCTCGCTGTGCTCTCGCTACTGGTGATCGTACTGGCCGCGCGCACGAGCTGGCGATCGTTGGGCGAATACGAGCAGGCACGGCAGGTCGCGCAAGTGGACGCTACGACCAACGATTTCATCACCGCGGCGGGCTATCTGCAGCTCGAGCGGACTTACGGCAGCGTTCTGCTCGGCGATGAGCGCTCGGGCGCGAGCAGGCTCGGGCAGCTGCGCGATGCGCAGCGCCAGGGCGATCGGGTCTGGCGGCGGGCCATGGATCGGGCCCGCGCGATTGCGGCGCGCTCGGCAATGCGTGTGGACCTCCTTGCGAGGCTCGCCAGCGCCGAGGCTTCGTTTCAGATGCTGAGCGCGCGCCGCGGGCAACTGGAAGGCTGTCTGCGATCGCCCCCCTGCGCTCTCGCCGACGATGATTGGCAGGAGTCGGTCTCCCGCGTAATCCGGGACTCCGCTGCGGCGCGCGAGGCGGTCTATTTCAGTGTGGACACACCGCAGCGGCCGGCGCGGCTGTATGCCGCCGTGCAACGCACCGTGTGGACGCTCAATGAGCACGTGAGGCGCGAGCGTGGACTCATGGCGTTTTACTCGAGCGCGAATGAGCCGCTGCCCGCCTCGGCCCGCGCCGAG
>DASVWT010000299.1:0-5030 GCA_036393055.1 Steroidobacteraceae bacterium
CCTTGGTGTCATGGATATCGATGATCGTGTGCTTGCGCCCGGTGTAATACAGGATGCGCTCCGTCGTCGTCGTTTTGCCGGCATCGACATGCGCGATGATGCCGATGTTGCGGATATCAGAGAGAGCGGTTGTACGGGCCATGGCGAGTTTCCGTTACGAATTTTCGGTTCACACTGTCGGGACCGGGCCGCGTGCCGGCCCGGCTCATGTATCCCAAATGATCTGCGCTGAAGAGAGCAGCGCCCTCCTCGATCCCATGCCTGGCGCTGGCAAGATCCGGGAGTCGAGGGCAGAAGGGGCCGGCATCCTATAGAGATGGCGCGAGAAGTTCAATCGTGTCGTGCCGGAACCTTTCGACGGAGCACGAGGTATTACTTATCTTATTGATCTAAGAGGAGTTTATATTACCCGCTCCCGGCCCGCTCGCAGCGAGCCCGATGCCGCGGGCAGTCAGAATTCAATGCGTACGAAATTGAACAGGCTGAGGCCGAGCACGATGCTGCCCACGAGGATCATGGCGATGCGGGGAGGCATGACCCGTACCAGCCAGCCGGCGAAAGGCGCCGCCGCAATGCCGCCAAGGACGACCGCGAGCACATCGCACCAGAGCTCGGAGAAATCGAGCGTGGCGAGAAAGGCGGCCGAAACGGCCGCAGCCACGAAGAATTCGGCCGCATTGGCAGTGCCCACGCTGCGCCGCGGCTCATCGCCGCTCGCCAGCAGGCTCGAGGCAACCATCGGCCCCCAGCCTCCGCCGCCGATTGCATCGAGGAACCCGCCGGCGAAGCCGAGCGGAATGGCCGGTATCTTGGCCGCTCGTGCCTTGCGCCGCAGCAGGCGCTCGAAGATGAGCACTGCCATGCCGAGGAGATAGGCGGCGACCAGCGGCCGCACGAGCTCCTTCGGGAGCAGGTCTACCAGTACGTAGGCGCCGAGCACCCCGCCGATCACGCCCGCGACCGAAAGGCGAACGAATAGCCGCCAGTCCACATTCCGGTGCCACGCGTGCGAGAGCGCCGAAGCACCCGTCGTCGCGACTTCGGCCATATGGACGGCGGCGCTGGCGAACGCCGCCGTCGCGCCGAATGCGAGCAGGCTCGAGCTCACGATGATGCCGAAAGCCATCCCGAGCGTTCCATCGACGATCTGCGCGAGGAAGCCGATCGCCATATAGACCCAGAACTCCTGCCCCATGCCGTTACCCGTCTCTCAAGGCTGCGGCTCCGTCGGCGATCAGGGTCATACCGATCAGCAGCAAAAAGCTGTGTGCGGCCCTTCATTCGCTGGCCGGCCTGCGCACGATTTGCCGGCTCTGCATCAGCGCCGCCGCATGCATCATGAGAAATAGCGGCACGAGGAATACCGGGACGACCAGCAACGGAAGTGTCGCCATGGGCGCAGTGCTGACCTGACCTGGGGAGCACGCGCCAGCGGCTGCGAGCCCGAGGGCCAGGAGGAAGCAGCAAAGGCGGTGCCGCGATGAATAGTGTGGGCGCGGCTCGAGATTCGGCGCAACGGACCTCGAGAGTGTGAACGGTCTCGCGGTAGCCCCGAGCTCCGGGGCTTGGCGGGAGAGGCGCGCGGGGCTATCGTTAGAGGCACAATTGCGGTTCGGCCGTCGAATGAGACCCTTCTTCGGCCGTTCACAGACAGATTCGACAGGTATGACTTTACGGGGCAGGTTCATTCCGGAGCGCGCGCTCGCTCTTTTTCTGGACGTCGACGGCACGCTGCTCGAGATCGCCGCCTCGCCCGATGCCGTGCGGGTTCCGGCTGCCCTGCGCAATACGCTGGAGCTCACATCGCAGCGCGAAGGTGGCGCGCTGGCGCTCGTGAGCGCGCGCAGTCTCGGTGATCTCGACCGTCTCTTCGCGCCCAGCCGGTTTCCGGCCTGCGGCCAGAACGGCTTCGAGCGGCGTGATGCGTGCGGCCGCGTGACGCGCGCCAGGATCGATCACGGCCCCATCGAGCAGGTCTGCGACCTGATCCGCGGCCGGCTCGCCAGGCGCGGCAATCTGGTGCTCGAAGAGAAGACGACGGTGCTCGCCCTCCACTACCGCCGCGCGCCCCAGTTGCAGCGCGAGGCCCGCGAGATCATGGAATCGGCCGCCGCGATGCTCGGGCCCGGCTATCAGCTACGGACCGGCAAGTGCGTCTATGAGCTCACGCCAACCTGCTGCTCGATCCGCGCGGCCATCGAGTCGTTCATGAGCGAGGCTCCCTTCGCCGGCCGCACGCCCATATTCGTCGGCGACGATGACACCGACGAGGACGGGTTCGACGCCGTCAATGCGCTCGGTGGCTATTCCATTTGCGTGGGCCGGCGGGCACCCTCCGCCGCCCGCTTTCAGTTCGCCACCGTCTCGGGCGTGATTGCGTGGCTCAGGGAGCGAAACACCAACATGAGGCGCCCGCCCCGTCCTGTGGTCGCCACAGCCTAGCCCGACACGACGGATCAGCCCGGCTCGAGCGCGGCGCCGGCTACCGACTCCGCCTTCGCCCGATCGAAGATCCTGGAGTCGACCTTGAGGTAGGCCAATCCCTCCTCCGGGACGACGAGGGCCTCCGCGACGCCCGGCACCTTGCGAAGTCGCACGGACAGCCGTTCCGCATCGGCCGGGGAGCGTTCGCCCACTCGAATCACTCGCGTCGCGAGGTGACTCGGCTGGCGCATGGTAGCTGCGACAAGCAGCCACAGCACCGCGAGCGCGCAGGCGAGCGTGAACACCCCGGTAGCGCCATCAGCCTGATTGACCCAGCCGCCGACTACACCGCCGACGAAGATGCCGATGAATTGCGAGCTGGAGTAGACCCCGGTGGCGGTGCCAGTCGAGCCGGAGGGTGCCGTCTTCGTCACGAGCGACGGGAGGCTCGCCTCCATGATGTTGAAGCCGGCGAAGAAGATCGTGATGGCCACGATCAGGACGTAGCCGTCGTGACTTCCCAGCGCGAGCATGAGCTGACTGGCCGCAAGCGCTCCGACCGCGCCGACGAGCACGGTTTTCATGCGCCGGTGGCGCTCGGCAACGATGATCGCCGGCACCATGATGGCCACCGAGGCCAGCAGGACTGGCAGGTAGACGAGCCACTGGTCGCGACTGCTCACCCCGAGCGTGCCATGCAGCAGCTCCGGCACGACCAGAAAGCTGGCGGTGAGCATGGCGTGCAGCGCGAAGATGCCGAAGTCGAGGCGCAGCAGTTCCCGATTGCGCAGCGTCGAGGCGAGCAGCGCCGGGACCGGCTCCGCCTCACGGTGAACGCGCTGTCGGCGGGGCTTGGGAACCACGAAGACCGTGATGGCGATGCCGGCCAGCGCCAGGGCGGCCATGAGCCAGAATATGCCGCTGATACCAACCCAACCCGCGACGGCTGGACCGGTCACGATGGCGACGAGGAACGAGAAGCCGATCGTCATGCCTACCAACGCCATCGCCTTTGTGCGGTTCTCCTCCGCCGTGAGATCCGCGACCAGCGCGAGAATCACCGAGCCGACCGCCCCGGCCCCCTGCAACACACGGCCCCAGATGACGCCATCGATGGATCGCGAGCTCGCAGCGACGGCGCTACCCAGCCCGAAGAGTACGAGTCCGAAGATGATCATGGCCTTGCGCCCAATGCGATCGGAGAGCAGGCCGAACGGCATTTGCAGGAGACCCTGACTCAAGCCGTAGACGCCGAGCGCAAGTCCGATCGTATAGGGAGTCGCCCCCGAGAACTGGCGGGCGAGGGCTGCGAATACCGGGTAGATCATGAACAGACCCAGCATCCGCACGGAGAACACCGCCGCCAACGACGCGGCGGCACGAAGCTCTTGCTTTTCCATCATCGACGGACCTCAAGCTCCCGGCGGCGGCACCGGCTTATTCTGCAGGAAGCCCCCCGGTGGCAGGGCCGCGACGCCGAAGTAATTGCTCTCCGCGAGCGCCTCGTACAGGGGCGGAGTGAAGAAGCCGGAGATACGCGAGGCGACGAGCGCGGTCGCCATCATCGGAATGACCATGCCGGTGCCGTTGGTCATCTCCATGACGATGACGAAGGATGTGATCGGCGACTGGGTGACTGCGGCGAGGTATCCCGTCATGCAGAGCGCGATGATGGCCGCCATGGGCGCCCAGGAGAATGCCGCGTGTACCCACTGCGCAAGACCCGCCCCGATCGAGAGTGACGGCGAGAAGAGCCCGCCCGGGATGCCGGCCATGTAGGTCACCACCATGGCGCCCCACTTGGTGATCGCGTATCCCTCGGAAAGCGGCCGGGCACCCGTGAGGAGGTGCCGCGCCTGGTCGTAGCCGCTGCCCCAGGTCTCGCCGTGCGTGCCGACACCGAGCGCCGCCACCAATATCCCGACGATCAGGGCATAAACCAACGGCCGGCGTGCACGCAACGCGATGAGCCGGTCCGGCATCCACGTGCGCCATCGCAGGAGCGCCAGATTGAACGCCGCGCCGAAAAGTCCGCACAGGGCCGCCGAGAGGATGACCGGCAGGACGAATGCGCCGCCCAGGTTCTCGGGCACGTTTATCTGGCCGAAGTAGAGATAGTTGCCGGCGAGCGCGAGCGAGGTCAGGCCCGAGAACACGACGGCCGTGATCATGATGCCGTTGGTGCGGCTCTCGAAATCCCGCGCCAGCTCCTCGATGGCGAAGATGATGCCTGCGAGCGGTGTGTTGAATGCGGCCGACAACCCCGCCGCCGCGCCCGCGAGCAGCAGACGCCGCTCGAGCTGCGCGTTGCGATGCGGATAAAAGCGCCGGATCTCCGCCATGATCGCCGCGCCGATGTGCACCGTCGGTCCCTCGCGGCCGATGGTGAGGCCACCGAGCAGGCCGATGAGCGACACGACGATCTTACCCACGATCACGCGCACCCCAAAGAGACGGCGCATCAGCGTGTCTTCTTCTTCCGTGCGCGGTGCATGGAGCGCCGCAATCACCTGCGGGATGCCGCTCCCCTCGCTGCCGGTGAACCAGCGCTTGGTGAGGAAGAGCGAGAGGACAGTGAGCGCAGGCGTGATCAGGAACGCGAGCCA
>DASVWT010000300.1:0-4335 GCA_036393055.1 Steroidobacteraceae bacterium
AAGCTCGATCCGCAGTTCAGCGTGCTCGACCGCGGCGACTCCGCCGACCTCATGGACACCCTGCGCCAGGAGCTCGGCCTCGCTCAGAAGGAGCAGCGCTTCCCCCGCAAGGACACCTGCCTGCAGATCTACTCCCACCGCATCAACACCCGGCGCTCGCTCAAGGAGACTCTCGAGGCGCAGTTCCCCTGGTGCGCGCAGTGGGAAGCGGAGCTCACCCGCCTCTGCCGCGCCTATGTGGAGCGCAAGCAACACAACAGCCTGCTCGATTACGACGACCTGCTGCTCTACTGGCAGATCATGATGTCCGACCCGCAGCTGGCCGCACACGTGGGCGGCCACTTCGATCACATACTGGTCGACGAGTACCAGGACACCAACAGGCTGCAGGCCGAGATACTCCACGCCCTCAAGCCTGACGGCACCGGCCTCGCCGTCGTCGGCGACGACGCGCAGGCGATCTACTCCTTCCGCGCCGCCGCGGTGGAGAACATCCTCGGCTTTCCCGACCGCTTCACGCCCCGGGCGGAGGTGGTCACGCTCGCCCAGAACTACCGCTCGACCCAACAGGTCCTCGACGTCGCCAACGCCGTCATGGCGGAGGCTCCCCGCCAGCACCGCAAGCACCTCTTGTCGAGCCGAGGCGAAGGGCCGCGGCCTCGCCTCGTGACCGTGGAGGACCTGCAGGCGCAGGCGGAGTGCGTCTGCGGCGAGGTGCTGAAGCGCCGCGAAGCCAACGTGCCACTGCGCAAGCAGGCCGTGCTGTTCCGCACCTCCAGCCACAGCGACGTTCTCGAAGTGGAGCTCGGGCGCCGCCAGATACCTTTCGTGAAGTATGGCGGCCTGAAGTTCCTCGAGGCCGGCCACATCAAAGACCTGCTCGCCGTCCTGCGCTGGGCCGACAACCCGCGCAACAGCCTGGCGGCCTTCCGTACCCTGCAGCTCCTGCCCGGCATGGGTCCGGCCAACGCGCGCCGCGCGCTCGATCACCTCGAGTCGGGCGGCGGCTCGCTCACCTCCCTGCAGAGCTTCACGCCCCCGCCCGGGTCTGCCCAGGACTGGCGCAGGCTCCTCGAGCTCCTCCTCGCGCTCGCCGACCCGCAGCGTGCATGGCCCGGACAGGTGCATCTCGTGCGCGAATGGTACCGCCCGCACTTCGAGCGCCAGTACGAGCACTTCCACACCCGCCTGGGCGATCTCGACCAGCTCGAAGTGCTCTCCGGCCAGTACCCCTCGCGCGAGCGCTTCCTGACCGAGCTCACCCTGGATCCGCCGAACGCCACCAGCGACCTCGCCGGCCTGCCTAAGCTCGACGAGGACTACCTCATCCTCTCCACCATTCACTCCGCCAAAGGCATGGAGTGGGACACCGTCTACCTCCTCAACGTGGTCGACGGCAGCTTCCCCAACGAGTTCTCCACCGGCAAGCCCGAGCTCATCGACGAAGAGCGCCGCCTGCTCTACGTCGCCCTGACCCGCGCCCAGAACGACCTGCTGCTGATGGCCCCTCTCAAGTTCCACCTGACATCCCAACACCGCCTGGGCGATGCGCACGTCTACGGCGGGCGCAGCCGCTTCCTCACCGACAAAGTCCTCAAGACCGTGGAGTCCACCGCCTTTCACGGCTCCCGGATCACCGGCGATGCCCTGTCAGAACAAAGCGGCGACGCCGCCCTGGACGTCAGCGCCCGCTTGAAGGAAATGTGGTAGCCGCTAATCCGGCTTGATGAACTTCAAAGTGAACCGATCGCTTTCTCCAATGGCCTCGTACTTGGCCCGATCGATGTTCCCCAGCCGGTAATCCGGCGGCAGCGTCCAAACCCCCGCCGGGTAATTCCGCGTGTCCTTGGGATTGGCATTGACCTCCGAAGTCGCCACCAGCCTGAACCCCGCCGCCTCGATCATGCGTATCGCATAGTCCTGCCTGACATATCCGCTCTTGGCCCGCGGATCCTGCGGCACCGCCGGATCGCCGCGATTGTCCACCACCCCCAGCACCCCTCCCGGCGCCAACGCCCGGTAGATGGTAGCCAGCGCCTCCGGCGCATCCCCCAGCGCCATCCACTCGTGCATGCCGCGGAAGCTCAGCACCATGTTCACCGACCCCGGCGGCACCACATCGCCTCCATCCAGCGGAAAACTCACGATCTTCACCGCATCGTAAAGGTCTGGCCTCGAGGCGAGCAGCCGGAGGTAATCCGCGCGGCGCGCCTGCAGGAAGCGGCTGCCAGGGTCCGGCGCGATCACGCCCGCATAGTAGAGGCCCTTGGCCCGCACCAGCGGCGCGATGATCTGCGTGTACCAACCCGGCTCCGGCCAGACCTGCAAGACCCGCGTGTTGGGCCGGATGCCGAAAAAAAGCAGCGTCGCCTTGGGATGGAGATATCGGTCGCGGTCACGGTCCGCCGCCGTGCGCTGGCCGCCAGCGAGTATGGCGTCGAGAGCGTTGGCGGTCTTCTCCCGCCCCCCCGTACTGACGCAGCCGGCAATCAGCGCCGCGGCGGCCAGCAGGCTCACCAGGGCGATGGCACGCGGAACGATCTTCGGCTTGGGATGCATCCCGTGATTCTGGAGCGCCGCCGCCACAAAAAAAACCCCGCCGGAGCGGGGTTCGATTAAAAGGGTGTGATGGACGCTTGTCTCAGCGTCGGAATGGACCGCCGCCTTGCCGCGCGCGCGGCGCACGCTCCTGGGCCTCATTGACCCGCAGTGCCCGGCCGCTCATCTGAAAGCCGTTCAGGGCCTGGATTGCCCCCTGGGCCTCGCTCTGCGACATCTCGACGAAACCGAAGCCGCGTGGCCGGCCGGTTTCCCGATCGTTGACGAGCTTGACCGATTCCACCTTGCCATGACGCTCGAACAGGGCTTTCACGTCCTGCTCGGTGGCGTTGAAGGGCAGATTGCCCACATAGATCGTCGTCATCCGGAAGTCTCTCTTCGTAATGCGCACAGCGGCGAGCCGCGCCAGGCGGTCGCATGTGCCGCGTGATCGTGGATTACGTGACGGGGAGGGGATTCGAGCGAAACAGCGAAAATCAAGCGTACTCATCCCTGGGGGATACTAACGCCACACCATGCTACTCCGGGTTTTTACCGATGGCAAACACCCGTTGTAGTAAGCACGCAACAGCCGCCGGCTAGCTGCCGGCCGGCTCCAGATAGGCGTATCCGTCGAGCTCGCTCTCGTAGAACCGCTTGAGCATCTGGCTTTCCGCGATGGTCATGCGGCCGTCCCGGATGGCCCGCTCGCAGTCCCGCGCCAGGGCAGGGTAGAGCTCCGCCACGTCATACTCCATGTACTCGAGGACCTTGTTGGCAGTGTCGCCCTTGACGATCTCCTCGATCCACCAGCCTCCCTCGTCGTGCAGCCGCACGTGCACGACGTGCGTGTCCCCGAACAGGTTGTGCAGGTCCCCCAGTGTTTCCTGGTACGCCCCCACCAGGAAGACCGCCAGGTAGTACTTCTCTCCCGGCTTCAGCTCATGCAGCTCCAGCGTCCGCTTCACGTCCCGCAGCGACACGAAGTGGTCGATCTTGCCGTCCGAGTCGCACGTGATGTCCGCCAGCACCCCCGTCCGGGAGGGCCGCTCGTCCAGCCGGTGGATGGGCATGATCGGGAACAGCTGGTCGATGGCCCAGCTGTCGGGCAGCGACTGGAAGACCGAGAAATTGCAGAAGTACGTGTCCGAGAGGATCGACTCCAGCCCCTCGAGCTCCTCCGGCAGGCGCTCGAGCCTGCGGCAGCAGTCCCGCACCCGGGCGCAGGTCGCCCAGAACAGCCGCTCCGCCAGGGCGCGGAACTCCAGCGACAGCAGTCCCAGGTTGAACATCTGCAGCACCTGGTCGCGCGCCGTCAGGGCATCGTGGTAGCACTCCACCAGCCGCCGCTCGCTCACGGAGCGGAACGCGTCGAACAGATCCCGCACGGGCTGCGGCAGCTCCTCCTGCCCTTCGTAATCCTCCTCCTCCCGGCCGGTCACACGGAATTTGTCGAGAGCCGAAGAGCCGAGAGCGTCGAAAACCAGCACGCTGTGGTAAGCCGCGATGGCCCTGCCGGACTCGCTGATGATCATCGGGTGCGGGATGTCGCGCGCGTCGCAGACGCTCGCGATCCGGTACACGACGTCGCTCGCGTACTCGTTGAGCGTGTAGTTCATCGACGAAGAGTAGTTCGTGCTGCTGCCGTCGTAGTCGACGCCCAGGCCGCCTCCGACGTCGATGTACTGCAGCCCCGCTCCCATGAGCTTCAGCTCCTCATAGACATGCGCCAGCTCGTTGATGGCATCCTTGACCCGGCGGATGTCCTGCAGCGGGCTGCCGGGGTGGCAGTGCACG
>DASVWT010000301.1:0-13536 GCA_036393055.1 Steroidobacteraceae bacterium
CAACCAAGTGAGCCAGCGCGAGTTTGAAGCCGCGGTTCCGAGCTCCACCCGTCTCAAGAGGTCTCCTTCGCTCACCACCCCCACCACCGCGCCGAAATCATCGACGACCGGAAGACTGCTGATCCGGTGGGTGACCATGAGGTGCACGGCAACTGCGATTGCCGTTGCGGGTGTGACGGTGATCGGGTTGCGCTGCATGACCTCGGATGCTTGCATCTCGCAGACTCACTTCGAGGGAGGCTCGCTGCTCTTCTCGCGTTTCTTTTGCTCGGGCGATTCCGTCCCTTCCTCTTCGTCCGGAACTTCCACGCGCTCATTTGCACCGAGGTCACGAGTCCAATCGGTCGAGGGCTCGAAGGGATTGAAGATGGGCGCCTCGCGCAGATGCGGTTGCCACGGTTTGCGCTTGTTCATGGTGGTACCTCCAAGCCACGGGGGCGCCAGGAAGCGTCCGCCGGAGACTATCGTCAAAAACGACGAGCCGCGTGCTTGCATGCGGGAAAGTATCTTCCAGCGCTGTAAGGAGGGCCATACGCACAAACCGAACGCGGCCGGAACCCGATCAGGTGAATCGCGGGCGGGAGAGGCGCATCAGTTGCGTAGGAGTTGACGCAGCATGTATGGGAGGATGCCGCCATGGCGGTAGTAAAAGGCTTCGACTGGAGTGTCGATGCGTACGATGGCATCGAATTCCCGGACGCTTCCCCGGGGATCCGCGGCGCGCACGCGTACCGTCCGCGCAGGTGCCTGCCTGCCGGACAATCCCGTAACGGAGAAGGTCTCCTCGCCGGAAAGTCCCAGTGCGGCAGCGCTTTCGCCGGCGCGAAACTGCAGCGGAAGCACGCCCATGCCGATCAGATTCGAGCGGTGGATGCGCTCGTAGGATTCGGCGATCACGGCGCGCACGCCAAGCAGCGCCGTGCCCTTGGCCGCCCAGTCGCGCGAGGAGCCGGAGCCATATTCCTTGCCGGCCAGGATGACGAGAGGCGTCCCGGCCGCGAGGTAACGGCTCGATGCATCGAAGATGGTCGAGGGAGGGCCACCGGGTTGCGTGAAGTCGCGAGTGAATCCCCCCTCGGTGCCGGGCACGAGGAGATTGCGCAAGCGGATGTTCGCGAAGGTTCCCCGGATCATCACCTCGTGGTTGCCGCGACGTGCACCATAGGAGTTGAAGCCTGCGCGCTCGATGCCGTGCCGGATGAGATACTGGCCGGCGGGAGACTCGGGGGCGATCGCGCCGGCTGGACTGATGTGGTCGGTCGTCACGGAGTCGCCCAGCATGGCGAGCACTCTGGCGTCCTTGACGTCGGTGAGCGGTGGGGGCTCGCGGCCGATGCCATCGAAATAGGGCGGGCGGCGGATGTATGTCGAGCCGGTATCCCACGCGAATGCATGTCCCTCCGATACGGCGAGGCTGCGCCAACGATCATCGCCGGAGAAGACGTCCGCATAGTCCTTCGCGAACATGCCGGCCTCGACCGAGCTGCCGATGGCGCTGCGGATCTCGCTGGCGGACGGCCAGATGTCGCGCAAGTACACGGGCCGACCGTCGCCGCCTGCGCCCAGTGGCTCATTGAGCAGGTCGGCATGCAAGGTGCCCACCAATGCGTAGGCGACCACCAGCAGGGGCGAGGCGAGGAAGTTCATGCGGCACTGCGCATGGATGCGTCCCTCGAAGTTGCGGTTTCCGGACAGTACGGAGCAGACGGTGAGATCGTGCTCGGAGACCGCTGCGGCGACCTCGGGAATGAGCGGCCCGGAATTACCGATGCAGGTCGTGCACCCGTAGCCGACCAGGTTGAATCCGAGCTCATCGAGATAAGGCGTGAGCCCGGCGCGTTGCAGGTAGTCGGTGACGACCCTCGAGCCAGGGGCAAGGGATGTCTTGACCCACGGCTTGCGGGTCAAGCCCTTCTCGACCGCTTTCCTCGCGAGGAGGCCGGCGCCGATCATGACCTCGGGATTGGACGTGTTGGTGCAGGAGGTGATGGCTGCTATCACGACGTGGCCGTTATCGAGCGTCGCCGGCCCACCATCGGCGAGCACGATATCGACCGGTGTGCTTGCCCAGCAGGGACTGTCCTCGGCCCGAAGCGTGCGTGGCCGATCGGACATCGAGCCCTTCCCCGGCGCGATCGGATCGCTCGCGGGGAAGGATTCGGCAACGGCTTCGTCGAGTCCCTTGAGAGCGGCTGCTCGTATCGGCTGACCGGAAAGCAGAGCGCCCACCGCGCGCCGCGCCGAGCGCAAAGGGATCCGGTCCTGCGGCCGCTTGGGTCCCGCAATCGAGGGCTCGACGGTGCCGAGATCGAGCTCGATCGTCTGCGAGTAAAGCGGCTCATGGGAAGGGTCGTGCCACAGGCCTTGCTCCTTGGCATACGCTTCGACCAGGCGCACCTGATGCTCCGAGCGGCCCGTCAGGCGCAGGTACGAGAGGGTCTCCGCGTCGATCGGGAAGATCGCGCAGGTCGCGCCGTATTCCGGGCTCATGTTGCCGAGAGTCGCCCGATTGGCGAGCGGCACGTTGGCGACGCCCGGCCCGTAGAAGTCGACGAACTTGCCCACCACGCCGGTGCGGCGCAGGAGCTCCGCGACCGTCAACACGAGGTCGGTGGCGGTGGTCCCGGCCGGCAGCTCGCCGGTCAACTTGAGTCCGAGAACCTGCGGAATCAACATGCTGAGCGGCTGGCCCAGCATCGCCGCTTCCGCCTCGATGCCGCCGACGCCCCAGCCGAGGACGCCGAGGCCGTTGACCATGGGCGTGTGTGAATCGGTGCCGACCAGGGTATCCGGATAAGCCATCATTCCGTCCGGCCCCTTGCGGGTGAAGACGACGCGCGCAAGATACTCGAGGTTGACCTGGTGGCAGATGCCGGTATCGGGCGGCACGACCTTGAAGTCGGCAAAGGCGCTCTGTGCCCAGCGCAGCAGCTGGTAGCGCTCCGTGTTGCGCTTGAATTCGAGCTCCGCGTTCACTGCGAAGGCGTCAGCTCGTCCGAATGCATCGGCGATGACGGAGTGGTCGATGACGAGCTCGGTCGGGATCAGCGGGTTGATCCTTTGGGGATCGCCGCCCAGCCGTATGATCGCATCGCGCATGGCCACGAGATCCACGACGCACGGCACGCCAGTGAAATCCTGCATCAACACTCGCGCGGGCGTGAACTGGACCTCATGCTGGGGTACGGCCTCCGGCTGCCACGTCATCAGGGACTCGATCTGCATCGCGGTGACGAGGTGCCCGTCCTCGTTGCGCAGCAGGTTCTCCAGCAGCACCTTCAGGCTGTACGGCAGCCGGTCGGCGCCCGCGGAGCCGAGGCGGTGAATGTGGTAAGTGTCATCCTCGACCCGAAGCTCATCGCGCGTGCTGAAGCTGTCAATACTCATATGACTCTCCCGGAAATCAGAAGCCGCGGCTGCCCGCGACCGCCCCACCGATGATGATGAGCGCGATCACCAGCAGCAACAGGTGCAGCCGGTGCATGCGCCGCCAGACCCGCGAATCACCGCCGCCCTTGGCGCCTACGCGCTCGAGCAACCCGGCGGGGCTGACGACAAACAGCAGAAACATGAAGAGCAGCCAGAAGAGGACCATGGCATCGAGCCACCAGAACCGCGGCTGGTGGAACGCGCCCCAGAGATCGAGCCGGAAGAGAAGATAGAGACCCGACAGACCCGCGAGGACGACCGCGATGCGCACCTGCGGCTCGAATCGGCTCTCGATCACCTCGAACGCGGCGCGGGTGTCGCCGAGCTGGCCGGATCGCAGGCCGGGCAGGATCACCGCGGTCACGAACGCCAGGCCGCCGATCCACCAGATGACCGAGAGCACATGAATCGCGATCGCCACGCCGAGGCTCGTCATGATCGCAGGGCCGCTCCGTTCACATGTTGCCTGTGCAGGGTCCTTGATGATATTCGATGTTGCGGCTCAAGGTGACCGGACGATGCAGTTGAGCCACTCTGGTTCGTGGCATGGCTGAGGGAAATACGTAGTTCACGCAGTCCGTGCGCCGTGAATGCGGGCACGAGGGAGGTTAGACTTCCCCCAATACATGGCCGTGAGCCCCACCGAGAATCGTCATCATGAGCGAATCCGTCTATCCCGCCTCTTCCCCCGAAATTTCCGAGCGGCGCCGCGCGCTCGCCCCGGACACCGAGAAGGCGTTCCAGGCGTTCAGCCGCCAGGTCTTTGCCGATGGTGCGCTGCCGGCCAAGGTCAAGCAACTGATTGCGGTCGCGGTGGCCCACGTAACTCAGTGCCCGTACTGTATCCGCGGACATACCAAGGGCGCGCTCCGCCAGGGCGCGACGCCGCAGGAGCTGATGGAGGCGATCTGGGTCGCCGCCGAGATGCGCGCGGGCGGCGCCTACGCGCATTCGACCGTCGCGCTCACAGCACTTGCCGAAGTAGAGCACAGCCGCGCAGGAAATCCGTGATTTCCTCGAGGACTGCGCCGAGCGGGCTCACATGCCGCAAGCGAGGTGAGCGGGAATTGATGGCGATCAAGGCGCAATAGGCTCTGCCGCAGGCAGAATTGCCAGCGTGCAGCGATGGTGAATCATGGATACCGCTTTCGAACCCTTTGAGCTCCTGCTGGAGCAGCATGTCGCCTTCGCCGACCTCTTTGCCCGCCACCAGGAGGCTCTGCTCGACCGCCGCTTCGAGGATGCCTCGCGTCTGCTCGAGGAGTACGGCGAGCGGCTGCGCGAGCACATCGCACTCGAAGAGAGCTGCCTGCTGCCGAAATGCGCAGCACTCGATTCCGTGCGCTGGCCGCCGCAGGTCTACCGCGCGGAACACCGCCGGATCGAGCAACTGCTCGCGAGGACCGGCGAGCGCTTGCGCCGCGAGGGGCATCTTGGGATGACCGCAGCCGCGCTGATCTCAATCCTCGACGAGGAGAGGACCCTCAAGCGGCTCGTCGAGCATCATCACGAGCGCGAGGAAACGGCGCTCTTCAGCGAGGTGCGCAGCGTGGCGGGTAACGCTGCGTGACGGTGATCACGAGCATGTTGGGCCGGCGAAGCATGGTACAGTTGGCCTATGCAGATCGACGGCGTCCTGGCGCGCGAACTGCGCCGTCACTACCTCTTCTGCGCGCTCAGCGATGAGCAGCGCGAGCGCTTGCTTGCGGCATCCCGGACTCGCCGGTTCGTCGCGGGAGAGGTTCTCTTTCGCCGCGGCGATGCCGCACGGCATTTCTTCCTGCTGCACAACGGCTGTGTGAAGCTCTACCGCTTGTCGCCGGAAGGGAGCGAGAAGATCATGCGGCTCATCCGCGCCGGCCAGACTTTTGCCGAAAGCACCCTCTTCATGGAGGTCCCCACCTTCCCGGTGCACGGCGAAGGCGTGGAGGACGGTGAGCTCGTCGAAGTCGACCGTGATGCCTTTCTCGGGCTCCTCAGGGAGTCCTTCGCCACCTGCCAGGCCGTGATGGCCCAGATGACCGCCCGTATCCAGGGGCATTGGGACGAGATTGAGACCCTGGCGCTGCAGAACAGCCGATACCGGATCGTGCACTATCTGCTCGGGCTTGCGCCCGCAACTGCCCAGGGACGCACTGCAGTGACTCTGCCCGCACGCAAGATGGTGATTGCCGCGCATCTGGCGGTCACGCCGGAAACCCTGTCGCGGACGCTGCGCGCTCTCAGCGATGAGCATCTCATCGAAGTGACCGGCGAAGACGTGATGATTGCCGATGTCGAGGCGTTGCGCCGTCACATGCACTGACCGGCGCCCGTCGCCCGCGCGTCGACTTGGACGGAGCGGATGAGCGCATCGCCTGGCTGAGGCTCCGGTCGGGCTCGATCAGGCTCTCGCATCCGCATTTCTGCGGATCGTCTTTCGTGATCCCAGCAGGCTTGATGCGCGTCAAGGCATCCGGGGAGGACTCAGAGGAGATTCACTGCGTGGTCATGATCAGCAATCGCGTGTCGCGCTGGACGCCGCTGTTTTTTGCCTTTGCGCTTGCCAACTTCCTGGCGGCGCAGGGATTGATCGTCGCGGGTCTCACCTGGCCGGCGCAGGCAGCGTTGGCACCGGGCACGCTCGTCGCAGTGCATCTTCTGAGCATCGGCTGGCTGCTGCTGTTGATGCTCGGGGCGCTCTTCCAGTTCGTGCCCGTGATCACGTCCACTCCGCTCCCCAGCCAGCACCTCGCGCTCGCGACCCTGGTTGCAGTGCAAGGTGGCCTCGTGGGCATGATCTGTGGGTTTCTCGGCATCACCGGCGTGTTGCCAGGTCACGTCCGAGCCTTGCCGGCCGGCGGCGGCGCGGTGTTTGCGGGCGTGCTGATCGCGAGCTGGAATGTCGGTGTACCCCTCATCCGCGGGCGGCCGCTGACCCTTCCCGCGCGCCTGGTCCTCACGGGTCTGGGATTTCTTCTGCTGACGGTTTTGCTCGGACTGACCTTCGCGTTGGCGCTCACGGTACCCGCGCTCGCGTCGCGTCTGGCACCGCTCCTTGCCGGCGTCGGTGATCACGCGCTGGCGGGCCTCGGGGGCTGGTTCACGCTCGCCGCGATGGGCGTGAGCTACAAGCTTTTGCCGATGTTCATGCTCGCGCCGGAGGAGCGCGGGAGGACGGGTGACTGGGTTCACGGTCTGGGCACTGCGGGATTCTCGCTGGCGATAGCGGCGGGGCTCGCAACGATATGGCTCCCCGCAGCGTTCCTGCGTGCGGTGGAAGTGGCCGGCTACGCCCTCATCGCGGGCGCGGTTGCGCTTTACCTCTGGGATGTCGTGCGGATTTATCGCACACGCAAGCGTCCCATCATCGAAGCCCATAACCGCTGCGCGGTGGGCGCATTCGGCTTCTTGGGAATCGCTGCAACCGTCGGACTCGGGTCTCTCATCGCGGGCCGGCTCGCCGAAGCCGCACCGGTGCTGATCTTCCTGATCGTGTTCGGATGGCTCGGAGGCCTCGGGCTCACGCAGCTCTATAAGATCATACCGTTCCTCACCTGGCTCAACCGTTTTGGGAGCAGTCTCGGGCGCGGGGCGGTGCCGCGGGTGCAGGATCTCGTGAAGGAGTCCCGAAGCTATCCGTGGTTCATCTGTTATTTCCTCGGTGTGCTGCTCGCGGCGCTGGCTGCGGCTTTCGATTGGCGCATCGCATTCCAGTCAGCCTTCGCACTCATCCCGCTCGCGACCTTGGGTCTGGCGATGGAGTACCTGCGGGCCTGGCGGTGCCACTACGCGCACCAGCGGCCTGCCGCTCCTGCGGTTCCCCCATTCCTTCATCAGCCAAGAGGTCCATCATGACCGAGCCACTGACCGTCGATGTGCGCGAGGAGCTGCGCAAGGGTGGCGAGCCCTTTCCGCGCATCATGCAAGCGGTGAAGTCTCTCGCACCCGGACAGGCGCTGCGCCTGCTTGCAACCTTCGAGCCACTGCCGCTTTATGCCGTTCTCGGCCGCCAGGGATTTGGCCATTCGGCCATCCGGCATGGCGAGGGCGATTGGGAGGTGCTGTTCGAGCCGCAGCAGACCGCACGCGCTGGCGAATCGTCCGGCAAGCGGCCGCCCGCCGCTGCAACCGCCACATCCACCTCCGACTGGCCCAAGCCGAGCACCCATCTCGACAATCGGGGGCTCCTGCCGCCGGAGCCCATGGTGCGGATACTCGATGCCCTCGAGCATCTCGGCCCGGGAGATGTCCTGGAGGCGCTCAATGAGCGCGAGCCGGTATTCCTCTACCCGGAGCTGCAGGCGCGCGGCGCCGCGATTCATACCGAGAAAACGGGCGAGGGCGTGCGGGTTCTGATCAGACGCGCGGGCGCGGGATCATGACTGTTCCGTCACCTGATCGCAGCTACGTGCTCGATGCGCTCCACGAGGTGATCGATCCGGAGCTGGGATACAACATCGTGGATCTGGGCCTCATCTATTCGCTCGACGTGGATGAGGGTGTCGTCAGGGTCGTGATGACCATGACGACGCCGGGCTGTCCTGCGCAGGACTACATCATGTCGGGTGTCTACGAGCGAGCCCGGACCCTGCCCGGCGTGACGGCGGTCGACATCAATCTGGTCTGGGAGCCCCGGTGGTCGGCCAAGCAAATGAGCCCTGTCGCCAGGGCTCATTTTGGCATCGCCGATTAGCTTGGGGCTTTAGCCCGCCTTGCGCGCTGCGCCTGCGGCGCGCCCGATCTTCACCTGCCATGCCGAGGCGGCCAACGTGCAAGCCGAATGCCGCGGTCGCCTTGATATTCATCAAGGCATCGAGGCGACTCTCGAGCGGGACGTCGCAGCGCGAATCCCGTGCCTGGTTGAAACTACGTATATGCATCGTGCGAGCCGCCCTCATCGTCAGCCTCGTGTGTCAACCAAAAACTCTGATCGAGGAGTGACGACGATGAACATCCGACGGATCCTGCGCAGGCCTGGCCTGCTCCTCCTGGTGGCGGGCCTGTGCCTCGGGACCACCGCATTTGCGGACAATCTCAAGACCATCACGATCGGGGCCGGCGTATTGACGAAGACCGTAGTTGATCATTCCGTGAGCACCGGCGCTCCCATCGAGGAAGTGACGGTCACGCACCGAGTGAGCTACGCCGATCTCGATCTGCGAACCCAGGCCGGAGCCGCGGAGCTGCGCAGACGCGTAGAGGAGACCGCCCGAGTGGCCTGCAAGCAGCTCGATGACCTCTACCCGCTGGAAGAGAAGAAGGCGCGGGAGTGCGCGGACACGGCCATCGCGGATGCTTCTCCTCAAGTGAGGAATGCGCTCGCGGCCGTCAGGAGACAGGCAAAGGCCAGGTGACTCGGCCGCGAGAGGGGCGACGCTGCGCTTCTCGTGAGAGAGGTTCCCGCTCGCCCGCCCAGCCCGGATTGACGCAGATCAAGGCGCGATCCCGGGGCGACGGTCACCCTTGTCGGGAATATGCACTATCCGACGTTCTTTGACGCCGCCCCGGTAATCGAGCTCTACGACCCGCTATCGGAATTCCTCGGCGCTTCGAGCGATGGCTTGATCGAATACCGCTACGCCGATGTCGTGCGTTTCGCCGGCCATTCCTGCCCGACGGTCGCCTGCGCCTTCCTCATGACGCGGGCGGGCTTGAATGCCTTGTATCCGGATGCACTGCCTCGGCGCGGAGAGTTGCGAGTCGAGATGCGCGAGAGGGCCTCGGACGGCGTCTCCGGGGTGGTCGCCGGGGTGGCGGGCTTCATCACCGGGGCGGCCCAGGAAGGTGGCTTCAAAGGGATCGGCGGTCGCTTCAAGCGACGGGGACTCCTCGAGTTTGGCGTGGCGATGCGCGCTGAGATGCGCTTTACCCGCACCGATAACGGCGAGGCGGTGGAATTGGAGGCCGATGCGAGCGTGGCGCCGCCTGACCCCCAACTGGGGTTCCTGTTGCCGGCGTGCGTAAACGGCACCGCTGGAGCTTCTGATGCCGAGCGCTTTCGTACATCGTGGCAGGCGCGGGTACGGGCACTCCTGCTGGAGCATGCCGACGATCCTGCGTGTATCGTGTTGCGCAGGTCGAGTCCGGCGGCGGGGAAAATGCGATGATTCACGAGCATGACCCCGCGCATAGCCTTGTGGAGGGGGATGATCCCGGCCTCGCGCGGATGTTCGCGGCTTACGCGCTCAGCGCGACTTTCTGGCTGCTGTTCGCGACTTTCGTCGGACTCCTCATCGCCTACAAGTTTGGAGCGCCCGACTTCGGCCCCGGAGCCTGGCTCACGTTCGGCCGCCTGCGGCCCATTCACACGAACGACACCTTCTACGGCTGGGCCAGCATCGGTCTCGTCGGCGCCGCGTACTATGTTGCGGCGCGGAGCTCGCGCACGCGCCTCTACAGCGAGCCCCTCGCCTGGGTGGGCCTGATTCTCTTCAATCTCGCCGCGGTCCTGGGCACCGTTGCGCTCGATCTCGGCTACAACGCGGGTGATCTCGAGTACCGCGAGTGGCCTTGGCCCATCCGCCTCGTGTTCGCGGCGGCGCTCATCGTGACCGCCTGGAATCTGCTCGCGACCATCGCGCGGCGCAAGACCGAGGACATCTACCTCAGCAACTGGTACATCATGGGCGGAATCCTCTGGACGATCGTCGTCGCGACCGTCGGGATACTCCCCTGGTATCAGTACGGGCTCGGGCAGGTCTCGGTCTCGGGCTTTTTCATGCACAACTCCGTCGGCATGTGGTTCACGCCTATGGCGCTCGGTATTTTCTACTACGCTCTGCCCAAGCTCCTGAGCCGGCCGATCTATTCGTACGCGCTCGGCGTGCTGGCGTTCTGGACCAACCTCGTCTTCTATCCCATCATCGGCGCGCACCATTTCCTCTTCAGTCCGCTGCCGTGGTGGCTGCAGACCACCGCGATCGTGTTCTCCGTGGCCATGCTGGTCCCGGTGTGGGGCGGGAGCGCCAATTTCCTGCTCACGATGCGCGCCCGTGCGGGCGAGGTGCTGCACTCGTATCCCCTCGCTTTCTGTCTCGTCGGCGTCGTCGGTTACCTCGTCGGCTCGACGCAAGGCACCTTCGAGGCGTTTCGCTCGTTGCAGGCCGTGTGGCATTTCACGAACTTCACGGTCGGACACTCGCATCTGACGATGTACGGATTCGTCACCTTCGGGCTCTGGGGCGGCCTTTACGCGCTGCTGCCGCTCGCCACCGGCAAGCAGGCGAGTCGGCTCGGCTTGGGCGCGCATTTCTGGCTGGCGGTCGTCGGCAGCTTCATCTACGTGATCTCCCTGTCTATCGGCGGCACGATCCAGGGGCTCGACTGGGTGCATGGGTTGCCCTTCATCCAGTCGGTCATCGACATGAATCCCTACTACGTCTGGCGCGGAATCGGGGGCGTCCTCATGTTCGCGAGCCATCTGGTGTTTGCGTGGAACGTCTGGCAGATGACGATCGGGCGGCGTACCGAGAGGGCAGGGACCCCGGTCGCACCCACTATGCAAGCGCCAGCATGAAGAAGCTGTGGGCCATTGCTGGAGGCTCGACCCTCGTTTACGTGACGCTCGCATTGATGATGGGGGTCATTCCGGGCATCGAGTTATCGAAGACGCCGCCGGGTCCCGGCGTCGAGCCGCTGACGCCGCTTCAGGCCGAGGGCAGGGTGGTTTACGCGGCGAACGGCTGTGGCTACTGCCATACCCAGCAGGTGCGGCCTCTCGCCGAGGACAAGGTGTTCGGGCGGCCCTCGGCGCCGGGCGATTTCGCCTACCAGACGCCGGAGTTGCTCGGCTCGGAGCGCACGGGTCCGGACCTTACGGATGTAGGTACGAGGCGCGGGAGCGAAGTCTGGCAGTACATGCACCTCTACGATCCCCGCAGCGTCGTGCCCGAGTCGATCATGCCTTCCTTCTCGTGGATGTTTCAGGTCGAGGATCAAGCGCCAGCCGGCAGGACCGCGGTGCCGGTTCCGCCGCCTTACGCGCCCGCTCATGGCGTCGTGATCCCCACGCATGAGGCCCAAGCGCTCGTCGCGTACTTACTGTCACTCAAGCAGGCGCCGCTCGCCGCGGGAACCATGGCCCCATCGGCCGGAACATCAGCGCAAGCCGCGACCGCCGGCGGCAGCGCCGGAGCGGCTCCCGCCTCCAGCGCCGGCACTGCGCGGATTGCGCACGGTGAGGCGTTGTTCACCGCCAGTTGCGCCGCCTGTCATCAGGCGAGCGGCGAGGGGCTGCCAGGCGCCTTTCCGCCATTGAAGGGCAATGCCGCCGTCAATGATGGCGATCCTACGCTGCACATCCACACCGTGTTGTATGGCGCTCATGGCATTACGATAGGCGGCGTCCCGTATTCCAGTGCCATGCCGCCCTTCGGTCCTCAGCTGAGCGATGAGGACGTCGCCGATCTGATCGACTATGAGCGCAGCGCGTGGGGCAATCACGGCCGCCCGGTGAGTCCCGATCAGGTCAAGAAGGTGCGCGCACGAGGACCATGATGCGATGATGATGCAACATCCTTTCATGGGCCCGCTCTGGGGAAATCTCGTCATCATCGTGCTGGCGGGCGCGATCACGCTCGGCTGCTTCGCTGCCATGTTCCGGATGCTGTTTCATCCCGGAGAAAGCGATCCGCGGCATCCGAAGTACATGATTCTGCGCGACGAGCGTTCACGACATCACCCGGAGGGAGGCTGATTGGATACCCCGAGCGTGCGCGTCTACCTGGATGAGGAGCGCGAGCCGATTCTCGAGGGCTCGCTGCCTCTGGATCTGCCGCTCGATACCTCGAAGCTCGCGGACGGCCCGCACCGGATCGTCGTGAAGGCACGCGATGGGAGCGGCCGCGAGGGATTCGAGCAGATCCCGTTCAACGTGCACAATGGGCCGGGTGTCGTGATCTCGGGACTCAGGGCCCACTCGACCCGGCGGGGAACGGTGCACCTCTCGATCGATGCCTTCAGCGCCCAGGACCCGTTCAATCCCCGCTACGCCGAGGCGCGCTCGTCCATTCCCGTATGGGTATGGGTGATGGCGCTGTTCGTAGTCGCGTGGGCCGTCTGGTATGCGGCGCGGATGTGGGATGTGCCGCCGGCATATGCCGCGACTCCCACGTACGCTGCGCACCCTTCCCCCGCACCGGCAGAGATCCCGCCAGCCGCGGCCGCAGAGCACTGAGAATCAGTCGCGACGCTCCCTTGGCTGGGGTTGAGTGGAAGATACCGGTCAGCTGCGCGCCGGATTCGGACCTTCCGGATCGATGCCGTATTTCACGATCGCCTCGGTCACTTTCTTGGCGGGCAGCAGCCGCTCATCCGCTAGTGCCTTGAGGGCGGCCACCACCACATGAGCGCGGTCTACCTCGAAGAACGACCGCAGCCGCCGCCGGTAATCCGAGCGCCCGAAGCCGTCGGTGCCGAGCACCTTGTATCGGGCGGGCACATAGGCTCGCACACCGTCCGCGAGCGCCTTCAGATAGTCGGTCGCCGCGATCACCGGCCCGGTGCCGTCGGCAAGGGTGCGCGTCAGGTAGGGAATCCGTGGCTGCGCTTCCGGATGCAGCATCGACCATCGCTCGGCATCGAGTCCCTCGCGGCGCAGCTCGGTGAAGCTCGTCACGCTGAAGATCTCGCTGCCGACTCCGTGCTCTTCGGCCAACAGGGTGGCCGCGGCCTCGACTTCGCGCAGGATGGCGCCGGAGCCGAGAAGACGAACGTTGGGGCTGCCCTTGGCGGCCGGTACCTCGCGCAGCCTGTAGATCCCTCTGAGGATGCCTTCCTCGACGCCGGGGGGCAGCTCGGGATGGGGATAATTCTCGTTCAGGGTCGTGATGTAGAAGTAGACGTCCTCATTGTTCGCCATCATGCGCTCGAGCCCGGAATGGACGATTACTGCGAGCTCATAGGCATAAGTCGGATCGTACGTCACACAGTTGGGAATGGTCGAGGCGAGAACGTGGCTGTGCCCGTCCGCATGTTGCAGGCCCTCGCCGTTGAGCGTCGTGCGCCCCGAGGTGCCGCCGATGAGAAAGCCGCGGGTGCGCATGTCGCCCGCCGCCCAGGCGAGATCGCCGAAGCGCTGGAACCCGAACATCGAATAGAAGATGTAGAACGGGATCATCGGGAGGT
>DASVWT010000302.1:0-7339 GCA_036393055.1 Steroidobacteraceae bacterium
TGTGGTACGGGAGCAGCTGTACGAGACGGCCGGTATCCGTCTCGTGCACGAGGCTCGTGCCGCCGGAGCGGGCATGGCGCTTGACCTTGCGGTCCTTGTGACCGAGGTTGTGGCGGCGTTTGGACGCGTACCGCTTGAAGCCCTTCGCCGTCTTGCGAAAGCGCTTGGCCGCGGCCCGGTTGGTTTTCAACTTGGGCATCGACGGAAACTCCTCATTCGTTACTGTAGCCCCGGTCGCCAGGCAGCCATGAACCCTCGTTCACAGGCGCCCGCTACGGGCGAACGATCCCAGGTTATTCAATAACCTGGAAGCGTTACTTCTTTTTTGGTGAAATGACCATGACCATCTGCCGACCCTCCATCAGGGGGTTCTGCTCGACCGTGCCGAATTCGGCGAGGTCGTTGGTAACCCGCTCGAGGAGCCTGCGCCCGATGTCCTGGTGCACCATCTCACGGCCGCGAAAACGCAAGGTGATCTTGGCCTTGTCGCCCTCGGTCAGGAAGCGGGTGAGATTACGCAGCTTGATCTGGTAATCCGCCTCCCCCGTGCCGGGACGAAACTTCACCTCCTTGACCTGAATCTGCTTCTGCTTGCGCTTCGCGGAGTGGGCCTTCTTGTTCTGCTCGAACAGGAACTTCCCGTAATCCATGATGCGCACGACCGGCGGCTCCGCCGTCGGCGATACCTCCACCAGATCGAGTTCCGAGGCGGCTGCCATTTGCAGGGCCTCGAAGCGGGACATTACTCCGGCTTGCGACCCGTCGGCCGCTATCACACGCAGTTGCGGCGCGCTGATGTCCTCATTGCGCCGGACCCGCTTTGTTGCACTAGCGATGCGTCAATCCTCCAACGTACGGCGCCCGCGGCTCGAGAGCTCGATGCGGAGGCGTTCGATGAATGCCTCCGGGGACATCGTGCCCAGGTCCTTGCCGCTTCGGGTGCGCACTGATAATAAATGTGCGGCGACCTCCTTATCGCCCGCCACCAAGAGATACGGAACACGCTGCAGCGTGTGCTCGCGAATCTTAAAGCCCACTTTCTCGTTGCGCAAGTCGGAGGCGACCCGAACACCCTGATTTTTCAGGTATTCCGTGACCGAGCGGACGTACTCGTCCTGGCGGTCCGTGATGCTCATCACCACCGCCTGCACGGGCGCGAGCCAGGCCGGAAGCCGGCCGGCATGGTGCTCGAGCAGGATGGCGAAAAACCGCTCGAGCGAGCCGAACAGGGCACGGTGGAGCATGACCGGGGTGCGCTTCTGGCTGTGCTCGTCGATGTAATACGCCCCGAGCCGCCCAGGCATGTTGAAGTCCACCTGCAGCGTGCCGCACTGCCAGTCGCGGCCGATGGCATCGCGCAGGACGAACTCGAGCTTGGGACCGTAGAAGGCGCCCTCGCCCGGGTTTAGGGTGAAGTCGATCCCGGCGGCGCGGCAGGCCACCTTCAGCGCCTCCTCGGCGCGATCCCAGACCTCATCGCCGCCCACGCGCTTTTCCGGCCGGTCGGCGAACTTGATCCGCACGTCCTCGAAGCCGAAGTCGCGATAGACGTCGAGGATGAGCCGGGTGATGGCGACCGACTCCTCGGTGATCTGATCCTCCGTGACGAATACGTGCCCGTCGTCCTGGGTGAAGGCGCGCACGCGCATCAGGCCATGGAGCGCGCCCGAGGGCTCGTAGCGATGGACCTTGCCGAACTCCGCGAGGCGCACGGGCAGCTCGCGGTAGCTCCTGAGGCCATGCTTGAAGATCTGCACGTGCCCGGGGCAGTTCATCGGCTTGATGGCGTAGACCCGATGATCGGGCGTCTCGGTGAGAAACATGTTCTCGCCGAACTTCTCGCGGTGGCCGGATTCCTGCCAGAGAGTGATGTCCATGAGCTCCGGCGCGTTGACTTCCTCATACCCCGCGGCGTGCTGGCGTTCGCGCATGTAGCCGATGAGGCTCTGGAAGACACTCCAGCCCTTCGGATGCCAGAAGACGGCGCCCGGCGCCTCTTCCTGCAGATGAAAGAGATCGAGCTCCTTGCCGATGCGCCGGTGGTCGCGCTTTTCCGCCTCCTCGAGCCGGTGCAGGTACTCTTCGAGCTGCTTCTTGTCGGCCCAAGCGGTGCCGTAGATGCGCTGCAGCATCTCATTGCGCGAGTCGCCTCGCCAGTAGGCGCCGGCCACCTTGGTGAGCTTGAAAGCCTTGAGCTTGCCGGTCGAGGGCACGTGCGGGCCGCGGCAGAGGTCGACCCAATCGCCCTGTCCATAGAGGCTGATCTGCTCTCCGGCGGGGATGCTGGCGATGATCTCCGCCTTGTAATGCTCGCCCAGGCTCTTGAAGAACGCCACCGCCTCGTCGCGTCCCATGATGCGGCGCGTGACCTTCTCGTCGGCCTTGGCGAGCGCCGCCATCCGGGTCTCGATCGCGGCGAGGTCCTCGGTCGTGAACGGACGCTTGAAGGCAAAGTCGTAGTAGAACCCGTCCTCGATCACCGGTCCTATGGTGACCTGCGCCTCCGGGAAGAGCTGCTTCACGGCCTGCGCGAGCAGGTGCGCGGTCGAATGGCGGATCACCTCGAGGCCGACCGGATCCTTGTCCGTAACGATGGCGACGTCGGCGTCGCCGTCGATCTTGAAAGAGGTGTCGACCAGCTTGCCGTTTACGCGTCCGGCGAGCGCGGCCTTGCGCAGCCCCGCGCCAATGTCACCTGCCACCTCATCGACCGTCACCGGTCGATCGAAGCGGCGTTGACTGCCGTCAGGCAAGGTAACGACTGGCATCTGCAGAGCTCTCTTCAATCACCGAACAAAGCACTCCCCCGCCTTGCGTCACGAGGGAGCGCCGCACCGAATATATGGTAGGCGCGAGTGGGATCGAACCACCGACCACCACCATGTCAAGGTGGTGCTCTACCACTGAGCTACGCGCCTATGCTTGAGCCGTCCAGTATAGCAAGGGATCAGGAGCCGTGAACCACCTTGGGAGGCTCCTGGGTACGGGCAGGCCCCGGGGTGTGGCGCAGCCGCTCGATCTCCTCCACGCAGGCCCCCACCCGGGTCTCGAGCAGGCTGAGGCCGGCACTCTCGAGTCTCCTTCCAGCGCGATCCAGGTCGCGGTCGAGCCCCCAGAGCCCGACGATGACCATCAGGCTCTCCGCCCGGGCGCGGATGCGCTTCACCACGGCCCGCGCAGGGGGCACGGCCTCCGGCGGCAGCGCGGAGACCACTACGGCCTGCAGCCCCGAGGCGAGGCTCGTCTCGAGCTCCTCCTCGAGCCGCTCGAGCGCCACCACCCGGGCGCCGATACCCCGGTTGAGCAGCACCGCGGCAAGAAGCGTTGCAACGATTCCATCGGACTGGTCTTCGGCCGCGACGCACAGCACCGCCGGTGGTTGCCAGGAGAGCGCCCCGCGTGCGCTCGAGTGCTGCAGTCCTTCGAAAAGCTCATCCACCCATTGCTGGATCTGGTCGAGCACCGCGCGGCGCCTGCCGGGTTTCAACGCCCCGCGGGCGACGTCCGCCTCGAGCAGCCGCAGGGCCGGCACGATGGCGATGTCGCATACCTCGCGCAGCGAATGCTCGCGCATCGCCTCCTCGAGGAGCGTGTCCGCCTCGTCACGGTTGCTCGTGAGCAGGCGCTGGTAGAGCTGTTGGTAGGGCTCGAGCGCCGGCTCATCGCTGAGCAGCACTTCGAGGAACTCGAGCTGCGGGACGTACTTGCCCATGACGACCAGGCACACGGTGATGGGCACCGAGAGCAGCAGGCCCGCGAGGCCCCACAGCCACGTCCAGAATGCCGCGGCGAGCAGCAGTGCGACCGGCGAGACGCCGGTCTTCGCGGCATAGAGCCAGGGCTCGAGCACCGCGTAGTTGAAAAGCTCCACGACGCCGTAGATGCCCAGGACCACCAGCGGGTGCATCCAGTCGTTGAAGGCCGCGAAGGACAGCGCGAAGGGCATCGCTCCGGCGGCCCAGATCCCGGCATAGGGGATGAATCGCAACACCAGGGTGAGCGCGCCCCAGAGACCGGGATTCGGCACATGCAGCAGCGCCAGGCCGATCCCCACCCAGAGGCCGGTCATCGCATTGATGAGCAGCTGCGAGAGGAGGTAGCGGCTCACCCGGGCGGCGGCATCATCGAGCGCCGCTGTGGTGGCCTGGAGATTGCGCGGACCCAGCAGGCGGATGAGGCGCTCGCGCAGGTCGGGGAGCCTGAGCAGCATGAAGGCAACCAACACCATCACCGCGAGCGCCCAGCCCAGGGGCTTCACCAGCGGGCCGACCACATCCTTCGCGATCTCGACGAAACTCGCCCGCGGCTGCACGATCTGCACCTTCTGCACGCCGGCCGGCACCCCGGTGACCGGGCTCAATCGCTCGATCTGCGCCGTCAGGCGATCGACGGCATCCAGGCTGTCAGTGATGCCGCCGCGCAGAAACCCCCGCAGGTGCGTGATGTGCTCGCGCAGATGCAGCTCGTACTGCGGCAGTTGGTGAGCGAGGTCGGAAAGCTGCCCGAAGACCACATCACCCACCCCGACGATCAGGGCGAGCGCCAGGCCGAGAGAGAGGACGACGGCGATCGGCCGGTTCAGACGCCAGTGCTGCAGCCATGCGACGATCGGCGAGAGGAGGAAAGTCAGCAGGATGGCGAGCGCGAGCGGGACGAACAGGTCCTGGGCGAGGCGCAGAACGGCCACGACCACGATCACCGTGAGGAGCACGGTGCCGGTGGGTCTCGTCTGGGATGTGTTCATTGGCTCAAAGTCGCATCCCTGCGCGTTGCTCGGCACCGTCCATGCGCCGAGCCCTTCGGGCCGGCTCTCGCGGCCCAGCGACGGCCCTGGGCCGCTTACTCATTTGCTTTCGCACGGTGCAACGCTCTACGCAATGCCGAGTTCCAGGTGCCTCAAACGCTCGATCTCATCGCGCAGGCGGGCGGCCTCCTCGAACTCGAGGTTGCGGGCGCGCTTGTGCATCTCGGCCTCGAGCTTCTTCATCTGCCGCACGAGCGTCTCGGGCTTCAAGTCCACGGGTGCCGCCTCGCCCCGCTTACCGTCGCGACGCTTCCCGCGCCCGAGGGCCTGCGGCGCCCCGCCGCGGGCGCCTTCCATGATGTCCGCCACGGCCTTGTGGATGCCTCGCGGGGTGATCGCATGGGCGGTGTTGTATTCGAGCTGCTTGTGGCGGCGGCGGTCGGTCTCATCGAGCGCCCGCTGCATGGACCCGGTGACTCTATCGGCGTAGAGGATGGCGCGGCCGTTGAGGTTGCGCGCGGCGCGGCCGATTGTCTGGATGAGGGAGTTGTCGGAGCGCAGGAAGCCCTCCTTGTCCGCATCCAGGATGGCCACCAGCGAGACCTCCGGCATGTCGAGCCCCTCGCGCAGAAGATTGATGCCGACCAAGACGTCGAACTTACCGAGCCGCAGGTCGCGGATGATCTCCGTGCGTTCGACCGTCTCGATGTCTGCGTGCAGATAGCGTACACGCACGCCGTGCTCGTGCAGGTAATCGGTGAGGTCCTCCGCCATACGCTTAGTAAGCGTGGTGATGAGGACGCGCTCATTCCGCTCGACGCACTTGCGGATCTCCGAGAGCACATCGTCTACCTGGGTGCTCACGGGCCGCACTTCGACCTGCGGGTCGATGAGGCCCGTCGGGCGTACGACCAGCTCGGCGGTCTGGCTGGCATGCTGGGCCTCGTACTTCCCCGGGGTGGCCGAGACGAAGATCATCTGCGGCGCCAGGCGCTCCCACTCCTCGAACTTGAGCGGCCGGTTATCGAGCGCCGAGGGCAGGCGAAAGCCGTACTCCACCAGCACCTCCTTGCGCGAGCGGTCGCCGCGGTACATGGCGCCGAGCTGGGGGATGGTCTGGTGACTCTCATCGATGACGAGGAGCGCGTTGCGCGGCAGGTAGTCGAAGAGGCAGGGCGGCGGCTCGCCCGGGGCGCGGCCGGAAAGATACCGCGAGTAGTTCTCGATGCCGGCGCAGTATCCGACCTCCTTCAGCATCTCCATGTCGAACATCGTGCGCTGCTCGAGCCGCTGCGCCTCCACGAGCTTGCCCGCCTCGCGCAGCTGCGCCAGGCGCTCGCGCAGCTCCTCGCGGATGTGATCGACGGCGCCGATCAGGCGCTCGCGGGGCGTGACGTAGTGCGTGCCCGGATAGACCGTGAACCTCGGCACCTTGCGCGATACCGCCCCGGTGAGCGGATCGAAGAGCGTGAGCGAGTCGATGGTGTCGTCGAACAGCTCGACCCTGAGGGCCTCGCGCTCCGACTCCGCGGGGAAGATGTCGATCACATCGCCGCGCACGCGATAGGTGCCCTGTGTCAGGTCCATGTCGTTGCGGGTGTACTGCATGTCCGCGAGGCGGCGCAGGAGCTTGCGCTGATCGATGCGATCCCCGCGATCGAGGTGCAGGATCATGGCGAGGTAGGCCTGCGGATCGCCCAGGCCGTAGATCGAGGAGACGGTGGCGACGATGATCGAGTCCGGACGCTCGAGCAGCGCCTTGGTGGCGGAGAGCCGCATCTGCTCGATGTGCTCGTTGATGGAGGCGTCCTTCTCGATATAGGTATCGGAGGATGGCACGTACGCTTCCGGCTGGTAGTAGTCGTAGTAGGAGACGAAGTACTCCACCGCGTTATGTGGAAAAAAGCCGCGGAACTCGCCATAGAGCTGCGCCGCGAGCGTCTTGTTGTGCGCCAACACGAGGGCGGGACGCTGCATGCGCTCGATCACCTGGCTCATCACGTAAGTCTTGCCGCTGCCGGTGACGCCGAGCAGAGTCTGCGCGCTCAAACCGTCGCGCAGGCCCTCGACGAGCTTCGCGATCGCCTCGGGCTGATCGCCCGAGGGCTCGAAGGCCGCCTCGAGTTTGAAGGGAATCTGTTCCATGCCGCTCCTGCCGCTGTGCGTGCGCGTCTTACCGCGCCGTAATGGTGGGGATCGCCGCGATCCCTTAATATAGTGGCGCCCGCCCCTTTTCGGTGAACCACAGGAATACACGTGACCCTATCCGTCTCACGACGCGTCCAGCGCGTCAAGCCCTCGCCTACGCTTGCCGTCACCGCTCGAGCCGCCCGCCTCAAGGCCGAGGGCAAAGACGTCATTGGCCTGGGCGCGGGGGAGCCAGATTTCGACACTCCGGTACCGATCGCGCAGGCCGGCGTCGACGCCATTCGCAGCGGGTTCACGCGCTATACGAATGTCGAAGGCATCAACGAGCTCAAGGATGCCATCATCGCGAAGTTCGCCCGCGACAATGGCATCCAGTACGAGCGCTCGCAGGTACTGGTGTCCTGCGGCGCCAAGCAGACCATCTTCAATCTGTGCATGGCGGTGCTC
>DASVWT010000303.1:0-6952 GCA_036393055.1 Steroidobacteraceae bacterium
CCCCGCTATCCGCAGCGGCTGGCCGAGATCATGGCCGTCAGGACGCCGCTCAGCCCCACGGAAGCACGCATGCCCGACGGTCTCGCGGATGAGCGCGTCGGGCCGGTGACCGCACGCGAGATCGGTTGGATCAGGCACTGAAACGCATGAGGGAATGACTTCGAAGAAGACGCCGCATCGCTCCACGCGTTGCCATTGGCGGCGTCCGCCGTGTTGGAGCCGCTGACCCACGTAAACGCGGCTGCGAAGCTCGCCGTTACGGTGCAATTGGCGCTGACGGCGCCGGTGGTATAGGTGCTGCCGGACAGCGCGCCACCGCAACCGGTCTAGCGTAAGCTTGAGCGTGGAGGATCGCAAGCGCGGCGGCGCAATGGTGAGTCGTACCGGGCGAACATCAGCTCGCGCGCCGGCCGGCTCGGCGCAGCGCAAAAATCAGGCCGTCGCGTCTGTGTTGGCGCCCGGATCGAAGCGCATCGGCTTCGTGACGCCCATGCGCGCAAGCTCTTTCAGCAGCCCTTCCGCGAGCTCCTGGTGGGCGGCGCGCTCGAAGAGCGGCGCGGCCTCCCAGTCGTACGACCATGGGTGCGCCGTCCGTCGATTCTCCGGCTCGTCGGCATAGCGGGGGATGACATGAGCATGCAGCGCGGGCTCGAGGTTGCCGAGGATGGCGTAGTTGATGCGCTCGGCTCCGGTCACCTTGAGCACTGCATCACCGAGCCGCGCCAGGTCCTGCAGGAAAAGCGAGCGCTCGTGCGCGCCGAGAGCATTGAGGCTGGGCACCACCGGATCGGGAAGCAGCAGCACGTAGCCGCGCAGGAACTGCCGT
Organism: Steroidobacteraceae bacterium; assembly: GCA_036393055.1. GTDB lineage: Bacteria > Pseudomonadota > Gammaproteobacteria > Steroidobacterales > Steroidobacteraceae > 13-2-20CM-66-19. Next base: position 827 of record DASVWT010000303.1, read on the forward strand.
TCTCCGAACACCACCCATCCGGAGAACAGGCGCGCGACGACCCGCGGCTCGCGGCCGGCCTTCGCGGCGGCCACCTGCCGGTGAATGGCCGTCTCGGGGACGGAGGCCTTGGCTTCGGTCTTCATGTCAGCATTCGACCCCGAGGCTCCGCAGCGCCCCGATCGTCGTGTCATAACCGCTGTGCACGATGCCATGCCAGCCGCGGCGGCGCGCGGCCTCGATGTTTTCCGCGCGATCGTCGATGAACACCGTTTCCGCCGGTGTCAACGAGAAACGCCGCTCGGCCTCGACATAGATGCCATCGTGCGGCTTCATCACGCCGGCCACGAAGGAGGGCAGCGCCCCGTGACCGATGCTGTGCAGCTGGTATTCGCGCGAGAGATGCGTCCAGTGCAGATCGCCGATGTTCGAAAGCAGATAGACACGGTAATGCTCGCTCAAGCGCCGGGCGAGCTCCACCATTCTCGGCTGCAGCTCGAACATGTCCACCCAGCTCGCGTGCGCCGCCTCGCGGCTCATGGGGCGCGAGGCAATCGCGGCGCAGCGCTCGAGCAGCCCCTGGCCGTCCATGCGCCCGCACTCATGATCCTCGAGCGCGATGCGCGCCAGCACCGAATCGAGATCGGGAGCGTCGGCGCCATGAGCGGACAGGAAGTCGAGGAAAGGCCGGTGATTGAGATGGACGAACACCCAACCGATGTCGAAAACGACGTTACGGATCAAGCCGGCTCCCGAGGCAGCTCATGGGCGTCCATTGTACGGCACCGCTCGCGAGAGCGATGTGCAGTGGCCGGCGATTTGGGGCGAATGCCTATAGCGGGAAGGGCATCACGGTACCGGTGTCGCCCGGTGTGCCATTCACCGCGACCACTGTCGCCTTGGGGAAGAAGTTGAACTCCGAAGCGCTGGCCCACGTGTAGGCGCCCATGGCTCTGCCCACGATGAGGTCGCCGGCCTCGAGCTTCGGCAGCATCAGGTTTTCCGCGATGACATCGATGCTGTCGCACGTCGGCCCCGCCAGCACCGAAGGCAGCCGCTCCTCGCTGTCGCGCAGCGGCTCGACGGGATAGCGCGCATGGTCGTACAGCTGCCCGCTGTAGGAACCGTAGAGCCCGTCGTCCAGGTAGTACCACCAGTGCCCCTCGCGGCGCGCCCGGCCCATGACTGAGGCGACACCGATCACCGCCGGCCCCACGATGTAACGGCCGGGCTCGGCGATGACGCGGACTTTCCTGGGGAGCTTCGCCAGCGCCTCGCGCAGCGGCTCGCAGAACCTGCCGATATCCTGCACCGGCTGGGCATAGTCGATGGGGAAGCCTCCTCCGATGTCCAGGGTGTCGAGCGGCCCGAGCTTCGCCTTGCGGCCCGCGGCCATGAGCTTCGCGCAGGCGAGAATGGCCTCCACGTGCTTCGCCGAGTCCGCCGCCTGCGAGCCGACGTGGAAGGACATGCCGCGCACGGTGATGCCGAGCTCCGCCGCGACCCGCGCCAACGCCAACGCGTCCTCCGGATCGCACCCGAACTTACGCGACAGGTCGCACATTGCGCCCGGGCTGCGGAAGGAGACCCGCAGCAGCAGCTCGATCCGATCCGCCAGCCGCTCGAACTTGCGCACCTCGTCGGGGTTGTCGACCACGAACGTGCGGACACCGAAATCGATCGCGTTGCGGATGTCCTGAGGCCGCTTGATCGGATGAGTATGGATACAGCGGTCCGGTGTGACGCCGAGGCGCCGCACGAGGTGTATCTCGCCGGTCGTCGCGAGGTCGAGAAAGCCCCCCTCGGTCAATATGGTGCGCACCACCGCCGCGTGCGGCATGGGCTTCAGCGCATAGTGCAGGTCTACACCCGGCAGCGCGGCGCGCAGCTTGCGGTACTGCACCCGCACCCGCTCGCAATCGAGAATGACCAGCGGCGAGCCGAACTGACGGACCAGCCGCCGGACCTCCGCCGGCTGGAAAGGATCAAGGTAGCGCGCGCGCTGCGATCGGGTCATATGGCGAACGTTAACAGCAAGTTATTAAGCGGCCCAGGGCCGTACCCTGGGCCGCGAGATCGAACGGGGTCAAGTAGCTGGCCGCGCAAAGCGCCGTCAGGCGTCTTTGCGCCAATTAAGGAAGTACCGCCATCGTGCCGCTGTCGTCGCTCTCGCTGACGCTCGTTGCCGCGCGCACCAGCCGGTCGCGGATCGCGGTCCAGCGCTCGCCGTCCGGCACATCCTGAACCAGGATTTGCTGGCAGCCCGCCTTGTCCAGCGTACGCAGGTTGTTGTACAGATCGTGTCCGTACTGCTCCGGCCGCCGGCCCGCGTTGATCCACGTCACGTACTTGTGGGCCTTGAGCGGCAATCGCTGCGCGAGCACCGCTACGCGACGCCCGCCTTCGGAAAGCGCCGCGGCGCGTGCGTCGATCTCACCGGACGGCACGATGGTCATCGGAGTCGTAGGCGCGTAATGCGATGAGGTGCCCCCAGGGACGCGCGGTGACTCGACGTCCGCACCGATTAGCAGCTCCCCGATCACCCCGCGGATTTGTGCCGCGGTGATCGCGCCAGGGCGCAGCAGCCGGACGCTTTGAGCCTGGAAGGCGATGATCGTCGACTCCAGTCCGATCTGACACTCCCCGCCGTCGAGAATCACCTTGACCTGCTCGCCGAACTCCTCGCGCACGTGCTCGGCGCGTGTCGGCGAGAGCTTGCCGTAGCGGTTGGCCGAGGGTGCCGCGATCCCGCCGCCGAAGGCCGTCAGCAGCTGCTGCGCCATCGGATGCGACGGCACGCGGATGGCAACGGTGTCCTGACCGCCGGTCACGACGTCATGAACGTTGGCTGCGCGCGGCATCACCATGGTGAGCGGTCCCGGCCAGAAGCGCTCGGCGAGCTTCATGGCAGCATCGGGCACCTCCCGCACCCACCTGGGCAGGAATCGCGGGGTGTCGAGATGCACGATGACCGGATGGTTGCTCGGCCTGCCCTTCGCCTCGAAGATCTTGCGGACAGCGGCGGGATTCTGGGCGTTGGCCCCCAGGCCGTAGACCGTCTCCGTCGGGAATGCCACGAGCTCGCCGTCGCGCAGCGCCTGCACGGCGGTCTCGATCTCGACCTGGGTAGCTCTGACCACTCGAACCATGATGATGCGGATTCTAGCAAGCCCGCGGCATCGATCCTCGGATCACGCCGGACGTGATCCACAGTTCAGGGCAGGCGTTGCATTTTTACGACAGCTTGACTCAGCATCAGGCACGCTTCAATCAATGGAACGCCGGGTCCAGCCCTCGAGGGTCCTGAGCAGCTCATAGGCAGGCCAGTAATGCTTGTCGAGCTTGAGTGTGATCACGCTGGGAGCATTGTTCCAAGTGATCGTCGTCAGTCGCAATGAAGAGCGGTCAGGACGTCCAGCGACCGCCTTGATGAACGCGTCCAGATCAGGCGTCGGCTTGCCATCGACCTGTACGATGCGTCGTCCCGGGAAGAGCCCATACCGTGCGGCGGGCGAGCCGTACGCGAAGTAGTCGATATAAACGCCGACGGGAGGGATGCCGCGCTGCGCCCGCATGGACTGGAAGGGAGCCTGCAGCGTCGCACCCGCCCATTGCACCACTCTCTCGAGCCCTGCCCCGGATAGCGCGACCGTGGGCACGGTGAGCGTCTGCTCACCTCCTCCCCGCCATACCGTCACCTGTACCTCGGTCCGATCGGCGGCGGCCCGCTCGACCTCGCGAAACTCGGTGACCACCTCGCCGTCGAGCGCCAGCACGAGATCGCCCGGTAGCAGCAGCGAGGCGGCCGGCGAGCCGCCGACGGTGCGGACTACCGTCAGCACCTGTCGCGCCGTAGGGCTGTCCGCCGCGAGCCTGGAGGTCCATTGCGCAGAGAGGCCCATCTGCCGCGCGCTGGCGAGCGGCTCGGGATCGAGCTCGACATCGAGCGAGTGCAGGGGTCGTCCGTTGCGCACGCGGTCGACCATCGCGGCGACGATATCGATCGGCACGCCGCGCAGCGCCTGGGCGACGCCGTTCGCGCTGTCGTAGGCGAAGCTCGACCAGGTGCCGAGCACGTTACCCGCGGCGTCGGTGAGCACTCCGTCGAAATCGCTCGGCGGGTTCACCAGGCCGATGGTCTCGATGTTGGTGTCTCGGAAGCGCATGGTGCGCGACAGCGGCAGCGACAGCGGATCGATGCTGGCGATCTCGGTGGCGCGCGCGTGCATCTGGCTGTCGCCGCCCAATCCCACCACCCAGATCGGCTGACCCGGGGTCAGCTTTTCCGGCTTGAGAGTCGCGGACTTCACGGGAGTCGTGCCGATGAGCTTCGGATCGTAGGCGACGATGGCGTAGTTATGCAGGGGGTTGACGTACACGACCCGGCCGGGCACCTGCAGGGTACCCGCGAAGGTCACCGTAACGTCACCGAGCGACACCGGCACCGTATCGCGGTCGACGACCACCAGGCCGCGCTGCGCATCCACCACGAGGCCCGTGCCGTGATAGAAGTGCTCGGTCACGCCGGAGACCGAGTACGGCATGCTGAAGGTTACCTGTGCCAACGACGGCGCCAGAGCAGTGAGCCGCGGATCCGGATATTTCGGGAAGCGCGTGGAGCTCGGCGGATCGGCCTTCGGTGTCGGCCCGGCGGCGAGCGGCGTGCAGGGCCAGGTGCCCAGAGTGTCGTCCCGCACGCAATCGTCCGCCGGGTACCACAGCCGGTCCATGCGGAAGGAGCCGAGCTGGCTGCCGTTGGGATCATCGACCGTCGTGTAACGGACGTTGGCGTAGTCGCCGTTGCCCAGGCGCCCGAGCGCCCGCCGGAAATCGCCGAGGCCATCGATCCGCGTGGAATCGACTTCGCGGATCACCGCGCCACGCGGTATCCCGGCGGCGCCGAACACATAGCCGGGATTCGCGACGAACACCCCGCGCGGCGGCACGTTGAGCTGGCGCGCCTCCTGGTAGGAGAGCGTGTTGACGACGGCATCGCCGAACTGCACGTAGCTGCTCGGCGTGATCGCGGTCAGGTCGCCGACGGGCAGGGTCACCGAGACCGGCTGGCCGCCCCGCTCGACCTCCAGGTGGATCTGCCGCCCGACCGATGAGTCGACGATCTGCTCGAGCGGATCGAACGTGGTCACGTAGCGCCCATTGACCCGCAGCAGGATGTCCCCCGGCTGCAGCGCCAGCGCGCTCGGCGTCCCCGGCAGCACGCTGGAGATCACCAGCATGCCGGTGAGCTGAGGGAACCGCTTGCGCACCGCCGTCTCGACATCGAGCGGCAGCCCCAGCCTCTCCAGCTCATCGTAGGGCGTGTAGTTGAATACCGTGTAGAGCGTGCCGCGGGTGACCGGCTTGCCTTCCTGGATGAGCTTCAGCGCCCGCTGCACCCGCTCGAGCGGCAGGTAGAAGCTCGATGCGGCATTGTCGGCGCCACCGGCGTTGAGCGCAACCACCCGGCCCTGGATGTCTATCACCGGCGACCCGGAAGAGCCGCCTGAAGTCCCCGAAGCCGCCTGCAGGTAGAAGGTGTTGAAGTCGTTGTACTTGCCGAAGCCGTAATCCGGGGCCTGCCGGTCGAGCCGGGCGAGCGTACCGGCGAGGATCGAGAGCTGCTCGCCGGCATTGTTGCCTACCACCCGGATCTCCCGGCCGACCTGCGCGCCTTGCGGATAGAGCTGCAGCGCCTTCGGCTGGATGTAGTGCAGCTTCTTCGGGTCGTACTGATAGAAGCCGAAGTCGTGCACTGGATCGCGGTAGATGGGACGGAGCTGTACCACTTCGCGGTCGAGGAATACCGCCTCGGCCGTAACCGGCCCCGGGGTGACCACGTGACGGTTGGTCAGAATGATGCCGCGCTTGGCGTCGACTACGAAGCCGGTCGCCTGCGCGGTCTCGTTCCAGTCGGTATCGAAGGCGCGGACCTCATCGACGTTGATCGAGACCACGCTGTTCGCGATGCGCTCCAGGGTGGCGGCCCAGGTGGGGTTGGCCTCGGCCGCGGCAGCCTGCCGCGCCAGATGCGCCGCTTGCGGCGCGCCGCCGGGCAGCGGAACCCTGGGCGCGCGCACGTGACGCGGCCCCGCCGGACGCGGTTGCACCGGGGCATGCGCCTGCGGCGGCACATTCTGCTCCGCGGTG